>NZ_BCUS01000002.1 GCF_001591345.1 Variovorax boronicumulans NBRC 103145 | reverse complement strand
GCGCTGCGCGCGAGCAATGCCGACATCGGCGCGGCGCGCGCGGCCTTCTTCCCGCGCATCGCGCTCACCGCCTCGGCCGGCACCGCGAGCAGCACGCTCTCGGGCCTGTTCGCGAGCGGCAGCAAGGCCTGGAGCTTCGCGCCGTCGATCAGCGTGCCGATCTTCGACGGCGGCGCCAACCGCGCCAACCTGCAGGTGGCGCAGGCACAGCAGAAGATCCAGATCGCCACCTACGAGAAGGCCGTGCAGACCGCCTTCCGCGAAGTCGCCGACGCCCTGGCCGAACGCCGCACGCTGGCCGAGCGCCTCGACGCGCAGCGCTCGCTGCGCGCCGCCACCGCGCGCAGCTTCGAGCTCTCGCAGTCGCTCTTCAAGAGCGGTGCCGCCAACTACCTCGACGTGCTGGACGCGCAGCGCAGCGACTATGCGGCGCAGCAGACGCTGATCGGTTTGCAGCTCACGGAGCAGACGAACCGGCTGGCGATCTACAAGGCGCTGGGGGGTGGGTGGAGCGAGGCGAGCGCCACGCCTCCCTCCTCGCTCTGACTCTGTCGGAAGGAGCCCTCGAAGCGCACTAGCGTGCCTCGAGGGTCCATGGGACGTATGGTTCGAGAACGGTACATCCCGAGAGCTTCATCGTGCTCTTCACACTGTTCTCCGCAGTGAGCATCACCACCGTCCCCGCTGAGTAGGACACCCATTCGCAAGCGACCGATGGCGATGCGTCAGAGAAACGTGACGCCGGAATCACCCGTTCATCGAATGCGAAGTCTCCCTTCGGCTTCGGAAGCGGCCCGATCAGAAGCGATCTTTCACCCCCTGTCCCCGTTCTTGATTTGACGACCGCGTCGAAGTTTTTCGTGGTGACCTCGTTCGCCTCGTACCGCAGGTCGCGAGCGAAGTAGAGCTCGAACCGGCGATTCCTGAATCGCTCGGGCACTGGGTCGACACGCGCTTGCAGCACCTCATCGACTGCGAAGCAATGCTCGGACAGACATTGATCACCGGCATCCATGAAGAGCCAGACCTTGTCCCCCTCTTGAAGGACCAATGCAGGCGATGCGTTCGCATTCTTCTTCGGCAGGGTCACATGCAGGAACTGTCGCTCCGGGAACGATGGCTTCGGATCCGATTCGTCGGGAGACAAGGCGTCTTTGCCAAGCCAGACCAGGGACGTCCAACCGTAGGCGTCGACGAAATAACCGATGAAGGTGTCCGGCGCGTTGTGCTTCGCGATCGTCGGCCGGCCAAAACCATGGACGCCGGAGAAATGCGATCGCAACGAGAACCCGAAACGGCCCTCTGTGACCTTGGCAATTTTCGAAGGATCTTGCAGGGCAAATTTCCTGACAGACCAGCCCACAGGGCGGACCAGCAAAGAAACGTCGAGGGGGCCGCTGCAGCCTTCGACCGTTGCCCTGCTGGACAGTCGGCATGTTTTCAAGAGATGCAAATCCTCATTGGCATCGAGATTCATCAACTTCATCTCGACCATCCTCTGGGTCTCCACATCGCGTGAGACATAGGGGATCAGGACCGGCGGGCATCCCGCAAGGCACAAGAGAACGCCAATGGATGCGATGGCCTTGCAGGCTCTTGCCAAAGAACGGTTGTGACGAGGTTTCAAGATTTGGAGATCTTTCACGCTTTGCTTTGCATCCCAAAGCAGCGGCCGACTTCTTCACTCACAGGTACGGGCCCAGCCGACAGCGTGCATCGCCGAGGGTTGCCACTGCCCATGCCCCTTGGCATGTCAACTGCTCCCGAAGTGGGCAAACACCAGTATCGCCAGCGGTATCCCAAGAAAAAGCCCTGCGATGCTGACGGCACGCGTTCTGGTCCATCCCCCGATGATCCACACCACCAGAAACATGACTGCCAAGAATGCAAGTCCGAAAACCGCAAGGTAGCCAATAGCGGCTGGTATCGAATTCAGATTTCCGTTGACGCTCGCGTCGTCCGACAGCTCAAGAATCAACGCCAGCGCCGGTAAGAAAGAGATCCAGAAGAAGAACGCCCAGGACGAGCGCGACATTTCGGCATCGATGTCCGTGCGCTGCCCGTCTTCCACAGGTTGGCCGGACATGTCAGGCGTGCGCGCGCAGCAGCGGCAATGTTCGGACGCACGCGCAGCAGACGGTCGTGCTGACGCTCGAGGAATGACCCTCGCTCTGGATACCTGTGGCCATTCGGCTCTACTCCCTGTTGATGCAACCATCATAGCCACGGCCCTGTGCAAACCTGCGCGTTGCTGCGAACCGCACTCGGGATCAGACGGGCAGCCTGTACCTTGGTAGTACCTACGCACCGGCCACGGCGTAGGGCGTGAACCGGCTTTCGTTCTCGTTCACATCCAGCGGCCGTCCGATGAACGGGAATGCCCGCTGCGGGCAGGCCACGCGCTCGCAGACCTTGCAGCCCATGCCGATGGGCGTGGGCACGTCGGGGTCCTTCAGGTCCAGGCCCTTGGCGTAGACCAGGCGCGGGGCGTGGCGGATGTCGCAGCCCAGGCCGATCGAGAAGGTCTTGCTCGGTGAACCGAAGCCGCGCTGGCCGTGCGACACGGTGCGCGCGATCCACAGGTAGGCGCGGCCGTCGGGCATGCGCGCCAGCTGCGGCAGCACGCGCCCGGGCTGCGCGAAGGCCTCGTACACGTTCCACAGCGGACAGGTGCCGCCGGTCTTGGAGAAGTGGAAGTGCGTGGCCGACTGCCGCTTGGAGATGTTGCCAGCCCGGTCCACGCGGATGAAGAAGAAAGGCACGCCCGACGCGCCCGGGCGCTGCAGGCTGCTCAGGCGGTGGCAGACGGTTTCGAAGCCCACGCCGAACTGGCGCGCGAGCAGGTCGATGTCGTAGCGCAGCGCCTCGGCCGCCTGCAGGAACGGGCCGTAGGGCAACAGCACGGCCGCCGCGAAGTAGTTGGCCAGCCCGATGCGCGCGAGCGCGTGGGCCGGGGCGTCGCCGAAATCGGCCTGCACGACCAGCGACTCGATGAGCGCGGCCTGCTCCAGCAGCGCCAGCTGCGTGGCCAGCTGGAAGGCCTGCTGGCCCGGCTCCAGGCCGGCCGACAGGCGCAGCACGCGGCGGGCCGGGTCGTAGCGGCGCTGGCTGTCGAGCGCACCTTCTCCTTCGTCGCCCGGCACCACGCGCACGCCGTGCGCCGAAAGAAGCCGCTGCTGGAGCCATTCGGCGAGCGGGCCGCCCTGCGCGCGGGCCTCGGCCGCGAGCGATTCGGCGGCGGTGTCGAGCGGGTCGAAATGGTTCTGGTGCGCAAAGAAGAAATCGCGCACCACCTCGAAAGGCATGGGCCGGCTGCGCGAGATGTCGCCGCGCCCGTCGCCGAGTTCGGCGGCCATGAGCTCCAGCCGCTCCTGCGCCTCCTGGTGGCGGCGGTGCAAGGCCAGCAGCGCGCGCGCCACGGCCGGCATCTGCGACGCCACCTCGCGCAGCTCGGGCAGCGCCACGGCCTCGCCGCCGGGGTTGTCCGCCAGCGCCTCGCGCATGCTGGCCACGAGCCGCGCTTCCTCGTCTTCGGAGAACTGCTGCACGTCGACGCCGAGCGTCTTGCTGATGCGCAGCAGCACGGCCACGGTGAGCGGGCGCTGGTTCTGCTCGATCTGGTTCAGGTAGCTCGGCGACAGGCCCAGCATCTGGGCCAGCGCCACCTGCGTGAGGCCGCGTTCGGCGCGCAGCGTGCGCAGGCGCACGCCCATGAAGGTCTTGCTCATCGGGTCACCTCGTGGGTCTTTGCGATATTCGCAATATTTGCAAAATCAGCCATCTTCATTCGCAATGATTCGCCAATTCAGGCCTTCATTATGGGCGTTCGATTGCGTAAATTGCGAAGCATGACAAACCGATCCGCCGCCATCGAGCTGACCGACATCGTGTTCCCCGAGCACGCCAACCACTACGGCACGCTGTTCGGCGGCAACGCCCTGCTGCTGATGTCCAAGGCCGCGTTCCTCGCCGCGCGCGCCTTCGCGAAATCCGACGTGGTGATGGCCAGCCTGGGCGACGCGCAGTTTCTGGCGCCCGTGCCCGTCGGCCATGTGCTGCGCCTGCGGGCCTGGGTGACGCGCGCCGGGCGCAGCTCGCTCACGGTCTGCGTCACCGGCGCGGCCGAGCCGCCCGACGGCGAAGCCCGCCCGTCGCTGAAAGGCCTGTTCGAGATGGTGGCCGTCGACGGCCGCGGCCGTCCGGCGCGCCTGCGCAACACCTACCTGAACACCGTGCCTACAGACAAGGAACCCGCATGAACGACACCGCCACCCCCACCGGCTTCAAGCCCAAGAAATCCGTCGCCCTGTCGGGCGTGACCGCCGGCAACACCGCCCTGTGCACCGTGGGCCGCACCGGCAACGACCTGCACTACCGCGGCTACGACATCCTGGACATCGCCGAGGTCTGCGAGTTCGAGGAAATCGCGCACCTGCTGGTGCACGGCAAGCTGCCCACGGCCGCCGAGCTGCGTGCCTACAAGGCCAAGCTCAAGGCCATGCGCGGCCTGCCCGCGAGCCTGAAGGAGGCGCTGGAGCAGCTGCCCGCCAGCGCGCACCCGATGGACGTGATGCGCACCGGCGTCTCGTCGCTGGGCTGCCTGCTGCCCGAGAAGGAAGACCACAACCTGCCCGGCGCGCGCGACATCGCCGACCGACTGATGGCCTCGCTCGGCTCGATGCTGCTGTACTGGTACCACTGGTCCACGCAGGGCCGGCGCATCGAAGTGGAAACCGACGACGACTCCATCGGCGCGCACTTCCTGCACCTGCTGCACGGGCGCAAGCCCAGCGCACAGTGGGAGCGCGCGATGCACACCTCGCTCAACCTCTATGCCGAGCACGAGTTCAACGCCTCCACCTTCACGGCGCGCGTGGTCGCGGGCACGGGCTCCGATGTGTACTCGGCCATCACCGGCGCCATCGGTGCGCTGCGCGGCCCCAAGCACGGCGGCGCGAACGAGGTGGCCTTCGAGATCCAGAAGCGCTACGACGCACCCGACGAAGCCGAGGCCGACATCCGCCGCCGCGTCGCCGCCAAGGAAGTCGTGATCGGCTTCGGCCACCCCGTCTACACCGTGAGCGACCCGCGCAACGTGGTCATCAAGGGCGTGGCGCGCACGCTGTCGCAGGAGGCCGGCTCGACCAAGATGTTCGACATTGCCGAGCGGCTCGAGGCCGTGATGTGGGACGTGAAGCAGATGTTCCCCAACCTCGACTGGTTCAGCGCCGTGAGCTACCACATGATGGGCGTGCCCACGGCCATGTTCACGCCGCTGTTCGTCATTGCGCGCACCTCGGGCTGGGCCGCGCACATCATCGAACAGCGCATCGACAACAAGATCATCCGGCCGAGCGCCAACTACACGGGCCCCGAAGACCTGAAGTTCGCGCCGATCCAGGATCGGAAGTAAAAACACGAGAAGAAGAAAAGGTGCCCGTGCCTGCGCGCGGGTGCCGAGCGACAAGCGCCCCATGAACACCGACTACCGCAAGAACCTTCCCGGCACCGCGCTGGACTACTTCGATGCACGCGCAGCCGTCGAGGTGATCCGCGCCGGCGCCTGGGCCACGATGCCCTACACCGCGCGCGTGCATGCCGAGAACCTCGTGCGCCGCTGCGACCCGGCGATCCTCGTGCAGAGCCTCACGCAGCTCATCGAGCGTCGGCGCGACCATGACTTTCCGTGGTTCCCCGCGCGCGTGGTCTGCCACGACATCCTGGGCCAGACCGCGCTGGTCGACCTGGCCGGCCTGCGCGACGCCATCGCCGAACAGGGCGGCGACCCGTCGCAGGTGAACCCCGTGGTGCCGGTGCAGCTCATCGTCGACCACTCGCTGGCGGTGGAGTGCGGCGGCTTCGACCCTGATGCCTTCGCGAAGAACCGCGCCATCGAGGACCGGCGCAACGAAGACCGCTTTCACTTCATCGAATGGACGAAGCGGGCCTTCCGCAACATGGAGGTGATCCCGCCGGGGAACGGGATCATGCACCAGATCAACCTGGAGCGGATGTCGCCCGTCGTGCATGCGCAGGACGGCGTGGCCTACCCCGACACGCTGGTGGGCACCGACAGCCACACGCCGCACGTCGATGCGCTGGGCGTCGTCGCCGTCGGCGTGGGCGGGCTCGAGGCCGAGAACGTGATGCTCGGCCGCGCCTCGTGGATGCGGCTGCCCGACATCGTCGGCGTGCGCCTGGCGGGCCGGCCGCAGCCGGGCATCACGGCCACCGACGTCGTGCTCGCGCTCACCGAGTTCCTGCGCGCGGCGAAGGTGGTGGGCGCGTACCTGGAGTTCCACGGCGAAGGCGCGGCCAGCCTCACGCTGGGCGACCGCGCGACCATCTCCAACATGGCGCCCGAGTACGGCGCCACCGCCGCGATGTTCGCCATCGACACGCAGACGCTTGACTACCTGCGCCTCACGGGCCGCGCCGACGAGCAGGTGCGCCTGGTCGAGGTCTATGCCAAGCAGGCGGGCCTGTGGGCCGACACGCTCGCCGAAGTCGTGTACGAGCGCGTGCTTCAGTTCGATCTGTCGAGCGTCGTGCGCAACATGGCCGGCCCCTCGAACCCGCATGCGCGCGTCGCCACCGCCGACCTCGCGGCACGCGGCATCGCCGCCCCGTGGGACGACGTGCCCGGCCAGATGCCCGACGGCGCAGTGATCATCGCGGCCATCACCAGCTGCACCAACACCAGCAACCCGCGCAACGTGATCGCCGCGGGCCTGCTCGCGCGCAATGCCAACCGCGTGGGGCTGGCGCGCAAGCCGTGGGTCAAGACCTCGCTCGCGCCCGGCTCGAAAGCGGTCACGCTGTACCTGGAAGATGCCGGCCTGATGCGCGAGCTCGAACAGCTGGGCTTCGGCGTGGTGGCCTATGCCTGCACCTCGTGCAACGGCATGTCGGGCGCGCTCGATCCGGCCATCCAGCAGGAGATCGTCGATCGCGACCTGTACGCCACCGCCGTGCTCTCGGGCAACCGCAACTTCGACGGGCGCATCCATCCGTACGCGAAGCAGGCCTTCCTGGCTTCGCCGCCGCTGGTGGTGGCTTACGCCATCGCGGGCACGGTGCGCTTCGACATCGAGAAGGACGTGCTCACCGTGGTCGATGGCAAGGAGATCCGCCTCAAGGATCTCTGGCCCAGCGATGAAGAGATCGACGCCATCGTCAAGGCCAGCGTGAAGCCCGCGCACTTCCGTCAGGTGTACGAGCCGATGTTCGCGATCCAGCCCGACACGGGCGAGCAGGTCGCGCCGCTGTACGACTGGCGCCCCGCTTCCACCTACATCCGTCGCCCGCCGTACTGGGAAGGCGCACTGGCCGGCGAACGCACGCTCAAGGGCATGCGGCCGCTGGCGATCCTGCCGGACAACATCACGACCGACCACCTGTCGCCGTCGAACGCGATCCTGCTCGACAGCGCGGCCGGCCAGTATCTGCAGCGCATGGGCCTGCCCGAGGACGACTTCAACTCCTACGCCACCCACCGCGGCGACCACCTCACGGCGCAGCGCGCCACCTTCGCCAACCCCACGCTGAAGAACGCGATGGTGCGCAAGGCCGACGGCACGGTGCGCGCCGGATCGCTGGCGCGCGTGGAACCCGAGGGCGAGGTGATGCGCATGTGGGAGGCTATCGAGACCTACATGCTGCGCAAGCAGCCGCTGATCATCGTGGCCGGCGCCGACTACGGCCAGGGCTCGTCGCGCGACTGGGCCGCCAAGGGCGTGCGGCTGGCCGGCGTGGAAGCGATCGCGGCCGAAGGCTTCGAGCGCATCCACCGCACCAACCTGATCGGCATGGGCGTGCTGCCGCTCGAATTCAAGCCGGGCACCAACCGCCTCACGCTCGGCTTGGACGGCACCGAGACCTACGATGTGACCGGCGCGCGCACCCCGCGCGCCGACCTCATGCTGGTCGTGCACCGCCGCAATGGCGAACGGCTCGACGTGCCCATGACCTGCCGCCTCGACACCGCCGAGGAGGTCTCCATCTACGAAGCCGGCGGGGTGCTGCAGCGTTTTGCCCAAGACTTCCTCGCCGCCACGAAAGCCGACTGACGATGCCGCACCTTCCGCAGATCAAGATCCCCGCCACCTACATGCGCGGCGGCACCAGCAAGGGCGTGTTCTTCCGCCTGCAGGACCTGCCCGAGGCCGCGCAGGTGCCGGGCAAGGCGCGCGATGCGCTGCTGCTGCGCGTGATCGGCAGCCCCGACCCCTATGGCAAGCAGATCGACGGCATGGGCGCCGCGACGTCGAGCACGAGCAAGACCGTGATCCTGTCGAAGAGCGAGCGGCCCGGCCATGACGTGGACTACCTGTTCGGCCAGGTGTCGATCGACCGGCCTTTCGTCGACTGGAGCGGCAACTGCGGCAACCTCTCGTCGGCCGTCGGGCCGTTCGCGATCAGCAACGGCCTCATCGATGCGGCACGCGTGCCGCGCGATGGCGTGGCGGTCGTGCGCATCTGGCAGGCCAACATCGGCAAGACCATCGTCGCGCACGTGCCGATGACCGGCGGCGTGGTGCAGGAGACCGGTGACTTCGAACTCGACGGCGTGACCTTTCCCGCGGCCGAGGTGCAGCTCGAATTCATGGACCCCGCCGCCGAGGAAGACGGCGCGGGCGGCGCAATGTTTCCGACCGGCAATCTCGTCGACGACCTCGACGTGCCCGGCCTCGGCACGCTGCAGGCCACGATGATCAACGCCGGCATCCCCACCGTCTTCGTGAACGCCGACGCCCTCGGCTACACGGGCACCGAGCTGCAGGACGCGATCAACGGCGATGCCGCCGCGCTCGCCCGCTTCGAAGCCATCCGCGCGCATGGCGCACTGCGCATGGGCCTCATCCGCACGCTCGACGAAGCCGCCAGCCGCCAGCACACGCCCAAGGTCGCCTTCGTGGCGAAGCCCGCGGGCTACACCGCATCGAGCGGCAAGGCCGTGGCGGCCGGCGACATCGACCTGCTCGTGCGCGCGCTGTCGATGGGCAAGCTGCACCACGCCATGATGGGCACGGCGGCCGTGGCCATCGGCACGGCCGCCGCCATTCCCGGCACGCTGGTGAACCTCGCGGCCGGCGGCGGCGCGCGCGAAGCGGTGCGTTTCGGCCACCCCTCGGGCACCTTGCGCGTGGGCGCGCAGGCCAGCCAGGTCGATGGCGAATGGCAGGTGACCAAGGCGGTCATGAGCCGCAGCGCCCGCGTCTTGATGGAAGGCTGGGTCCGTGTGCCCGGCGACACCCTTTGAGCTTTCAGATCCATTCACAGGAAATCCCGATGTCGACTCGCAAGACCCTCCGTTCCCTCGCCGAGGCCCGCCGCGGCGTGCTGGTGCCGGGCGCCTTCAACGCGCTGTCGGCGCGCGTCATCGAAGACCTGGGCTTCGAAGCCATTTACGTCACCGGCGCGGGCGTCACCAACATGTGGTTCGGCCTGCCCGACCAGGGCTTCATGGGCCTGCACGAGATCGCCGACCACACGGCGCGCATCCGCGACGCCGTGAACCTGCCGCTGATCGTCGATGCCGACACCGGCTTCGGCAACGCGCTGAACGTGCGCCACACGGTGCGCGTGCTGGAGCGCGCGGGCGCCGACTGCATCCAGTTCGAGGACCAGATCGCGCCCAAGCGCTGCGGCCATTTCTCGGGCAAGGAGGTGATCTCCACCGAGGAAGCTGTCAACAAGATCAAGGCCGCCGTCGATGCCCGCACCGACCCCGACCTGCTCATCATGGCCCGCACCGACGCGGCGGCGACGCTGGGTTTCGAGGCCGCGATCGAGCGCGCGCAGAAGTTCAGCGAGGCCGGCGCCGACATCCTGTTCGTCGAAGCCGTCACCACGGCCGACGAGATTCGTGCGCTGCCGCAGCGCCTGCACAAACCGCAACTCATGAACATGGTGATCGGCGGCAAGACGCCGATCTTCGGCGCCGAGGAACTCGGCGGCCTCGGCTACGGCATCGTGCTGTACGCCAACGCTGCGCTGCAGGGCGCGCTGGCCGGCATGCAGAAGGCGCTCACCGTGCTGCGCGACACGCGGCGCATGGACGAAGACCCATCGCTGGTCGCGCCCTTCGCCGAGCGGCAGCGGCTGGTGCGCAAGCCCGAGCTCGATGCGCTCGACGCGCGCTACGCCAGCTGAGTTTCTCTACAGAGAATCCTTCAGCTTCGCGCGCAGGCGGCTCACCGCCTGGCCGTGCAGCTGGCACACGCGCGACTGGCTCACCTCGAGCACCGCGCCGATCTCGCGCAGGTTCAGCTCTTCCTCGTAGTAGAGCTTGAGCAGCAGCTGGTCACGCTCGGGCAGCGCGCCGATGGCGTCCACCAGCTGGTGGCGAAAGCCGCTTTCGAGCAGGCGCGCCAGCGGGTCGTCGAAGTCGCCGCGCCCCTTGCGCGCCTCTTGGGCATGCAGGTCGAGAAAGGGGTTGTCGGGGTCGCCCTTGGCGAAGTCTTCCACGTACAGCAGCTGGCAGCCCTGGATGTCCTGCAGCATCGACTGGTAGGTGTCCAGGTCG
Source organism: Variovorax boronicumulans NBRC 103145 (assembly GCF_001591345.1). Lineage (GTDB taxonomy): Bacteria > Pseudomonadota > Gammaproteobacteria > Burkholderiales > Burkholderiaceae_C > Variovorax > Variovorax boronicumulans. Next base: position 143,651 of record NZ_BCUS01000002.1, on the reverse strand, counting down.
ACCTTCAGCTCCTTCGCGATCTCGCCTTCGGTGGGCGCGCGGCCCAGCCGGTGGCCCAGCGCCTGGATCGCCTTCTCGATGCCGCGCGCCGACTGGCGCAGCCCGCGCGAACCCCAGTCGCTGGCGCGCAGCTCGTCGAGCATGGCACCGCGGATGCGCTGGCTGACGAAGGTCTCGAACTGCGCGCCGCGGTGGTCCTGGTAGCGGCTCGACGCGTCGAGCAGGCCGAGCATGCCGGCCTGGATCAGGTCGTCGAGCTCCACGCTGGCCGGCAGCCGCGCCATCATCTGCAGCGCGATGCGGCGCACCAGCGACTGGTGCTGTTCCAGCAGATGCGATTTCTCGATGGTGCCCTGTGCGGTGTACACGGCCGTCCGTCCTCGTGGTCGTGTCTCAGGCCGCGAGCGCCTGCGGGAACACGGCCGGCCGCGCGGGCGTGCGCCAGGTCCAGCGGCCCATCTCGTCGGCGATGGCACGGAAATCGACCGCCGCCGCGCTGGCCGGAAAGGCCTCGACCACGGTCTGGCGCAGCCGCGCCGCATCGGCCAGCCAAGGGTCGGTGCGCACCCAGCCCACGGGCAGCAGCGACAGCGCGAGGTAGCGGCTGGCGGCTTGCGCGAGGTTGTGCATGACCTGCTGCGCGGTGCCCGCATCGGCCACGCCGTTGAGCAGGAAGCGCAGCTGCTTCAGCGCATGCGCACGGTGCAGGCGCTTGATGCCCGCGTAGGCCGAGGTGATGGCCGCCGGGTGCGGTTGCAGCACGAGCAGCAGTTCGTCGGCGCCCTGCGCCAGCGGCGACAGGCGGCCTTCGTCGTCGAAAGCCGCATCGACCAGCACGATGCCGCGCGGCCACAGCGTGCGCGGGTCGATGCTCGCGCCGGGCGATGCGGGCAGCACCTGCACGCCGCACACCGCGCTCGCAGCGGCCTGGTCGATGCGCAACCGCCGACTCGCCACATCGGCCAGCGTGCCGTGAGGACGGAGCGCCCACACATCGCACACCGAGCGCATCGTCGGATGGTGCTCGTCGAGCAGCAGCACGTCCTTGCCCTGCTGCGCCAGCGCCGCGCCCAGGCTCATCGCAGCCGTGGTCGCGCCCGCGCCGGGGCCCATGCCCGCGACGGCGACGACGCGCACCGGCGCCTGCCCGAGCAGCCGGCGCAGCCCGTCGGCCTGGTCCGTGACGCGTGCGCTCATCGCCTTCAGCCCAGGCGTTCCAGCGCGCGCGGCGCTTGCGCAGGCGCTGCCGATTCGGTGCCCAGCGCATCGAGCAGCAGGAACAGCTTGCCCACGCCCGCGTACAGCGCGCCGCCCGTCAGCGCGCGGCCGGCGCGCGGGGCGCGGCCCGTGAGCTGGCCCAGCAGCAGGCGCGTGCGGTCGGCCCATTCGCCCTCGGCCTGCAGCAGCCGCCACACGGTGGTCGTGACCTGGCCGGCGACGAGCAGGCGCTTCATCATGTGCGGATCGCCGGGCTCGCCCACGCCACCCACGAGCTGCACGCCGTCGCGCAGCAGGCGGAAGCACGGTTCGGCGTCGCCGGCCCAGCCCTGCCATTGCGCGAGCTGCGGTGCGCTCACTTCATCGCCCAGGTTGGTGAGCACGCAGGTCTGCGACAGCAGCTTGCGGCTGCGCGCATCGACCACGCGCACAGAGATGCAGCGCAGCGTGGGCAGGGTGTCGCGGTCGATGGTGGTGCGCGGCAACACCTCGACCTGCGCTTCGCATTGCAGCGCGGCCTTGCCGCGATAGCGCACGGGCCGCTCGGTCGTGTCGTCGAACGCGAAGGCCAGGCGCGCGACCGTAGTCGCGGCGCCGGTGTGCGCGTCCGTCACGGCGGTGCTGCCGGGCGCGCGCGCCAGCCACTTCGATCCCTCGGCCTGCCACGACAGCACCTGTTCGACCGCCGGTGGCTTGCCCAGCACATGCACGAGCCCCTTACCGAAATCCTGTTGCTGCAACCACTGCGCCTGACGCTGGCCCGGCGCGGCCGACTGGCGCGCCGCTGCGGTCGAGAGCCACTGGTTCGGCGCCGCCAGCGGCAAGCCGCTGCGGTCGGACAGCAGCAGGCTGCCGTGGCACACGTAGGCATCACCGCTGTCGGTCGCGCGCAGGCCCACCTGCCCGGCCAGCGCGAGGACGTAGGTGTCGCAGCCGGAAGCCAGCTCGCCGCGCGCAAACGCCGACAGCTCGTGCAGCACAGCCTTGGCATCGATGGCCTCGTCACCGGCCTGGCGCCACAGCGTGCGCGCGCCATCGAAGCCGATGTGCGCACCGGCCAGCGCGCCGGCCGTCGTCGCCAGTTCCTGCGCGTCGTGCGCCATCGCACGGATCAGGCTCTGGTAGCGCAGGCGCAGGCGATCGGTCTCGCCCTGTGCCTGCGGCGAAGGCGCGGCCTCATCGGGCAGATCAGCTTCCGCCGGCACGAACAACGGGCTGTGCTGGCGCGGCTGGAACACGCTGTCCACCAGCTGCACGCGGTCGGCGCGCAGCAGGTTCTCGGGCACCTTCTGGCCGCCCGAGATGTAGTGCACCGGCAGGCGGTGGCGGATCACGGTGTCGATCAGCGCGCCCGGGTGCGTGGCCTCGTCGACCTTGGTAAAGATGCAGCCCGCCAGCGCATGGCCCTGGCGGTAGGCGTGCACCACCTCGTTGAGCGTGTCGCCGTGGCTGGTGGCGTTGAGCAGCAGCAGCCGCTTCACCGGCCGCTGGCTGCTGCCGAGCATGGCGATCTGCTCGGGCACGGCGCGGTCGCGCTGGCTCATGCCGACGGTGTCGATGAGCACCATGTGGCGGTCGCGCAGGTCGTGCAGCACCAGCTGCAGGTCGGCCGCGTCCTTCACGGCATGCACCGGCACGTTGAGGATCTGGCCGTAGATGCGCAGCTGCTCGTAGGCGCCGATGCGGTAGCTGTCGGTGGTGACGAGCGCGAGCTTGTCGGCGCCGAAGCGCATCACGCAGCGCGCCGCCAGCTTGGCGGTGGTGGTGGTCTTGCCGACGCCGGTCGGGCCCATCAATGCGTAGACGCCGCCCTGCGCGAACAGCGCGTCTTCGTCTTCATGCACCGGCACCGCGCGCACGAGCTCGGAACGCACGAAGGCCATGCCGTCGGCGTAGCTCTGGCCCGTGGGCAGCTTCTCGAGCATGGCCTTCGACAGGCGCGCGCTGAAGCCGGCGCCCAGCAGCGTGCGCAGCAGGCGACCGCGCACGGGGTCGCGGCGCTGGCTGTCGCTCCAGACCACGCTGGCGAGCTGTTCCTCGATCATGCCGCGCATCGAATGGAGTTCGCTGAGCACGGTGGGGTCGGCGGATGCGGCCGTGGCAGGCGCGGCTGCGGGCACCGCGGTTTGCACCGTCTGCTGCACATCGCCCTCGGCCATGGCGACGATTTCGACGCCTTGCGCCGTGGCACGGTGCGTGAGCACGATGGCCTCGGCGCCGAGCGATTCGCGCACCAGGCGCAGGGCATCGCGGCCGGTGGCGGCGACGAATTTGCGTGCGGTGGTGCGCACGTCGGTCTGGGGATTCAAACGGCTCGTCCTCCAATGGCGGCGGTGATCTTGATGGTCCGGGCGTCAGGGATCTCGGCGTGCGAGAGCACCTTGAGCTGCGGCAGGCTGCGCCGCAGGAAGCGCGACAGCAGCACGCGCAGCGCGTGCTGCACGACCAGCACCGGCGCCAGCCCCATCTGCTCCTGGCGCACCATGGCGGCCTGCGCCTGCTTGAGCAGGTTGTCGGCAATGCCCGGCTCGATGCCGCTGCTGTTGTTCAGGGCCTGCTGCAGCACGCTGTCGAGCGAGCCGTCCAGGCCGATCACCTGCATCTCCTCGTCGCCCGGGAACAGCTGCTGCGTGATGGCGCGGCCCAGCGCCAGGCGCGTGAGCGTGGTGAGCTCGGTCGGGTCTTTCACCGTGGGCGCGTGCTCGGCCATCACGTCCAGGATGGTGCGCATGTCGCGGATCGGCACCTCTTCGTCGAGCAGGTTCTGCAGCACCTTGTGCAGCGTGCTCAGCGACAGCACCTTGGGCACCAGGTCTTCGGTGAGCTTGGGCGCGGTCTTGGCGATCTGGTCGAGCAGCTGCTGCACTTCCTGGCGGCCCAGCAGCTCGGCCGCGTGGGTGTGGATCAGGTGATTCAGGTGCGTGGCCATCACGGTGCAGGCATCGACCACGGTGTAGCCGTACACCTGTGCCTGCTGGCGCAGGCTGGCGTCGATCCAGGTGGCCTCCAGGCCGAAGGCCGGGTCGCGCGTGGGCGTGCCCGTCAGCGTGCCCGTCACCTGGCCGGGGTTGATCGCCATCCACTGGTTGGGAAAAGCTTCGCCGCGGCCGATCTCCACGTCCTTCAGGCTGATGACGTAGGCGTTGGGCTTGATCTCCAGGTTGTCGCGGATGTGGACCACCGGCACGAGAAAGCCCAGCTCCTGCGCGATCTTCTTGCGGATGCTCTTGATGCGGCCCAGCAGCTCGCCCTGCTGCGACTGGTCCACCAGCGGGATCAGCCGGTAGCCGACCTGCATGCCCAGCGGATCGACCATGGCCACGTCGTCCCAGGTGGCTTCGGCCTGCTCGGCCGAGACCGGCACGCCCGCTCCTTGCGTGGCGGCGGCCGCGGCGGCCTGCTGCGCGGCGACCTGCGGCTTGCGCTGCACCAGCCGCTTGCCGAGCCATACCAGGCCGCCCGCGATCAGCAGGAAGGCCAGGTTCGGCATGCCGGGGATCATGCCCAGCAGGCCGACGATGCCGGCCGTGAGGAACAGCACCTGTGGGTTGGAAAAGAGCTGGCCCGTGAGCTGGCTGCCCACGTCTTCGTCGGTGGTCACGCGCGACACGATCACGCCGGCCGCGGTGGAGATCACCAGCGCCGGAATCTGCGCCACCAGGCCGTCGCCGATGGCCAGCAGCGTGTAGGTCTTGCCGGCCGTGGAGAAGTCGAGCCCGTGCTGCAGCATGCCGACCACGAGGCCGCCGATGATGTTGATCACCATGATGAGCAGGCCCGCGATCGCGTCGCCGCGCACGAACTTGCTGGCGCCGTCCATCGAGCCGTAGAAGTCGGCCTCCTGCGCCACCTCGGCGCGGCGCTTGCGGGCGATCTCTTCGCCGATCAGGCCGGCATTGAGGTCGGCGTCGATCGCCATCTGCTTGCCCGGCATCGCGTCGAGCATGAAGCGCGCCCCCACCTCGGCGATGCGGCCCGCGCCCTTGGTGATCACCATGAAGTTGATGAGCACGAGGATGATGAACACCATCACGCCCACCGCGAAGTTGCCGCCCACGAGGAAGTGGCCGAAGGCCTCGATCACCTTGCCGGCCGCGTCGGGCCCGGTGTGGCCGTGCATGAGCACCACGCGCGTGGAGGCCACGTTGAGCGACAGGCGCAGCAGCGTCGAGAACAGCAGCACCGCCGGGAAGGCCGCGAAGTCCAGCGCCTTCATGGTGTACATGCTCACCAGCAGCACCATCACCGACAGCGCGATGTTGAAGGTGAACAGCAGGTCGAGCAGGAAGGGCGGCAGCGGCAGCACCATCATGCTCAGGATGAGGATGATGAGGATCGGGCCCGCCAGCCCCTTGAACTGCGAGCCGGAGAAGATCCGCGCCGGCAGGCGCATCAGGTCGTTCAATCCGTTCATGCCACCGCCGGCGCGTACTGCAGGTCGGCCGGCACCGGCAGGTCGGTCGGCGTGCGCGGCGCCTCGCCGCCCTCGCTGTTCCAGCGCTTGAGCTGGTACACCCAGGCCAGCACCTCGGCCACGGCGGTGTACAGGCCGGCCGGAATCTCTTCGCCCAGCTTCGTGTGGCGGTACAGCGCGCGCGTGAGCGGCGGCGCCTCCAGGATCGCGACCTTGTGCTCCTTCGCCATCTCGCGGATGCGCGCGGCCACCAGCTCGGTGCCCTTGGCGACCACGCGCGGCGCGCGCATGTCGCTGTCCAGGTACTGCAGCGCGACGGCGAAGTGCGTCGGGTTGGTGAGCACGATGTCGGCCTTGGGCACCTCGGCCATCATGCGGCGGCGTGCCATCTGCTGCTGTTGCCGGCGGATCTGCGCCTTGATGTGCGGATCGCCTTCGCTCTCCTTGTGCTCCTGGCGCACGTCCTCGCGTGACATGCGCAGCTTGCGGTAGTAGTTCCAGAGCTGAAACGGCACGTCGACGAGCGCGACGAGAAAGAGCGTGGCGGCGATCAGCGCGCAGTGCTTGGCCACCAGCACCAGCGCATGCGGCAGCGCCTCGTGCGCGGGCTGCGACATGAGCGCCATCACGGCCTCGATGTCGTCCACGATGACCCACCACGCCACGCCGCCGATGAGCGCCGACCTGGCCAGCGCCTTCACGAGTTCGGCCAGTGCCTGCGCCGAGACCATGCGGCCGATGCCGGCCAGGGGGTTGAGCTTGCCGAAGTTGGGCGCGACGGCCTTGCCGGAGAACATCCAGCCGCCGAGCATCAGCGGCGCGGCCACGGCGGCCACGACCATCATGGCGAACAGCGGCCCGATGGCGATGAGTGCATGCAGCACCATGAGCCCGCTCTGCGAGAGCATGTGCGCGGGGTCGAAGGCGCTGGCGCGTTCGAACTGCAGGCCGCGTCGCAACGCGCCGCTCAGGCTCGCGCCGAGCGACTCGCCCGCCAGCCAGAGGCCGGCGCTCGCTGTGGCGAGCATGACGAAGGTGGTGAGCTCGCGCGAACGGGCCGCGTTGCCTTCCTCGCGCGCCTTCTCCAGGCGCCGCTCGGAGGCGGGTTCCGTTTTCTCGAGATCGCTTTCCTCAGCCATTCATGCTCCGAACCAGCACTGGCGAAGTACGCCTTGCCCAGAACCAAATTATTGGATCCGGTGGTGCGGAACAATCTGCCGATCAGGGCCGGTATCGCCCTGCAATTCGGCCAATCAAGCAGGCTGCGAGCGGCTCAGAAACCGAGGCTTTCGAGCAGGTCGTCGACCTGCGCCTGGTCGGTCACGGCGTCGGGGTTGCCGGGCTTCACCTGCGGCCCGTTCTGCAGGCTCTGCACGGCCTCGTGGCGCTTCTCGGGCGGCGAGTTGTCGATCAGCACCTGCAGCAGCTGCGTCTCGACGTCGTTCACGACTTCCATCATCTTCTTGATGACCTGGCCGGTGAGGTCCTGGAAGTCCTGCGCCATCAGGATCTCCATGAGCTGCGTGTTGATGGCGCTGGCGCGCTGGGGCACGTCGTTCAGGTAGCCGCGCGTGTCCAGCACGAGCTCGCGCGCCTGGTCGAGTTCGATCGGGTTCTCGAACCACTGGTCCCAGCGCTGCGTCAGGGCCTTGGCGTCGGTGGCCAGGGCTTCCTGCAGCGGCTGCGCCACGTCGATGGCGTTGAGTGCGCGGTGCGCCGCGCGCTCGGTGGTGGCCGCCACGTAGTTGAGGCGGTCGCGCGCATCGGGAATGGCCTGCGCGGCCTTGGCCACCTGCTTGTCCAGGCCCAGCTCGCGCAGGCCTTCGCGCAGCTGGCGCGTGAGGTGGCCGATGCGGCCCAGCAGTTCCTCGGTGGTGTTGTTGGTGGCGTCTGCCGCGCCGGCGGTGTCCTGGCTCATGCCTTGGCCAGCTTCTCGAAGATCTTGGTGATCTTCTCTTCCAGCGTCGCCGCGGTGAAGGGCTTCACCACGTAGCCGTTGGCGCCGGCCTGTGCGGCCGCGACGATGTTTTCCTTCTTGGCCTCGGCCGTGACCATCAGCACCGGCAGCGTCTTCAGCTCGGGGTCGGCGCGGATGGTCTGCAGCATGGTCAGGCCGTCCATGTTGGGCATGTTCCAGTCGGACACCACGAAGCCGAAGCTGCCGCCGCGCAGCTTCTCCAGGCCGGCCACGCCGTCCTCGGCCTCGTCGACGTTGAGGAACTCCAGCTCCTTCAACAGGTTGCGCACGATGCGCCGCATGGTCGGGAAGTCATCCACCACCAGGATCTTGATGCTCTTGTCGATCACGATTTTTTCCAGCTCCACAGGTCGTTGTTCAAACTCGTCATACCCGGTTCGCACGTTCACCGAACGTGCGAAGGTGCGCCATCACGCGGCGACTGATCTCGTTCAGCGGCGACACCTCGTCCACCGCGCCCAGCGCCACCGCCTCGCGCGGCATGCCGAAGACCACGCAGCTGGCCTCGTCCTGCGCCAGCGTGTGCGCGCCCGCGCGCCGCATGCGCAGCAGGCCCTCGGCGCCGTCCTTGCCCATGCCGGTGAGGATGATCCCGATGGCGTTCTTGCCCGCGTGCTTGGCGGCCGAATCGAACAGCACGTCGATCGATGGGCGGTGGCGGTTCACGGGCGGCTCCTGGTCCAGGTGCGCCACGTAGTTGGCGCCGCTGCGCGCCAGCGACAGGTGAAAGCCGCCCGGCGCGATGTAGGCATGGCCGGGCAGCACGCGCTCGCCCTGCTCCGCCTCCTTCACGCGGATGCGGCACAGGCCGTCCAGGCGCTGCGCGAAGGAGCGCGTGAAGCCGGCCGGCATGTGCTGCGCGATGAGCACCGCGGGCGCGTCGGGCGGCAGCGGCTGCAGCACCTCGCGGATGGCCTCGGTGCCGCCGGTGGAGGCGCCGATGATGAGCAGCTTCTCGGTGCTCAGCAGCGGACTGCGCAGCAGCGCCTCGGGCGCGGCCTCGTGCGCGGTACGTGCCGCCGTGGCCGCTGGGCGCGCGGGCAGCAGCCGCGCACTGGCGGCCGTGCGGATCTTGCCGGCGATGAGCTCGGTGTAGTTGAGCAGGCCGTCGCGCACGCCCAGGCGCGGCTTGGTCACGAAGTCGATGGCGCCCAGCTCCAGCGCGCGCAGCGCGATCTCCGAGCCGCGCTCGGTGAGCGAGGACACCATGACCACCGGCATCGGCCGCAGGCGCATGAGCTTCTCGAGAAACTCCAGGCCGTCCATGCGTGGCATTTCCACGTCGAGCGTGAGCACGTCGGGGTTGGTGACCTTGATGAGGTCGCGCGCCACCAGCGGGTCGGCCGCGGTGCCGACCACGGTCATGTCGCTCTGGCTGTTGATGATCTCGCTCATCACGCTGCGGATCAGCGCCGAATCGTCGACGCAGAGCACCTTGATCTTTTTCTTGCTTGGCAGGCTCACCGGCTTCCTTTGGTTCTGTCGATCTCGTGCGGCGCGGCGGGCACCGACAGCCGGCGCAGCAGTTCGCCTTCGTCGCGGCGCACCCGCAGCACCTCGGTCTGTGCGCGCAGGCGGCGCACCACGGCCTTGCCGCTCTCGGGCAGGAAGCACACGCGGCGCGCGTGCGGTCCGCGCAGGTCCTGCGCCGCCACTTCGATGCGTTCCGCCTCCAGGTAGCGCAGCACGAAGTCGGCATTGCGGTCGCCGATGTTGAGCGTGGTCATGCCGGCCAGCACCGCGCCGCCGCCGAACACCTTGGCCTGCAGCCGTTCGCGCCGCGCGCCCGCGCGCACCAGCTCGCGCACCAGCACGTCCATGGCGAAGGCGCCGTAGCGCATCGAGCCGCCACCGGGCTCGCCGTCGTCGGGCAGCATGAAGTGGTTCATGCCGGCCACGCCCGCCTGGGCGTCGTGCAGGCAGGCGGCCACGCAGGAGCCGAGCACGGTGCTCAGCACGGTGTGGTCGGTGGTCACGTAGTACTCCGAGGGCAGCAGCTTCACGGCCATGCGCCCGACATCGCGGTCGAAGTAGTGGTGGCTCGCCAGGCTCATGCGGTGCCCGGCGTGCGCGACAGCTCGTACACCGTCTGCCCCAGCGGGCGGAAGGCCGGGTTGACGAGCGAGGCGTTCTCGGAATGCCCGGCGAACAGCAGGCCGCCCGGCTTGAGCAGCGGCGCGAAGCGGTCGAGCACCTTCTTCTGCGTCGGCTTGTCGAAATAGATCATCACGTTGCGGCAGAAGATCGCGTCCACCGGCTCCTTCACCGACCAGGCGCCGTCCAGCAGGTTGACGCGCGAGAACTTCACCAGCGTGGCGACCTCGGGGCGCACGCGCACCTTGCCGGCGTTGGTGCCGGTGCCCTTGTTGAAGAAGCGCCGCAGCCGTTCGGGCGACAGGCGCCGCACCTGCTCGGTGGTGAAGACGCCGGTGGCGGCCTTGGCCAGCACCGCGGTGTCGATGTCGCTGGCGATGACGCGGGCCGAGCCCGCGCGCTCGCCCAGCGCTTCCATCAGCGTGATGGCGATCGAGTACGGCTCCTCGCCCGTCGAGGAGGCGGCGCACCACACGGTGACCGGGCCCGGCCGCTTGCGCACATGGTCGGCCAGCGTGGGAAAGTGGTGCGCCTCGCGAAAGAACGAGGTGAGGTTGGTGGTGAGCGCGTTGATGAACAGCTGCCACTCGTCGCCGTCGTGGCGCGCCTCGAGCTGGTCCAGGTACGGCGCGAACGCCGGCAACTGCAGCTCGCGCAGGCGCCGCGACAGCCGGCTGTACACCATCTGCCGCTTCTGCTCGCCCAGGGCGATGCCGGCGCGGCGGTGGATGAGGGTCCGGATTCTGGAGAAGTCGTGGTCGGTAAAGTGGAACTCGGTCGTCACAGCCAGCCTGGAAGCGTGACTTTCAATGGTCACGGAAACCGCCGTTTCCAATCGGCCGATCAGACGCGCAAAAGCCTTGCATTTCCGGGGGTCAGGCAGGCGGCGCGGTCACGGCGGGGCCGGCGTCGAGCGCCCATACCAGCGCCGACAGCTGCGCGGCGTTGACCTGCGCGGCACTCAGGAAGAGCGCCTCTGACAGGCGCGCCGCGCGGCCGTCGTCGGTCTCGCAGCTTTCGGCCAGCGCCACGAAGGGGCCGTAGACGCCGCTGCGCGACAGAATCGCCTGCTGCACGGCCTCGGTGAGCTGCACCTTGCGCAGCACGCCTTCCATCGGCACGCCCAGCAGCTGGTCGAGCAGCGAGAACATGCCCGCCACGAACAGGTTGTCGGCCTCGCTGGGTGGCAGCATGCCCTGCCCCATCAGTTCGACGAAACGCCCGCGCAGGATGGCCTTCTTCATCATGAAGGGCGAACTCACCTTGTTGCTGGTGGCCAGCAGCAGCGACAGCCAGCGGTACAGCGGCGAATAGCCGAGCATCGCGACCGCATGGCGCAGCGAGTGGATCTCCACCGCCAGGCCGACCGAGGGCGAGTTGATGTAGCGCAGCAGCCGGTAGGTGAGCGCGGCGTCGTGCTTGAGCGCGCCCTCGATGGCGCGCACGTCCTCGTTGCGCAGGATCATCTGCATCAGGTGCACGATGAGCTGCGACTCGGGCTGCAGCGCGTCGGCGCTGTCGCGCGCCGGCGGCAGCCGCACGGCGCCGTCGACGAAGACCTGCACGCCGCGCGCGGCGCAGGCCTCGAACTCGGCCCAGTTCGCCACGCGCGCGGCGATGGGCGCCGGGCCGGTGGGCGACACGTCCGCCAGCTGGGAGGGCAGCACCTCACGGTGCGTGACGATGGCGCGCAGCTCATCGTCGTCCGGCAGCGCGACGCCGCCGCACAGCATGAAGCCGAAGCCCTGCTCGCGCAGGAACAGCAGGATGGAGCGCATGTCGGCGTCCATCAGCTCGTCGGCCTTCATGCACAGCACGACGTTGCGCGGCGGCAGCGACTGCAGCTCGCTCTGGAACAACGCATCGACGGTGACGTCGACGAACACCATCTGCCCGCCCAGCAGCCAGCCGTGGCCGCCCGGGTTCAGGTGCAGGCCCAGCGTGTCCATGAGCGCCTTGACGCCGGCGGCGGCACCCGCGTCGGTGCCCTGCCCGGCCGCGCGCCAGGCCATGCGGTAGCCGACCACGCGGCGCTTGCCGTCGAGCAGCATGGCGTAGGCCACGTGGCCGTCGGCGCCTACTGCGGGCGTGATGGCGGGCGTTGCGTCGGCTGGCGCGCCGTTGCCGTCGACGCCGGGGCGCCGGAAGAAATCGAACCTCATGCGGCCGTCCCTCGCGTCGGGATCAGGACGCCAGCGCGTCGGTGCGGCGCGCGGCACCCGCCAGGGCCGCCGCGCTGGCGGCCTGCGCGCGCTGGATGCGCGGCATCGCGCCCACGTCGACGATGAAGGCCACGCTGCCGTCGCCCACGATGGTGGCGGCCGAAATGCCCGGCACCTTGCGGTAGTTGGTCTCCAGGTTCTTCACCACCACCTGGTGCTGGCCGAGCAGTTCGTCGACCAGCAGCGCGAAGCGGCTGTCGTCGGCCTGCACGATCACCAGGATGCCCTGCGTGGGCTGCGTCTGCGCGCCGGCCACGTCGAACACGCGATGCAGCTCGATGAGCGGCAGGTACTCGCCACGCACGCGGATCACGTGGCCGTCGGCGGTGATGGAGTGCAGGTGCTCGGGCAGCGGCTGCAGCGACTCGATCACGTAGCTCAGCGGCAGGATGTAGGCCTCGCTGCCCACGCGCACCGACATGCCGTTGAGGATGGCCAGCGTGAGCGGCAGCACGATGCGCGTCGACGTGCCCTGCCCGCCGCGCGAATGAATCTCGACATGGCCGCCCATCTCCTGGATGTTGCGCTTGACCACGTCCATGCCCACGCCGCGCCCCGAGATGTCGGTGACCTGCTCGGCGGTGGAGAAGCCGGGCGCGAAGATCAGCTGCCACACCTCTTCGTCGGGCATGGCGTCGCTCACCGGCAGGCCCTGCTGGCGCGCCTTGTCGAGGATGCGCTCGCGGTTCAGGCCCGCGCCGTCGTCGCTCACCTCGATCACGATGTTGCCGCCGTGGTGCTGCGCCGACAGCAGCAGCTGGCCGGTGGCGTCCTTGCCCTTGGCCAGGCGCACCTCGGGGGCCTCGATGCCGTGGTCCAGGCTGTTGCGCACCAGGTGCGTGAGCGGATCGACGATGCGTTCGATGAGCCCCTTGTCGAGCTCGGTCTCCTTGCCGTAAGTGTCCAGGCGCACCTGCTTGCCGAGCTTGGCGCTCACGTCGCGGATCACGCGCGGGAAGCGGCTGAACACGTAGTCCATCGGCATCATGCGGATCGACATCACCGATTCCTGCAGGTCGCGCGCGTTGCGCTCCAGGTGGCCCAGGCCGCTCAGGAAGCGCTCGTAGGCCACGGGGTCGAGCACGGTCGCGGCCTGCGTGAGCATCGACTGCGTGATGACGAGCTCGCCCACGAGGTTGATGAGCTGATCGACCTTCTCGACGTCGACGCGGATGGAGCTGGATTCCTTGGCGCTGGCGGGCGCGGCCGCGGCCGGCGCGGGGGCTGGTGCGGCGGGCGGTGGCACCACCGGCTCGGCGATGGCGGCCACGGGCGCGGCCTCCTGCGCCGCTTCTTGCGTCGCCTCGTGCGTGATGTCGATCTGCGATTCGTCGATGACGAAGCAGCACACGGCCACGATGTCGTCGGGGTCGCAGGTGGTGGCCAGCCGCACGGTCAGCTGGTCGTTGCTGCGCGTGCGCGTCAGCACGGTGCCGAGGTTGGCCAGCTCGCCGGCGAGCAGCTCGCACTCGCTGTCGGACAGGCGCGCGAAACGGATGACGAGCACGCCGTCGCTGCTTCCACCTTCATCGGCCGGCGCAGCGGCTTGAACGACAGGCGCCGGTGCGGGCGCGGGTGCCGGCACGGGCGCGGCGGCGTTGTTCTCCATCGCCAGCTGCTGCAGCACGCCGCAGATGTGGGCGACCCTCTCGGCGTCCGGCTCCTTGCCGGCCTGGTAGGCGGTGAGTTGTTCTTGCAAGGCGTCCTTCGTTTCCAGAAAGGCATCGATCATCGGAGCGCTCAGGTGCAGCTGCCCGTGGCGGGCCCTGTCCAGCAGCGTTTCGAGCACGTGCGTGGTGTGGGTCAAGGCGGTGAAACCGAACGTGGCCGCGCCGCCCTTGATGGAGTGCGCCGCGCGGAAGATGGCGTTGAGCTGCTCGCCGTCGGGCGCCTCGACGTCGAGGTCGAGCAACAGCTGCTCCATCTCCGCCAGCAGCTCGATGGCTTCGACGAAGAAGGCCTGGGTGAATTGACTGAGGTCCATCTGTGGTGCTCCGGGGCCCGCGCTTTTGCGCGAGGCCGCTTCCTTGTTCTTGTTATCCCGCCGTGTGTCCCGCCGCGGTGCGCGCCTGCGCGGCCGGTGGCGGCAGGCCGATGCGCGTGGCGCCGGCGTCGTTGCTGTTCTCGCGCTCGATGCGCTCCTGCGTGCGGTGGTTCAGCAAGATGATGCTGATGCGGCGGTTGATGGGGTTGCGCGGGTCGGCGCGGTCCAGGTGCATGCTGTCGGCCAGGCCGATCACGCGCAGCACCTTGTCCTCGGTCATGCCGCCCGTGACCAGCTCGCGGCGCGAGGCGTTGGCGCGGTCGGCCGAGAGCTCCCAGTTGCCGTATGAACGGTCGTTGGTGTAGACGATGGCGTCGGTGTGGCCCGACAGCGTGAGCTTGTTGGGCAGGCCGTTGAGCACCGGCGCCAGCTCGCGAAGAATGGCGCGCATGTGCGGCACCACGCGGGCGCTGGCCAGCTCGAACATCGGGCGGTTCTCGCTGTCCACGATCTGCAGGCGCAGGCCTTCGGTGGTGATGTCGATGAGGATCTGCGAGCGGAACTGCTGGAACACCGGGCTCTTCTCGATCAGCTCGTCGAGCTTCTTCTTCATCTCGGCCAGGCGGCTGGCGTCGGCCGCGTCTTCGCTGTCGGCCTCGGTGTGGCGCACCTCGCCCTCGGCGTGCATCACGTCGGCGCCGCCGCCGGGAATCATGCTGGTGCTCATGCTGCTCTTGTCGCCGCCGGCCAGCGCCACGCGCAGCGGCATCCGGAAGTGCTCGGCGATGCCTTCGCGCTGCTTGGGGCTGGAGATCGACAGCAGCCACATCACGAGGAAGAAGGCCATCATGGCCGTCATGAAGTCGGCGTAGGCGATCTTCCAGCCGCCGCCCGCATGGCCGCCGCCGTGCCCGCCGCCGTGGGCGCGCTTGATGATGATGCGGGGCTTCGCGTCGCTCATGGCCGTCGCAGGGTCAGCGTGCCTTGACTTCGCGCACGTGGTCGTCCAGCTCGGTGAACGAGGGGCGCTCGGTCGAGAACAGCACCTTGCGGCCGAACTCCACGGCCAGCTGCGGCGCGTAGCCGTTCAGGCTGGCCAGCAGCGTGACCTTGGCGCACTGGTAGATCTTCATGCCCTCTTCGACCTTCTGCTCGATCAGCGAGGCCAGCGGCGACACGAAGCCGTAGGCCAGCAGCACGCCCAGGAAGGTGCCGACCATGGCGTGCGCGATGAGCGCGCCCATTTCCGACGGCGGCAGGTGGGCCGAGCCCAGCGCATGCACCACGCCCATCACGGCCGCGACGATGCCCAGCGCGGGCAGTGCATCGCCCACGCGCGAGAGGCTGTGGCCGGGCACCGCGGCCTCGTGGCGGATGGTGTCGATCTCGTGGTCCATGAGGGCCTCGATCTCGTGCGCGTCGGTGTTGCCGCTGATGACCAGGCGCAGGTAGTCGCACAGGAAGACGGTGATGCCCTCGTGCGCCAGGATGGTCGGGTAGCGGCCGAAGATCTCGCTCTGCTGCGGCGCTT
This sequence comes from Variovorax boronicumulans NBRC 103145, assembly GCF_001591345.1. Classification (GTDB taxonomy): domain Bacteria; phylum Pseudomonadota; class Gammaproteobacteria; order Burkholderiales; family Burkholderiaceae_C; genus Variovorax; species Variovorax boronicumulans. Next base: position 128,210 of record NZ_BCUS01000002.1, on the reverse strand, counting down.
CGACGTCGGACTCGAGCTTCATCATGCCCTCCTTGCGGGCCTTGGCGAGCAGCTCGTACAGCAGCGCCAGCAGGTCCATGTAGAGCTGGCGGTTGTGCTTGGAAGAACGCAGCAGCAGCGGCAGCTCCCGGATGGTCGCCTTGATGGTCTTGCCGTTGTTGCCCGCGATGAACGCGCCGAGCGCGGAGCCGCCGATCATGAGCAGCTCCACGGGCTGGAACAGCACGCCGAAATGCCCGCCCATGAGGCCGTAGCCGCCGAAGACGGCGCCGATCACCACCAGATATCCCACCAGAACCAGCACGCGCTTCCCCTATGCCCTGAGGCGTCCAAAACAAAAAACCCGCGCCGGGCGCCGGGGCACTTTCACGAGACGGCGCCGCCGATGTCGAGCACCGGACCGCCGGCAATGAGTCCGCCGCGGCGCACCGGTTCGAGCTTGGGCTTGCGCGCCTTGCCCGCGCGCGAGGGCGGGCGGCACAGCACGCACACGTAGCCGTGCTTGTGGTCGTGGGCGTGCGCCACGAAGTGGCCGCCGCAGCGGCTGCACGGGCTCAGCTGCAGCATGTCGCTGTCGAAGAAACGCACCATGGTCTCGGCGCGCGTGAAATCGAGCACGACCTCGCTGCCCTGCGACTCGACCTGCTCGGTGTACAGGCGGTAGGCCTTGATGAGCGCGGGCAGCTCGCCCTCGCCGGCCTCGTCGCGCATGAAGCGGTAGATGTTGTAGAACATCGACGAGTGGATGTTGGCCAGCCAGGTCATGTACCAGTCGGTGGAGAACGGCAGCAGGCCCTTGGGCGGCGAGACGCCCTTGAGTTCCTTGTACAGGCGGATCAGGCGCTCGCGGCTGAGCGCGACCACGGCCTCCAGGAACTGCAGGCGCGCACCCAGGCCGATGAGCTCGACCGCGAGCTGCACCTGCCGGACCTCGCCCAGGATGCTCTTGGCAGTCATGCGCTGGCCGAACCTGCTTTGCGCATCTGCGGCTGGGCCTGGGCCTGCGCCTGGCGCGCGCTCATCAGGATCGACATGTGGGCCTGCTGCAGCGCGGGCTCCTTGCCCTCGCCGACCACCGCGAACATGGGCCGGTCGTCCAGGCGGAAGCTGCACAGCAGGAAGTTGGACGCGGCCAGCTTCACGATCTGGCTGAGCGACATGTTCATGAGCAGATCGGCCAGCTCGCGCCCCACGCCGAGACGGAACATGGCTTCCGCCCGGTCCCGCTTCACGAGCTTCTGCGCGAGCAGCATGTAGGCCAGATTGATCTCGCCGATTTCCTTCGAAATCACGCCGCCTGCGTTGACATTGCAATTTTCCACGTCTACTTCCATTTCCGATTCCATGTCGACTCCGCACGTCCATCCAACATGTATACATTATATACACACTTATTTACACTTCGAAGACAAAGTAGACCAAAAAGTAAAAGGGTTTTGACGCGGTTTCCGACGGAAGGCTTCAGGCCTCCCTCTGGGGAAGCGGTTTCAGTCCTGGCACCGGCGCGCGGTCACGGAGCGCAAGCAATTGTTACGGGCGTGCGTATTCCGGCAATTGGTAATCCCCTCGCCAATTGAATTTATAAATACTATCGAGCATCTCCGAGCGTTAATCGGCGGCTTTATTCAGGGTCTTTCAATAGGTCAATGACTTTCCATAGAAAAGCCGCCGGTCAAGGCGCCGCCGCCTCGGCGCCGCCCTCCAGCCGGTGGATCCAGGCCATCACTTCCGCGACCGCCTGGTACAGCTGTGGCGGGATCTGGCGGTCGAGGTCGATCTGCATCAACAGCTTCACGAGGTCGGCCGACGCATGCACATACAGCCCGTGCGCGCGCGCCTCGCGCAGGATCGATTCGGCCACCACGCCATAGCCCTTGGCGACGACGACGGGGGCCTTGCGCGTGTCCGCGTGCGAGAGCACGACGGCGCTGTGGCGGTTGCGAAGGTCATCGGTCATGCCGCCGCCTTCTCTGTGACCTGCAGCTGCTGCAGCTGAAGCCCGACCGCCTCGAAGCGTTGCGCGAGCCGGCCGGCGTCGCCGCGCAGGCGGGCCACGGTGGCGTGCTCGCGCGCCTGCAATTGCGCCTGCACGGTCGGGCCGCTGAGGCTCAGGCGCAGGTCGACCTCGCCCAGGCGCGGCAGCACGAGCGACACGGTGGTCGACCAGCGGCGCGCGGCTTCTTCCTCGGCGGGTTCGCCTTCGCGTGCGCTTGGGTTGGCGGGCTCTTCCTCGATGGTCCACGCCATCGGCACTTCGGGCCAGGCGTGGCCGCTCCAGCGGAAGGCGGCGCTGGCCAGCAGGTCGAGCTGCTGGTGCACGACGGTGACGGCTTGCGGATGGATCACTTCGGCGCTGCGCGGAGTGGGTGTGTTGGTGACGTCGACCGCGGCGCGTACAGACTCTGCGGCGCGTTGCGCGGGCATCTCCGGCACGGGGTCGGACAAGCCGTAGGCCGCTTGCACGCGCGCCGCATCCGGTGCGGAAGCCGCAGCGCTTTCGCTGCGCGCGATCACGCGAGCGGGTTGTGCTGTCGTTGCCTCGGGTGCATCAGCCCCCGGAGCTTGCGCCGCTGCATTCGGCGCGGGCGGCGTCGCAACGTCAGTCACCGCCAACGCCGTCGCCGCAGCCACCACGCCCTGCCCTGTTGCTGCAGTCGTCGTCGCCACCATCACCGGACTCGCCCAACGCGCCTGCGGCTCCCGCGCCATCTGCGCGAGCGTGCGCGTGCCGGCCGCGAACTCGGCGAGATGCGATTCGTAGAAGAGCCCGCTGCCCGCCACCGTCTGCGCCAGCGTGCCCGCGAGTGCCGCGGTGTTCGTGCCCTGGCGCGCGACGGGCAGCAGCAACGGCGCCTCGCCCCGCACCGGCCCCGGCGCGGCCTGCAGGTCGGCCAGCACCGCGCCGATCACGCGCGCGGCCAGCGACAGGCGGGTGTCGATGGAAGGCGGCGCGCCGCTGGCAGGAGGCGCAGCCCCATCGCCACCGGACGCGCCCGAGGGCACCAGCCGGTCCAGCGCCGCGCGCGACGGCAGGCGCACGTCGTTCGCCGTCTTCGGCACGGCCACCGCCGCACCGGGCGCGCCCACCGTGGTCTCCGGCCGCAGGCCGAGCAGGTCGAGCGGCGGCGTCAGGCGCGCGGCCCTCAGTGCATCGATCAGTCCGGTGAGTCCCAGCATGGCCACGGTGGCGTCGTCCTGTCGGTTCGCGTCAGTGCGCGAGGCCGTAGGCCTTGCCCAGGTTCTTCTGGTGGTTGAGCGAATCCATGCGGCGGATCAGGTCGTCGAGTTGCGGCTTGATGAGCCCCGACAGCTCGGCCTGCTCGGTGCAGATGCGCTCGAGCAGGCGCAGCACCAGGTCGCGCTGCGCGGGCTCCAGCGACGCCAGCGGCTGGATCGCCTTCAGGCGCTCGACCGACGCCGAGCACCGGGCCTCCAGCTCGGGCAGCTGCCCCCATTCCTTGGCACGGGCCAGCGCCAGCATCGTCGAGATGCACGCGGCCAGCTGCTCGTAGCAATGGACGATCTCGCTGCGCACGGCCATCTGTTCCTGCCCCCAGGTCACGCTCTGCATCATCAGTTGGAAGGCCTGTCGTCGATCTCGCGCCAGGCGGACGCCAGGTGGTCGAGCAGGCGGTCGGCCTCGTCCAGCGCCTGCACGTCGTTGCGCAGGTTGGCCAGCAGCAGGCGCTGCACCACGTAGTCGTACAGCGACGAGAGGTTGCCGACGATCTCGGTGCCGGCCTCGCCGGCCGCCTCGGCATCGAGGCTGGCCTTCAGGCCGTTGTCGACGATGTTGATCGCCTTCGAAATCGCCTGCCCCTTGGCGCCGATGTCGCCGGCCGTCATGTGCAGGCGCGCCGCGCCGATGGCGGTCTTCGCGCCGTCGAACAGCATGTGGATCAGTTGCAGCGGCGATGCGCTCATGGCGCGCGTCTCCACGCCGACGCGCGCGTAGACGCCGGCACCGGTGCGGGAGTGGTGAGAGCTGTACATGTCGCGTCCTGTCCTCAGCCCTTGCTGGCGTTCATCGCGTCGAACTGCTGCGCGAGGTATTTCAGCGTGCCGTTCATCTTGTTCATCGCCACGTCCAGCTGCACGAACTGCTTGCGATAGCGCTCCACCGTCGCGTCGGCGCGCTCCTTCATCGCGGTGTACTGCGTGTCGAGCTGCTTGAGCGAGCTCGTCACGCCGTCGGTGGCGACCTTGAGCGCGCCCTTGGTGCCGGTGAGGTCGTCGACCAGCGCCGTCAGCTGCTTGCCGTAGCCGGCGGTGCTGCCGGTGCCGCTGGAGAACAGCTTCGCCACGCCCTCCAGGTTGGTGTCGATGGCCTTGTCGAGCTTGTCGTTGTCGATCGCCAGCGTGCCGTCCTTCTGGAACGAGATGCCGATGGACGTGAGCACCTTCAGGTCGTTCGGGCCGCCCACCTGCGGTGCGACCAGCGCCTGGCGGATGCGCGTCTGCAGGTTGCGCAAGGTCGAGTCGCCCACCAGCGGCGCGGCGGCCTTGGCGTCGGTGTCGAAGGCCGTGAGCGACTTCGCAGTGCTCTGCAGCGCGTTGTAGGCCTTCACGAAATCGGTGATGGCCGTCTTCACCGACGTCGTGTTGGCCTTCATCACCAGGCTGAGCTTGCCGGTCTGCACCAGCGTGAGCGTGGTGCCCTGGATGGCGTCGGTCACCGAGTTGCTCGTGCTGGTGACGGCGATGTTGTTGACGGTGAGCTTGGCGTTCTGCGCCGCGGCGGTCTGCTTCAGGTTCTGCGTGCCGGCGGGGTCGTTGCCCAGCAGGTTCTGCAGCGCGGCGTCGCCGTCCACCGAGATGCGCATGGCCGAGGCCTCGCCGGTCTGCGTGGAGGTGAGCACCAGCCGGTTGGGCGTGCCGCTGCCGTCGTTCACGATGGTGGCCGAGACGCCCGCGTTGGCCGCGTTGATCGCATCGCGGATGCCGCCCAGCGTGTTGTTGGTCGCATCGATGGTGATCGGCTTGGCCGTGCGCGTGGCGTCCTTGTCGAAGGTGGAGCCGGTGTACTGGCCGGTCGCCGGGTCCAGCGTGCCGCCGGAGACCTTGCCGAAGTCGATGGTGATCTTGCCGCTGCCGATCGCGCTGGTGGTACTGGCCTGCCCCTTCGCGATGACCGACTGCGCCTGCGCGAGCTGCGAGATGTCGATGGCATAGGTGCCGACCGACCGCGGGTCGGTGCCGCTCGCCGCCAGGATGCCGCTCACGCTGGGCGTGCCGGTGATGGCCTGGAACAGCGCCGGGTCGCCCAGCTTCTTGGCAGCGGCCTGGATGCCGGTGAGCGCGCTTTGCAGCGTGCCGTAGGCCGAGAGCTTGCTGTTGTAGCTGGTCTGCTTGGCCTTCAGGGCCACCAGCGGCTGGTTCTCCGCGGTCTGCAGCTGGGTGAGCAATGCGCCCAGGTCAAGGTTGGCGCCAACGCCGATGCTGCTGATCGATGCCATGTCGGGGGTGTCCTGAAATGCGAATGAAATGAAGAGGTCCGGAGCGGGTCGTGATCAGGCTTGCTGGCTCACCAGAAGCCCGGCCTGCCGGTCCATGACCTTGGCGATGCGAACGACCTCTTCGGTCGGAATCTGGCGAATGACTTCGCCGTTGCTGCGGTCGACCACCTTGACGATGAGCTTGTCGGTGTCGCGGTTGACCTCGAACTGCAGGCTGATCGAGCGGCTTTCCAGCGAGGCGTTGACGGACTTCACCGCCATCTCGATCTGCACCGGCGTCGCCTCCTCGACTTCGGCCTCGGCCTTGCGCAGTGCGGCGGCCTCGGCGGCGGCCGCGGCGGCGCCGCCGGTGCGGCCGGCGAGCAGTTGCTGCAGCCAGGGGCTTTCCACGGCGGAGGCGGCGGGTACGGGCTGGGACATGGTCTGCGTTCTTCTTCTGGAGTTCGTTGTCCTGTGCGGCCTCGCCATGAACGTGGCCGCACAGGACAACGCAGGCGGCTTCGGGTCGCCCCGAAGGCCTGCGAGCAAAAAACCAAGGCACCAGGCGCCGCCCTCGTGAGGGGCGCCCGGCGGTCTTAGCGAATCAACGCAGCAGCGACAGCACGCCTTGCGTGGTCTGGTTCGCCTGTGCCAGCACCGAGGTACCGGCTTGCTGCAGGATCTGCGCGCGCGTCATGTTCGACACTTCCACGGCGTAGTCCGAGTCTTCGATGCGCGAACGCGACGACGACAGGTTGGTGATGGTGGTGCCGAGGTTGGCGATCACCGAGTCGAAACGGTTCTGCACCGCACCCAGCGAGGAGCGCAGCTTGTCGACCTTCGACAGGGCGGCGTCCAGGGCCTTGAGCGGGTCGACCGTCGAGGTCTTGCCGCTGCGGGCGTTCAGCGTGAAGGCGCCAGCCTTGGCCGAATCGGCGTAGACCGCATTGCCAGCGCCGTCGGTCACTGCGCCGTTGCTGTGCACGCTGTAGGTCGACACGGTGGTGAGCGAGTTGCCGAGCGAGCCGTCGGCGCCCACGTAGGCACCGGTCACCGTGCCGTTGGCAGCGATCGTGACACCTGCCACGCCGCCGAGGGTCGCCGCCGTCACGGCGATGCCAGCACCTGCGGCCAGCTTGTCGTTCAGCGCGGAGGCCGAGATTTCGTCGCCGGTCACGTCGAAGTTGGCTGCAGCGGCAGTGGCCGTGTAGGTCGTGCCGCCCACCTTGATGGTGCCGCCCGTGCCGGTGCCCGACGCCATGCTGGTCGTCAGGCTGGTCAGCGTGGCTGCCGTGCCCGTACCGCCCGCATTGTTCTGCGTCAGGTTGCCGGCCGTGTCCACCCACAGCGCGGAGCCGTCGGTTGCCGTGATGGTGCCTGCGCTGTCGATCTTGACGTCCAGCGAGTTGCCGCCGATGGTGACCGTGGCGGTCTTGCTCGCGCCCGCTGCGGGCTGGAGCGAAGCGATCGTGGCGGCGTTCGTGCGGCCCGTTTCACCGAAGGTGAACTTCGACTTGGCGGCGTCGTAGGTGTAGGTGGAACCTGCGGTGACGACCGAGTCGCCCGCCTTGGCGCCCGCCAGCAGCTGCGAACGCGTGGCCAGCGTGTTGGTGGCCGTGACGTCGTACTTCTGCGTGCCGTTGACCGGTGCGCCGTTGGCGACAGCGCCAGCCAGCGTCAGGTCGTCCTTGGTGGCAGCCTTGTTCAGCGTGCCCGTGCCGTTCACGTTGAAGCTTTCCAGACCCAGGGTCTTGGCGCTGATTTCCTGCAGGTCGATGTCGATGGTTTCGCCATCGTTCGCGCCCACTTGCACCGTCAGCTTGCCGGCGTTGGCCGACAGGACCTTCACGCCGTTGAACTGGGTCTGCTCCGACACGCGGTTGATTTCGTCCAGGCGCTGGCCGATTTCCGACTGGATCGAGTCCAGGTCGGTGGCCGAGTTGGTGCCGGTGGCGGCCTGCACCGACAGGTCGCGGATGCGCTGCAGGTTGTTGTTGACTTCGGTCAGCGCGCCTTCGGTGGTCTGCGCGATCGAGATGCCGTCGTTGGCGTTGCGCGCGGCTTGCGTCAGGCCCTTGATGTTGGCGGTGAAGCGGTTGGCGATGGCCTGGCCGGCGGCGTCGTCCTTGGCGCTGTTGATGCGCATGCCGGAAGACAGGCGCTCGATGGCCGTGTTCAGGGCCGATTGCGACTTGTTGAGGTTGTTCTGCGTGAGAAGAGAAAGGCTGTTCGTATTGATGACTTGCGCCATGTTCGACTCCTGATTGACAAAAGGTTGTGGACTCCGGCCATCGGCCGTAACGCTGGACCCGCTTCCACGGTGAGACTCAAGCCATCGTTGAAGGGGATATCGGCGGGTGTCCGCAAACCTTTAGGGCCGCAACGAAAAAAGTTCTACGTTGCCGCCCTCTGCCTCGTCATGCCTGCATGCTCATGATTTCCTGGTAGGCCGTCACCAGCCGGTTGCGCACCTGCAGCCCGGTCTGGAACGCCACGTTGGCCTTCTGCAGGTCGACCATCACGTCGTTGAGCGCCACGCCGGGCTTGCCCAGCTCGAAGGATTCGGCCTGCGCATAGGCCTGCTGCTGCGCGCCGCTGATGTTGGCGAGCGAGCGCTGCAGCTCGGCCGCGAAGCCGCCCGCGCCGGCCGGTGCAGAGGTCGTGGGCCCCATGCCGCTGGCGAGCGCGGTGGCGCGCATCTGCTGCAGGACGGATTCGATGGCATTGATGGACATGGGGAAAAGTTCACTTCCAGCTGACTTGACACGGAGCGCGCGAGCGCTCCAACCGGCAGGCAGCGTATCAAGGGAAGACCCCCATTCAAACGCGCAACTGAGGGCAAAACCCCCGGCTGTTCGACCGATCGAATTCCCCATCGCCTGCTGACAATCGTTCGCGAAACCACAGGCCGCGCACGACGTCGCCGGCCACCGGCATGACATCCCAACACCGAATTCCCTCTCTCACACCGGCGCCGGCCCCGCGCGGCGCAACGGCCCCGGCGAAGGCGCGCCGATGAGCACGGCCGCGCCCACGGGCGGCCTGGCGGCGGGCGCCAACGGCCTGCCCCCGATGCTGGAGCGCATGCGCGCGCAGCCCCGGCTGCCGCTGATCCTTGGCGCCGCGGCGCTGGCGACGGTGGCGGCCGCCTTCTTCCTGTGGAGCCGCGGCCCCGACTACAAGGTGCTCTACACCAACGTGTCGGACCGCGACGGCGGCGCGATCATCGCGTCGCTGCAGCAGATGAACGTGCCCTACAAGTTCGCCGAGGGCGGCGGCGCGATCCTGATCGCGGGCGACAAGGTGGCCGAGACGCGCCTGAAGCTCGCGGCGCAGGGCCTGCCCAAGGCCGGCGGCGTGGGCTTCGAACTGATGGACAACCAGAAGTTCGGCACCAGCCAGTTCGCCGAGCAGGTCAACTACCAGCGCGGGCTCGAGGGCGAGCTGGCGCGCTCCATCGAATCGATCGGCAGCATCGAAGCGGCGCGCGTGCATCTGGCGCTGCCCAAGCCGTCGCTGTTCGTGCGCGACCAGAAGAAGCCCTCGGCCTCGGTGGTGCTCACGCTGATGCGCGGGCGCAGCATCGACGAAGGCCAGGTGAGTGCGATCGTGCACATGGTGTCTAGCAGCGTGCCCGACCTGGACGCCAAGAGTGTCACGGTGGTCGACCAGCGCGGCAACCTGCTGTCGTCGGCGCGCGGCACCAGCCAGGGCCTCGACGTGAGCCAGCTCAAGTACGCGCAGGAGATCGAGCAGGGCTACGTGCGCCGCATCGAAGCCATTCTTCAGCCGCTGGTGGGCGCGAGCAACGTGCGCGCGCAGGTCGCGGCCGAGATCGACTTCTCGGTGGTGGAACACACCGACGAGAAGTACCGACCCAACCAGGACCCGGCGCAGGCCGCGATCCGCAGCCAGCAGTCCAGCGAATCGGCACAGCACAACGGCGCACCGCCCGGTGGCGTGCCGGGCGCGCTGTCGAACCAGCCGCCGGTGAACCCGACGGCGCCGATCACCGCGCCGAAGCCGCCGAATGCGCCGAACGCACCGGGCGCATCCCCCGCCCCCACCGCTGCACCGGCCGGTCCGAGCAACACGCGCAAGGACGTCACGACCAACTACGAGCTCGACCGCACCATCCGCCACGTGCAGCAGGCCGCCGGCGGCGTGAAGCGCCTGTCGGTCGCCGTGGTGGTGAACCACCGCGACACGGTCGATGCCGCCGGCAAGACCAGCGCCCGCGCGCTCGCGCCGGCCGAGATGGAGCAGATCCGCAACCTCGCCAAGGAAGCGATGGGCTTCAGCCAGGAACGCGGCGACTCGCTCAACGTGGTCAACAGCGCCTTCGCCCGCGATGGCGAGAGCGACGCCGGCCCCGCGACCGACGTGCCGTTCTGGCGCGACCGCGACACCCTCGCGTTCGGCAAGACGCTGGTCCCCTACCTGCTCATCGGCCTGCTCGCGCTGTTCGCCTGGTTCGCCGTGGGGCGTCCGCTGATGCGCCGCCACCTGGCCGCGCCGCCACCCGCGCAGCCCGTGGCCGATGCGAGCACCGTGCCCCCCACCGGCACGGCCCCGGCCGAGCCCGAAGAAACACTGCAGCAGCGCGAGTCCGCACGCCAGAAGGCCGACATGGACTACGCCCAGCAGACCGCCGACAAGGACCCCAAGCTCGTGGCCGCCCTGATTCAGCACTGGATGCACACCGATGACTAGCAGCGAAGCAGGCACCCGCAAGAGCGCCATCCTGCTCATGGCGCTGGGCGAAGACCGCGCCGCCGCCGCGCTGCACCTGCTGCCCACCTCCGAGGTGCAGGCGCTGGGCCTTGCCATGTCCAAACTGAGCGCGGTGTCGCGCGACGAGCTGGCCTCGGTGCTGGCCGAGTTCCGCCAGGAGACCGAGCAGCTGTCGGCGCTGCACCTGGGCTCGACCAGCTACATCCGCGCCGTGCTCAAGAAGGCGCTGGGCGACGACCGCGCGAGCAACCTGCTCGAGGACATCCTGCAGCCCGACGAGCCGCACGGCGGCATCGAGCGCCTGAATGAACTCGAGGCCGGCGAGGTGGCCGAGCTCATCCGCGACGAGCACCCGCAGATCCTTGCGACGCTGCTGGTGCACCTGGACCGCATGAAGGCGTCGGAGGTGCTCGAGAAGCTGCCCGCGCGCCTGCGCCACGACGTGATCATGCGCGTGGCCACCTTCGGCGGCGTGCAGCCGTCGGCGCTGAACGAACTGACCGAGGTGCTGACCGAGATGCTCGCCGGCCAGGGCCTGCGCCGCAGCCGCCTGGGCGGCGTGCGCACCGCGGCCGAGATCGTCAACCTGATGAGCACCACGGTGGAAGAAGAAGCCATTGCCCATGTGCGCGAGCAGGACGAGGCGCTGGCCCAGCGCATCGTCGACGAGATGTTCGTGTTCGAGAACCTGCTGGGCCTGGAAGACCGCAGCATCCAGCGCCTGCTCAAGGACATCGAGAGCGACTCGCTCATCATCGCGCTCAAGGGCGCGCCGCTGGAGCTGCGCGACAAGTTCCTCAGCAACATGTCGCAGCGCGCCGCAGAAACGCTGCGCGAGGACATGGAGCTGCGCGGTCCTGTGCGCGTGTCGCAGGTCGAGACCGAACAGAAGGCCATCCTGCAGGTCGCCCGCCGTCTGGCGGACGCCGGCGAGATCGTGATCGCGGCGCCTGGCACCGATGACTTCGTCTGACCCCGGCGCCTTCGGAGGATCGCGCGAGCGCCTCGCCGCCATCCACGCGGCCGCGCGCCAGGCCGGCGCCGGCACGCCCGCGCTGTCGGCGTGGGAGCGCTGGGAGATGGGCACGCTCGATGGCAAGGCGTCGTCGGGCACGGCTCTCTCGCGTCAAACCGTTCAGCGCCCTTCCCCTCCACCTGCGCCCACCGCACCCAAGGTCGACCTCGCCGAACTGGCCCGCATCCGCAAGGAAGCGCGCGCCGCGGGCGAAGCCGAGGGCCGCGCCGCCGGGCTGGCCGAAGGCCGCCAGGTCGGCCACACCGAAGGCCTGGCCACCGGCCTCGCCGCCGCCAGCGTGCATGCCGAACGCCTGCGCGCGCTGGCCCGCTCGCTGCCCGAAGCACTGCGCGGCGCCGAAGCCGAACTGGCCGAGACCGTGCTCGCGCTCGCGCTCGACGTGGCGCGCCAGGTGGTGCACCGCACCTACCAGGCCGAGCCCGAATGGGTGCTGCCGCTGGTGCGCGACCTGCTGCACGCCGAACCCGCGCTGCGCGGCGAACCGCGCCTGCTGCTGCACCCCGACGACCTGGCACTGATGAAGAACAGCCTGGGCAACGAGATCGAGGCAGCCGGCTGGCAGTTGCGTGCCGACGACAGCCTGGCGCGCGGCGGCTGCCGCGTGCAGTCGGCCACGGGCGAGCTGGACGCCAGCCTGGCCACGCGCTGGGAGCGTGTGGGTGCGGCGCTGCGTGGCGACGCTTCCTGAGCCGATGCAGACCGCGCCCACCAACCCTCATCTGAACAGCGTGCGCGCCGTGCTGGAACAGGCGCGCGCCGACGTCGCCCGCAGCACGACCACCACCGCCTCGGGCCGCCTCACGCGCGCCGTCGGCCTCGTGCTCGAAGCCGTGGGCCTGCAGCTGCCCGTGGGCAGCGACTGCCTCATCGAACTGCCGCCCGGCCATCCGCAGCGCCATGCCGAGGCCGAAGTGGTGGGCTTCGCGGGCGACCGCCTCTTCCTCATGTCGCAGACCGAAGTCGCAGGCCTGCTGCCCGGCGCGCGCGTGTTCGCGCGGCCCGGCCTGCGCGAGCCCGGTGCGACCGGCGATGCCCACACCAAGCGCCTGCCCGTGGGCGAAGGCATGCTCGGCCGCGTGGTCGATGCGGCCGGCCGACCGCTCGACGGGCTCGGCCCGCTCGACGTGGCGCGCCAGGTGCCGCTGGCGGCGCCGCCGATCAACCCGCTGTCGCGCGCGGCCATCGACTCGGTGCTCGACGTGGGCGTGCGCGCCATCAACGCCATGCTCACCGTCGGCCGCGGCCAGCGCATGGGCCTGTTTGCCGGCTCGGGCGTGGGCAAGAGCGTGCTGCTGGGCATGATGGCGCGCTACACCAGCGCCGAGGTGATCGTGGTCGGCCTCATCGGCGAACGCGGTCGCGAGGTGAAGGACTTCATCGAGAACACGCTGGGCGAGGAAGGCCTGGCGCGCGCCGTGGTCGTGGCCGCGCCGGCCGACAACTCGCCGCTGCTGCGCCTGCAGGGCGCGGCCTACGCCACCTGCCTGGCCGAGTACTTTCGCGACCAGGGCAAGGACGTGCTGCTCATCATGGATTCGCTCACGCGCTATGCGATGGCGCAGCGCGAGATCGCACTGGCCGTGGGCGAGCCGCCCGCCACCAAGGGCTATCCGCCCTCGGTGTTCGCGCGGCTGCCCGCATTGGTCGAACGCGCCGGCAACGGCGCGCGCGACGCGCAGGGGCGCGGCGGCTCGATCACGGCCTTCTACACCGTGCTGTCGGAAGGCGACGACCAGCAGGACCCGATCGCCGATTCGGCGCGCGCGATCCTGGACGGCCACGTCGTGCTCTCGCGCACGCTGGCCGAGGCCGGGCACTACCCGGCCATCGACATCGAGGCCTCGATCAGCCGCGCAATGACGTCGCTGATTGCGCCCGCGCAGTTCGACACCGTGCGCCGCTTCAAGCAGATGCTGTCGCGCTACCAGCGCAACCGCGACCTGATCAGCGTCGGCGCCTACGCGCCGGGGCACGACCTGCAGCTGGACCAGGCGATCGCGATGTACCCGCGCATCGAAGCCTTCCTGCAGCAGTCGATGCACGAGCGCACCGGCTACGAGGAGGCCATCGCCCACATGGACAGCCTGTTCACGAACACACCTTCCCCAGGACGCCCATGAGCAGCAGCAAGCTCCCCCTCGGCATGCTCATCGACCTGGCGCAGAGCCAGACCGACGACGCCGCGCGCCGCCTGGGCGCGCTGCAAAGCGCGCACCTGAGCGCGCAGCAGAAGCTCGAGCTGCTGCTGCAGTACCGCCAGGACTACCACGCGCAACTCGACACGCTGATGCGCGGCGGCCTGCCGTCGTCGCAGTGGCGCAACTACCGCAACTTCCTCGGCACGCTCGACCACGCGATCGCGCAGCAGCGCGCCATCGCCGAACGGGCCGGGCACCAGCTCGACCGGGGCCGCACCGACTGGCAACGCGAGAAGCGCCGCCTCAGCTCCTTCGACACGCTGGCCGATCGCGTGCGCGCGCAGGAGCTGATGGCGCAGGCCAAGCGCGAACAGCGCGACAGCGACGAACGCGCCGCCCGCCAGTTCTTCGACCGCGCCTCGCACCCCACCCACTGAATCTCCTCCAGGAACCGACATGCCTCCCATGATCCCGCCGTCCGTCACGCCTGCCGCCACCTCGCCGGTCGCGCAGGGCGGCGCACGTGGCCGCAGCAACGCCGACGAGGCGCAAGGCCGCGCGTTCGGTGCCGCGCTTGAGCGTTCGCGCGCGAGCCAGGCCGAGAAGGCGTCGGATGCCGACACCGTGGTCGCGGATGCCAAGCCGCTGCGCAAGACGGACCTTGCGGAAGAGGTGCGGGATGCGCAGCCTGCGGAGCCGGATTTCGCTTTTCTCGCAGCCGCCGTCACGCCGCAACAGGCGTTGTTGCTTGCGGGAGGTGCGGCCACGCAGGGCAGCGGTGCGCCAGAAACTTCACTGGCGCCGGTCACGCCTGACGCGCAAGCCGGCCTGCCGGCGGGCACGGTGCGTTTGAGCAGCGACGCCGCCGCCACGCCCGCGCCCGCCATCGCCACCGAAGACGCTTCTGCCCCCACCGCCACAGCCGCCGCACAAAGCGCGACGCCTGAAACCGACAACGCCGCGCCGCCTTCGCTGTACGAGATCGTGCGCGCCGCCGTCGCTGCGCAGCCGATGGCTGTCGACGAAAAGAAGCCGGCTGCTGCACCTGCAGGCCCGCCCGTCGGCACCGCCGCACCGGGCCGCGCGGGCGCACCGCGCACCGTGAGCGCCACCACCACCGAACAACTCGCAGCCGCTGCGCAAGCCCAGCCCGCTGGCGATGCGAAGCCTGCGACGACAGAAGCAATGCCCGTCGCCGCGGTGTCGGCCAGCACCTCGGGCGACGACGCGACGACTCCGTCCAGCACCCCGTTCGCGCTTCAACAGCCCGCGACCGTCTCCACTGAGCGCATGACCGAAAGCCCCGTCGCACGCCCCGCCGTGCACACGCTCGCGCCCGAAGTCGGCAGCGAGAAATGGGCGCCCGCACTCGGCCAGCAACTCGCGCGCATGAGCCTCAGCGGCACGCACACGGCCGAGCTCAACCTCAACCCCGCCGGCCTCGGCCCGCTGAAGGTCACGCTGTCGGTCGGCGAGCACCAGGCGCAGGCCGCGTTCGTGTCGGCCCACGAGAGCGTGCGCAAGGCCGTCGAAGCCGCGCTACCGCAGCTGCGCACCAGCCTGTCGGAGCAGGGCATCACGCTGGGCCAGACCTCGGTGGGCGCGGACCCGCGCGCGCCGTTCGGGCAAGACGCGGCGTTCGCGCAGCAGCAACAGCAACAACACCAGCGACAGGGCGCGTGGCGACCGCAGGGCACTTCCGCTGCCGCCGACATCGCCCACACGGCCACGGCGGCGCCCCGCCCCGTTGCCACCCCACGCACGGGCCCGGGCGTCGACACCTTCGCCTGAAACCGCCCCGCCCGCCTCCCCCAATGAACGGATGTGAAGCGCCTTTGTGCGCTTGTTCGGCCGTTCGCCGGCGGGCGACTTCGCAAAGAATAGATCGGACCCGTCCACCGTTTCACCATGGCTACCTCTTCTCCCGCCGCCACCGCGGCTGCGTCGGTCGCGACCGACCCGCCGGCCTCGCGCCGCACCTCGAAACTGCTGATCGGGCTCGTGGCCGTCCTCGGCCTGGCCGCGGCCGGTGCGGCGGCGTACGTCTTCGTGCTGCCCCGCTTCACCGAGCACGCCGCCGCCGAGACGGCCAAGGCCCCGGTGCCCGAGAAGCCCATCTTCCTCATGCTGGAGCCGCTGACCGTCAACCTGCAGTCCGAAGGCCGCTCGCGCTTCCTGCAGATCGGCATGGCGCTGAAGGTGCGCGACGAGCAGGCCAAGGCGCAGATCGTCGAGTTCATGCCCGAGCTGCGCAGCCGCCTGCTGGTGCTGCTGTCGAACCGCCCGCCCGAATCGCTGGTCACCTCGGAAGACAAGGCCCGGCTGGCCACGGAGATTCACAGCGCGCTGAATGCGCCGCTGGCCGAGGGCCTGCCCGAGCTGGGCATCGCGAGCGTGTCCTTCAACTCCTTCGTCGTGCAGTGACGACGATGCCCGTTTGCGGACCCGCGATCCATGGCGTATGAACAGGTGCTCTCCCAGGACGAGGTCGATGCGCTGCTGCAGGGCGTCACCGGCGGCGACCTCGACCAGGCCGCCGCGCCCGCGCCGCCGCCCGACGGCCTGCCGGCCTACGACCTCGGTGCGCCCGACCGCGTGGTGCGCAACCGCATGCACACGCTGGAGGTCATCAACGACCGCTTTGCGCGCGGCCTGCGCAGCGCGCTGCTGAACTTCATGCGCCGCAGCCCCGACATCTCGGTGGGGCCGGTGCAGATCCAGCAGTTCGGCGAGTTCGTGCGGCACCTGCCGGTGCCCGCGAACATCAACATGGTCCACATGAAGCCGCTGCGCGGCACCGCCCTCTTCGTGTTCGACCCGAAGCTGGTGTTCCTCGTGGTGGACAACCTGTTCGGCAGCGACGGGCGCTACCACGTGCGCGTGGAAGGGCGCGACTTCACGCGCACCGAGCAGCGCATCATCAAGCGCCTGCTCGACCTGTCGCTGCAGTGCTATGGCGACGCGTGGCAGCCGGTGTTTCCGCTGGCCTTCGACTACGTGCGCGCCGAGATGCACGGCAAGCTCGCCAACATCGTGGCGCCCAACGAGGTGGTGATCAACACCACGCTGCAGATCGAGTTCGGCCCCATCGGCGGCTTTTTGCATGTGTGCCTGCCCTACTCGATGATCGAGCCGATCCGCGACCTGCTCTCGAACCCGATCCAGGACGAGGTCGAGGTCGACAAGCGCTGGGTCACGCAGATGTCGCGCCAGATGCAGGCCGCCGACGTCGAGCTCACCGCCGACTTCGTGACCATGCCCTCGACGCTGGGCGAAGTGATGAAGCTGCGCGTGGGCGACGTGATTCCCATCGAGCTGCCGGCGACGGTGGTCGCCAAGGTCGGCGGCGTGCCCGTGATGGCCTGCGGCTACGGCACCTCCAACGAGCGCTACGCCCTGCGCGTGCAACACATGATCTCCCACCAAGACAGCGATTCGAAGAACGACCATGACTGACAACACCTCTGCCGCCAGCGACGCGGACGACTGGGCCAGCGCACTGGCCGAGCAGACCGCGGCCAGCGCGCCCGCGCCCGACCCGGCCGTGGCTCCCGCAACGGCGCAGGTCTTCCAGCAGATCCAGGATGCACCGGCTGCATCGTCCGCGACGCCCGTGGACATCGCGCGCGTGCTCGACGTGCCCGTGCAGCTCACCGCCGAGATCGGCCGCACGCGCATCACCATCAAGAACCTGCTGCAGCTGTCGCAGGGCTCCGTGGTGGAGCTCGACGGCCTGGCCGGACAACCGCTGGACGTGCTGATCAACGGCTACCTCATTGCGCAGGGCGAGGTGGTGGTGGTGAACGAGAAGTACGGCATCCGCCTGACCGACATCGTCACGCCCTCCGAGCGCATGCAGAAGCTCGCGCGCGCATGAACCTGGCGCGGGTGTCTTCGTTGCTTGCGCTGGGCCTGCATGCAGCGCATGCAGTCCACGCCGCCTTGCCCACCGTGCCCACGCCGGTGCGCGAAGCCGCGCCGCCCGTTGCGGTCGGCGGCGCGGGCCTGCTGCAGGCGGGCTTCGGCATGGCGGCGGTCGTCGGCCTGATCTTCCTGTGCGCGTGGCTGTCACGGCGCTTCGGCCTGCAGCGGCTGGGCGGCGGCCAGGTGGTGAAGGTGGTGTCCACCGCCATGGTCGGCCCGCGCGAGCGCGTGGTCGTGGTGGACGTGGCCGGCCAGTGGCTGGTGCTGGGCGTCACCAGCAGCCAGGTCCGCACGCTGCACACGCTGGCGGCGCAGGCAACGCCTTCCGTTGCAACGCCTATGCCTGCGCAAAATCCGATGGGCCTGTTCGCCCAGAAGCTCCGCGATTCCCTCGCCGGCAAAGCGCGCACCGCACCATGACGCGCCCCGCCCTGCACCGCGGCCTGCGCACCGCCTTGCTGCTGCTCGCCGCCACGCTGCCCGCCGCCGCGTGGACCCAGGGCCTGCCCGGCCTCACGAGCACGCCGGGCCCCGGCGGCAGCCAGACCTGGTCGCTGAGCGTGCAGACGCTGGTGCTGCTGACCTCGCTCACCTTCCTGCCCGCGCTGCTGCTGTCGATGACCAGCTTCACGCGCATCCTCATCGTGCTGGGCCTGCTGCGCACCGCCATCGGCACGCAGACCTCGCCGCCCAACCAGATCCTGGTGGGGCTGTCGCTGTTCCTCACCTTCTTCGTGATGTCGCCGGTGTTCGACAAGGCCTACACCGAGGCCTACGTGCCCTTCTCGGAAAGCAAGCTCAGCGCCGAGAAGGCGCTGGAGCGCGGCATCGCGCCCTTCAAGACCTTCATGCTCAAGCAGACGCGCGAGACCGACCTGGCGCTGTTCGCGCGGCTCGCCAAGGCGCCCGAGATGCAGGGGCCCGAAGACGTGCCGCTGCGCATCCTGCTGCCGGCCTTCGTCATCAGCGAGCTGAAGACGGCGTTCCAGATCGGCTTCACCATCTTCATTCCCTTTCTCATCATCGACCTCGTGGTGGCGAGCGTGCTGATGTCGATGGGCATGATGATGGTGCCGCCCGCGTCCATCGCGCTGCCTTTCAAGCTCATGCTGTTCGTGCTCGCCGACGGCTGGCAGCTGCTGATCGGTGCGCTCTCGCAGAGCTTTTATTTATGACGCCCGAATCCGTCATGACCATGGGCCACCGGGCCATGGAAATCTCGCTGCTGCTGGGCGCCCCGCTGCTGCTGGTGGCGCTGGTGATCGGCCTGGTGGTCAGCATCTTCCAGGCGGCCACGCAGATCAACGAGGCCACGCTGTCCTTCATTCCCAAGCTGCTCGCGGTGTTCGCGACGCTGGTCATCGCCGGGCCGTGGATGCTCGACCGCATGCTCGACTACATGCGCGCCCTGTTCGCCAGCATCCCGCAGATGCTGGCGTGACGCCCTCGGTCTTTTCCGTCACCTCGGGCCAGCTCGAGGCCTGGCTGGTGGCCTTCCTCTGGCCCTTCGTGCGCATGCTGGCCATGATTTCCACGGCGCCGGTGTTCGGCGAGCCCTGGGCGACGCGGCAGGTGAAGGTGGGCATCGCCGCCGTGCTGACGCTGGTGATCTCGCCCACGCTCGGGCCGCTGCCGGCGGTGCCCGTGGTGTCGGCGGGCGGCCTCTGGATCATCGTGCAGCAGGTGCTGATCGGCGCCGCCATGGGCTTCTCGATGCGACTCGTGTTCACCGCAGTGCTGGCCGCGGGCGAGTACATCGGCCTGCAGATGGGTCTGTCCTTCGCGTCTTTCTTCGACCCCATGAGCCACGGCAGCACGATGGTGGTGTCGCGGTTGCTGAACATGCTGGCGATGCTGATCTTCATGGCGCTGGACGGCCACCTGCTCATGCTGGAGGCGCTGGCCGCGAGCTTTCACACGCTGCCCATCGCCGATGCACCGCTGGCGGCCGGCGGCTGGATGTTCCTCGTGCTCGCGGGCGGCGACATCTTCGCGAGCGGCCTGCTGCTGGCACTGCCGCTGATCACCGCACTGCTCACGCTCAACCTCGCCATGGGCATCCTGAACCGCGCGTCGCCGCAGTTCAGCATCTTCGCGGTGGGCTTTCCGCTGACGCTGCTGGCGGGGCTGGTGATGCTGCAGCTGCTGATGCCGCACCTGGCGGCGTTCCTGGAGCCGCGGTTTGCGGAGTCGCTCTCGAACATGCTGCGGTTCACGCAGGGGTTGCGGCGCTGACGGGTGAAGGGCTGCTTGCGGCCAGTCCGCTGGTTTGAAGGACAGCAGGGTCACGGGATGACGCGCCACTCCCACTAAGATGATTCCGGCCGCAACACGGAAGATCGCGCATGTCACACCCCATTTATCTGTCCAGCTCCTCCCTGCCCCGGATGCCGGAAGGCAGCCGCAACGAATGGCGCAGTTTCTTCGGCCATGGCGCGGAGCTGGAGGCCAACGCGTTCTTCCCGCTGTTCTGGCGGGCACTCTTCAGCCCCAGCGACATCCGGTACGCGCGCTTCATCGACGAATACGACATGGACGACGAAGCCTCGGCCGTCGACCGCGAGGAATGCATCGAGGATTTCGGCGCCGACGCGACCTACCCCTACCTCGTCATTGACAAGGCCGCAGCGGTTGCGCGGCTGGCGACACGGCGTGAAGCGATCCTCGGCGCTGTCGGAGAGCGCTACCGCCCGATCTACGCGTCGTTTGAAGCACTGATTGCGCAGCACTTCGGGGACTACCTCCTGCTGCGCACCTCCGGCCTGCCGGATGCGGCCGACGCCGAGTCATGGCTGCGCGCCGATCTTGAGGACATCGACGGTCTCCACGACAGCAAGGCGCTCGAAAGCCTGATGTCGGATCTTGCGAGGCACGACGCGGACCCGGTCTGGACATTGAGCGGCCTCGCGTCATCCAGCGATGGCGCCTGGCCCACGCCGGCGTTGCGAGAACACTTCCCCGACCCGCGACAACGGAAGGCCCGCAGATCGCCGACCCCACAGCAGATCGACGAACACGATCGCGCGTTCGCGGAACCCAAGGCGCACGCGGCCAAGAGCTGGCTCGACCCCGCCCTGGAATGGCTGGGCGCCTTCGTGGCGGCGGGTGCGGCCTTGGGCGCCTATTACTTCACCCAATCCACCTGGCTGGCCGTGCTGGCATTCTTGTGCGTCGCCGTGGCCTTGGGCTTCGGCATTGCGAGGCTGCGCGCCCCGAGACGATGAGCCCGGCCCTGGCCCCGTCCATCCACGAGCCCGCTGCCGCTACATCGCGCGAAACAGGTGCCCGAACGCCCGGCTGACCTTGAGCGATCGCGCCAGGCCACGCACCGACAGGCTGTAGCGCCCGTTCTCGTCGCGGGTGGCGCTCACGACGCAGTGGGTGTTGACGAGCACGCCGCGATGCACCTGCGTGAAGTCGGTGGCGTCGATCCGCGACACCAGATCGCGCAGGCTCATGCGCACCAGCGCCTCGCCCTGGGCCGTGACGACATTGACGTACTTCTCGGCGCTTTCCAGGCAGATCACCTCCGAGACCGGAATCATCCGCACGGTGTTGCCGACGCCGGCGCGGATGACCTTGATCTTTTCGGACGCGTCCGCCGGATCGGTGATCGACTGCACGCGCTGCATCAGGGCCGCCATGCCACCGGCCGCCGGTGTCCGCGCGCGCTCGTGCAACCTTTGCTTCAGGCGTTGCACGCAGACCTGCAGGCGTTCGAGCGTCGCCGGCTTGAGCATGTAGTCCATCGCCGCATGCTCGAACGCCGAAATCGCAAAATTGTCGTACGCGGTGATGAAGACGAAGAGCGGTTCGGCCTGGTCGTCGGGCCACTCGTCGGCGACGGACTCGGCGACTTCCAGGCCTGTCTTGCCCGGCATCTTGATGTCCAGGAACATCACATCGGGCGCCAGGGTCTGGGCCAGCTCGATCGCCTTCAGGCCATCGTCGGCAACGCCCACGATCTCCAGCTCGGGCCAGGCTTCGTGCAACAAGCGCTGCAGTGTTCTCGACAGCACCGGTTCGTCTTCGGCAATCACGCCGCGCCACGCGCTCACGATGGAATCCTCACGACCGCGCGAACGCCGCACGGCGATCGCGCTTGCAGAGACAGGGACGCACGCAAGCCATAGCGGGTCTGGAGGCGGTCACGCACATTTTTCAGTCCGGCCCCGCAGACCTCGCCGTCACCCGAAGCGGGCGGGTGCGGCGACAAGCCCAGACCGGAATCGTCTACCGCGACCTCGATGCCGCCCTCGATCGACCGTGCCAGCACTTCGATGCGTCCTGCGCCCAACTTCGGCTCCAGGCCGTGCCTGATGGCGTTCTCGACCAGCGGCTGCAACAGCATCGGCGGGATGGCGACTCGCGCCAGTTCGGCGGGCAGGTCGAGCCGGTAGGCCAGCCTGGGCCCCATGCGCAAGGACATGATGTCGAGGTACGCCCTCAGCTGGGCGAACTCCGACTGCAGCGTCGTCACCTCGTCGCGTGACGCTGCATGCGTGCTGCGCAGGTAGACGATCAGCTGGTCGATCATGCGCTCGGCCTGTCGCGGGTCTTCGTCGACGAGCGAGCGCAGAGTCGCCAGCGTGTTGAACAGCATATGGGGTTCGAGTTGCGCGCGCAGCAGCCGCAGTTCCGACTCGGTGGCCAGGCGCTGGGCGTCGGATCGGGCGACCGCCTCCTTGGCAAGCTGGTCACGCGTCGCGGCGACGTAGAGGACGAACATGGCCAGCACCAGGCCGAAGGCGAACGCCACCATGTAGTCGCTGTCATGACCCACGACGCGGCCGATCGGTTCGTCCAATATCAGGAGCGCGACCAGGTGACCGCCGAAGTACCCCGTCGGGATGGCGATCGCGCCGGTCAGAAGCCAACGGGGCAGCGCCTGCATTCGCCGCAGCCGTCCAAAGCGGCCCAGCACCGCGACGCACGCGATGAACACCATGCCGACGCATTCGACGAAGACGAACAGGCGCGCCGGTGTTTCGAGCGCAGGAGCGGCCCAGAAGAGCAGCCCGGCCGCGATCGCGCACAGCAGGAACGCGCCGGCCGTCAGCCGCGCGGCGCCCAGCCAGTGGGCGGGAATGGGTGAATCAACGCGGATCACGGGGGGCCGTCGGCTGCATGCATCGCGCCACTGTAGAGGTTGACACGCCATGCCGCTACCGATCCAGAGCCGGTGGGAGCGAGTTTGTCCTCGAGCCGTCGTTTGAGGGGACCGAACGGCGACCGCTCGATGCCGCCTCACGACCGTTGATGCCCTCCACCGGGCGTTTGGGCGCCAAACCGGATGCGCGCCTGGCAGCGGCCGCCGACAGTGCGGACCTCACCACCCGGGAGTCCCCATGCAACGATCTTCTTCTCTTTCGAACACGCTGCTTTGCGCCGCGGCCGCCGTCTGTGCCGCCCTCGTCACGACGCACGCACAGGCCTTCGACGGCATCGTGGAAAAGCAGGTGTTCAACCTGCCCACCTACACGACCGTGAATGGCCAGGTCATCAAGGGCGTGCGCATCGGCTATGAAACCTATGGCCGCCTGAATGCGGCGCGAGACAACGTGATCCTCATCAATCACTTCATCACCGGCACCTCGCACGCCGCCGGCCGGTATGCGGCGAGCGACGCCGCGCCGGGTTACTGGGACACGATCATCGGCGCCGGCCTGCCGATCGACACCGATCGGTTCTTCGTCATCGCGACCGACGCGTTGGCCAACCCCAATCGCGCATCGGCCACCGTCGTCAGCACCGGCCCGGCCAGCATCGACGCCGCCACCGGCAAACCGTACGGCCCGCGCTTCCCGGTGCTGGCGGCGCGGGACACGGTGGAGGTGCAGAAGGCCCTGCTCGATGCGTTGGGCATTCGAACCCTCTACGCCGTGGCGGGCGCGTCGGCCGGCGCCTGGATGTCGGTGGAATGGGCCTCGGCCTACCCGGAGCGCGTGCAACGCCTAGTGTCCATCGTGGGGCCTGGCGTCGACAGCCCGGCCTACGCGATCGCCAAGATGAGCTCGTGGGGCGCGGCCGTGCGGCTGGACCCGAACTGGTCCCACGGCGACTACCACGGCAAGGCCGAGCCGCTGGCCGGCATGACGCAGGCCATGCGGCTGGTCACGCTCGACGCGCTCAGCTTCGCCTGGGCCGACAAGGCCTTCGGCCAGAAGTGGGCCGACCCGGGCAAGAACCCCGGCGAAGCGGCTGCGAACCAGTTTGCGGTCGATGCCACCCTCGAGAAGATCGGCGAAGCGCGTGCCAAGGGCATGGACGCCAACAGCTGGCTGTACACGCTGAAGGCCTTGCAGTTGCCCAGCGCCAAACCAGAGCGCATCAAGGCCAGGTCGCTGTTCGTGGGCATCAGCTCGGACCAGATCTTTCCGCCGCTCCTGTCCAAACGCGCCGTGGAGATCCTCAAGGCGCAAGGCACGCCGGCAGAGTATGTCGAGATGAACAGTCCCAACGGCCACGCCGATGCACTGGGTGCCACCATCGGCCTGGCCGGGCCGGCGATTGCGTCGCTCCTGGCGAAGTAGGCGGGCGGTGAGCGACCGAACCAGGACCTTGGGTCTGCGGCGTTGTCGGGGGGCGTCCGGTCGGGAAGAGGACGCCGGCCTCTTTCAAATTCCGTCCACCAGTTTTCTGGAATCGCGCGATGGATGCAGGCTTTCTTCTTGAGGCTGAAGGAGCCATTCCTCAGGCAAATTGCGCCAGCCCATGCCCGACGGACCAGTTCTCCCTGGGTGCATCGGCCAGGGTCACGAACACGTCCTCCGGCCGTATCCCCGGGCTCTCGGCCAGCAGCTGCGCAATGCGCTGGAACAGCGCCTTCTTCTGCTGCGCGGTGCGCGTGTTGAAAACGGTGATCTGGATGTACAGGAGATCGTCGCTGCGCGCGACACCGAAGGCGCCTCCATATCGGAAGTTGGCGGCCTCGTGCTCGGTGATCGTCATGAACTGGTCGTCTTGCGGCACGTTCAACGTGTCGCGCAGGGCGCGATAGAGGCTGTCGAAGATCGCCTGCCGGTACGCCTCTGGCTTTCCCGCGCGCATCGAGATGTGAATGGTGGGCATCGCTGCTCCGGGTCATGGTGGAACAGCGGATGTTATGTATTCAGATTTGCTATTGATACTTATCTCAATAACAATCTTTTGTCATGACTGATCGCCCGCTGGATCTCGACGCCGTTCAGGCCTTCGTTCGCATCACCGAGCTGGGCAGCTTCACGCGCGCCGCGGAAGTCATGCAGACCACGCAGGCAGGGATCAGCCTGAAACTGAAACGCCTCGAAGACAGGCTGGGCTGCCGGCTCCTGGAGCGCACACCCCGGCACGTGGAACTGTCGGCGCGCGGTGCCGCCTTCCTGGGACATGCCCGGGAACTCCTGGCGGTCCACGATCGCACGCTGGCGGCCTTTGCGAGCGCCCGCCAGCGCCTGACCATCGGCATCAGCGACCACGTGGCGGGCCCGGAGTTGCCCGCGCTGATCGCCCGCATGAACGCGCAAGACGCGCAGCTGCTGATCGACATCCGGATCGGCTCCTCGGGCGATCTGCTCCAGAGCTACGACCGACGCGAACTCGACACGGTCATCGTCCGGCTGCACGCGGGACGCACGGACGGAAAGCTTCTGACGCAGGAGCGCTTCGGCTGGTTCGCTGCCGCAGGCTGGCAGCACCGCGTGGGTGAGCCCCTGCCGCTGGCCACGATGGCGCAGCCCTGCGGCGTGCGCGCGCTGGCGGAGCAGCTCCTGGACACGGCCGGCATCCCGTGGACCGAGGTGTTTGTGGGCGGCGGCGTCGCAGCCGTCGCGGCGGCGGTGGTGGCCGGACTGGGCGTCGCGGCGTTGGCACCGCGCATGCTGCCCTTGGGCTGCGTCGACGTGGGGCCCAAGCTGGGCCTGCCCGACCTGCCGCGCCTGCCCGTCCTGCTGCACTCCCGGGTCCGGGAGGCTCGGGCGCGGGAGGCCGTGGACGCCCTGTCTGCGGCGTTCAGGAGCGTGGCAAGAAACTGATCCGACCGCGTCAGGGCGCGCGTTCGTCCACCACGAAGCCCCAGAAATCGTCGTCGCAGTGGATGCAATGGTCCAGGAAGGATTGCATGCCGCTGGCGTGGAACCACACCAGGCCCTGCGCCTCGTCGCACAGCGCATCGGCCTGCGCGTCCAGGCCGAGCGATGGGAGGTGGGCCAGTTCCATGTCGGCCAGGAACTCCTGCGTGTCCAGCTTGCCTGCAAAGAGGTCGTGGTCGAGGCTGGCGATACGGCCCTTGTGCCGGCCGTGCAGCACCTCCACGAACGGGTTGCCCGCGGGGTCGCTGCCGATGTCCAGAAACCAGTCGGCCAGCAGGCTCTCGGCCTGCAGTGTCTCCAGGTCGCAGTGGGGGTCCGAAGCGCCGAAGCTGTTGAGCGCTCGGAAGTTGGCATGCGACGCGCTGCTCGCCGTGCCGTCTGGCTGCACATAGGCCGCGATGTCGCCGGCCTGCTCCATCTCGTACAGCGAGAAGCCGTTCTGGGTTCGCAGGAAGGTGGCGTAGGCGTCGGAGAAACCGAGGCGGCGCTGCAGCGCGTCGACCGCTTGCGAGGAGGCCGGTGCGCGGCCAAAGGGATTGGGGAAAAGTACTTTCATGGCGTTCGCTGCAGCCTAACGCGGATCGCGGCGCACCGGCCCCGCGTCGAGGTCGTGCACCGTCCCTATCGGCCAGGCAGGTTCAGGCCGTAGCCCATTCTGGGCCAGAAGCCGAACCGCGAGAATGCGGGGCAACAGACACTTCAGAGGAGCTCGCCTTGACCACCGTCGCCATCACCCCCGCCATCACCGTCAGCAACAGCAGTGCCTTTGTCCTGTTCGGCGGCGTGAACGTCCTCGAGTCGAAAGACATGGCCCTGCGTGCCGCGGAAGAATACGTCCGGGTCACGCAGAAGCTCGGCATTCCCTATGTCTTCAAGGCGAGCTTCGACAAGGCCAATCGCTCGTCCATCCATTCCTACCGGGGCCCCGGCCTGGAAGAGGGCCTGAAGATCTTCGAGGCCGTCAAGGCCGCGTTCGGCGTGCCCGTGCTCACCGACGTGCACGAGCCCTGGCAGGCGAAACCCGTCGCCGAAGTGGTGGACGTTCTGCAACTGCCTGCGTTTCTCGCGCGCCAGACCGACCTGGTCGTCGCGCTCGCCCAAACCGGCAAGGTCATCAACGTCAAGAAGCCCCAGTTCCTGAGCCCGACGCAGGTGCTCAACATCGTGGAGAAGCTCAAGGAGGCGGGGAATTCCTCCGTCATCCTGTGCGACCGCGGCACCTGCTTCGGCTACGACAACCTGGTGGTGGACATGCTCGGCTTCGGCACCATGAAGAAGGTCACCGGGGACTTGCCGGTCATCTTCGACGTGACCCATGCGCTGCAGCAGCGCGAGGCCAACGCCATCGCCTCGGGCGGACGGCGCGAGCAGGTGGCCGAACTGGCGCGTGCGGGCCTGGCAGTGGGCCTGGCGGGCCTCTTTCTCGAAGCGCATCCCGACCCGGCGCAGGCGAAATGCGACGGTCCCAGCGCCCTGCCGCTGGACCAGCTGGAGCCTTTCCTCACGCAGCTGAAGGCGTTGGACGACCTGGTGAAGTCGTTCGCGCCCCTTCACATCCGCGCCTGAACAGGACGCTCCCGCACGGGCCTCTAGCGGCTGTCGAGGCGCGCCTTCATGTAGCAGGCCCGCAGGAGCGCCTGTTCGCGATGGGGATCGTGCAGGCCATTGCCCATCGGCCGGGTCCGGCTCGCCGCCTCCTGCAGCGCTCCGGCGTGGTACTCGGCCAGCGACTGGGGCGGAACCGCCAGCGCGCCTGCGGCGTATTCGACCCTGGCTTTTTCCGTCATCCAGCCCTGCACGCGCTCGCGAGACCCGGTGTGCGTGCGGCGGTAGTAGCGGTCGGCCTCCACCTCCGATTGATAGAAGGTGTCGATGGCGGTCCGCAGGGCGTCCGAACACCGCGACATCAGCATGTCCACGGAGGGTTCGCTGCGCGAGGATGCTCTCGCCGCGGGGACGCTGCCCGCCTGGACCGTCGGGCGTTCCGGCGCCGCGGCCTCGTTCGGCATGGCGGCCGAGTCGCAATTCCTGGCGCCCGAATGCCTGCATTCGGAGACGAGCCGCACGTACTCCTGCTGATAGACCTTGCGCGTGGCCGCGCGATCTTCGGGCGTCAGGTTGCCGCAGCTGCGATCGAGGTACTCGATCATCGTGTAGTTGTGGACCCGGTCCGCACCGGGACCCGAGGCCTGCGTGGCGCGTTGCTGCAGCGCCTTGCATTCTTCCGAGGAGGCACGCGTTCGCTGCGAGGGCGCAGGATTCGCGGCCTTCGCCTCCTTCTCGGAGAAGCAGTACCCCCTGTAGCCCCGCCCTTCCACATACCGCCAGCGGCCCGTGCCCCGGTGCTTGGTCGAGCAGGCCCACCAGTGCACGGTGCCGTGCAGGAGGTTGCCCTCCTTCTTGCCGGGGCCCAGTGTGCTGAGTCCGCCGTTGGGGCACTGGAAGGCCTCGGAGCTGTCGAAGAAGTGCTTGGTCTGCCGCGGGTTCTCGACGCAGAAGCCGACGTCGACGCTGTAGTTGCACTGGTTGAAAAGCGTGCTGTCCTTGCCGATGACGCAATGGCTGTCGGTGCCGTCGTTCGCGGCCAGGGCGGGCAAGGCCGTGCCCAGCAGGAAGACGCTCAGGGCCAGGTTGCGAACGATCGGCATGCTTTTCTCCTCCAGGATGGCGCCTGAATCTAGCCGGCCGATTCGCAAACGAAATACCGCTTTTGTGGGAGGCCACGGGAACCGGTGGCCCGCCTCGCAAGACGCAAGTGGAGAAGCAATCCCACGCCAACGGCAGGCAGCTTGCTTCCTGCCTCGTGTTCATCGCACCCGCGCTGTCTCGTTTCTATTCCTCCGGCCTGACGTCCATTCCCAGCGCCTCGGCGATGGTCAAGGCTTGCACGGCGGTGATGACTGCGCCTTGGAGCTGCACGTGCTGCGGTTCGAGTGCGCTCAGGTCACTGCCACGCAGGTCGCACCGCGAGAAGTTGGCGCTGTGCAGCCAGGCCCCCGACAGATCGACATCGCGAAGAACGCCGCCGTCGCACCGAGCGCCCGTGAGGTCGACCTCCCGCATCCGTGTGCCGTTGAACGACGCCTTGCGCAGGTCGGCCCCCGGCAGGCCGGCAAACGACCAGTCGCCGCCGACGGCCTTCATCACCTCGAACATGCAGCCATCGAACATGCTGCCGATGAACTTGCAATCGATGAAGCTGGCATCGAAGAACTTGCAGGCGACAAACGTGCAATTGACGAAAGCCGCATCCGTGTGGACCGACGCATTGAAGCGCGCGCTCCGGAACGTGCAGTCGGTGAACACCGAGCCGGTGTTCCTGGCCTCCGTCATGTCCAGATCGCTGAACAGGACGGCGGTGTAGGTTTGCCGGTCGATGTCCTTGCCGTACCAGCGCTCTCCAGCCAGCGTGGTCTGGGTCGCAGGTGCCGGTGCCCCATATGCACGTTCGGCCATGGATCGATTCTCCGAGGAAGGTGGGGGTGGTGCGCGGCTGCCAGGCGGACGACCGGCGGCAGCCAGTCGACGCATTCTGCCCGCGTCCATCGCGACGATGGGCTTCCTCCTCCAGTGGCCAGCACGCAGCCGCTGGCCACCCCACCCTCACAGGTAGTTGAAAAGCGAAATGCTGTTCAGCTTGGCAAACGTCATCTGCGTCGCCTGCAGCGACGACTGCCGCTGGTAGAACTCGGAAATCGCCGTGTACGGATCGAGGTCCTCGATCGACGACAGGTAGCTTTCTTCCTGCAGCTTGTTCATCGCACCCGCGCTGTCGAGCGCCTGCAGCTCGACCTGGCGCGAGCCCACCGACGACAGCACGGTGAGCACGTTGTCGTGCGCGTTCGTGACCTTCACGTTGGCGGTGCTCAAGGCGTTGCGCAGCTGCGCCTGGGCCGCCGCGCCGCCGCCATTGAGCGGTGCGCGCAGCGCAGTCACCAGCTCGCCCAGCGCTGCGAAGATGTCGGTGCCGGCGTTCTGCGCGGTCGACACGTCGAAGCTGTCGCCGTTGGCCGGCGTGCCGCTGATCGCGATCTGCACGCCGCCGAACGAGATCGGGGTGCCGGCGGTGAAGGCGCCGCTCGCGGCCACCACGGGCGGCGTGTCCTTCGTCATCACCGTGTAGTCGGTGCCGGTGAAGCGGATCGTGAAGTCCTTGCCGTAGTTCGGTGCGGTGGCGTCGGTGATGCTCACCGCGCCGAACACACCCGAGCCGGTGTTGGCAGGCGAGCCCGAGGTCACATAGCCCGCACCGCCTTGCACCGACTGGAAGATGCTGCGGCCGTCGTCCGAGGTCGACATCTGGCGCGCCACGTCGATCTGCATCAGCCGCTCGCCCTGGTCGCCCACGTACTGCACGCCGCCGCCGGCGGCCATCACGAAGGGCGGGCTGCCGCTCTTGAAGCCGGCGAACAGGTACTGGCCGCTGCCGTTGTCGCTGTTGGCCACGCCCACGAGCTGCTCCAGGCTGCTCTGGATGGCCGTGGCAAGCGAGCCGCGATCGGCGTCCGAGAGGCCGCCGCCGCCGGCCTGCACGACCAGCGTCTTCACGTGCTGCAGGATCGACGTCACCGAGTCGAGCGCGTTCTCTTCGGTCGACAGCGCCAGCGCCGCGCGCTGGCGGCTGGTGGCGAACTGGGCGCCCTCCGCCAGCGTCTGGCTCACGCCGAGCGCGCGCGCCGCGCCCACCGGGTCGTCGCCGGCCGACAGGAACTTGGAGTTGGTCGCCAGCTGCTGCTGGACCTTGAACAGCTTCTGCTGCTGCAGGCCCATCGACTGCAGGCTCTGTTCGTAGAAGGATTGGGTGCTGATGCGCATCGCGGGTCCTGGAATCTGTACAAAAGGGTTCAGCTGCGGATGCCGAGGATGGCGTCGAACATCGCCGAGGCGGTCTGGATCACCTTGGCGTTGGCCTGGTACATCTGCTGGAACATCAGCAGGTTGCCGGTTTCCTCGTCCTGCACCACGCCCGAAATCGCGCGCTGGCTGGCCTTGATCTGGCCGGTGACGCTGTCCTGCGTGACGGCGGCCACCTTGATCGACATGGCGCGGTTGCCGACGTCGCTCACCAGCTGCGAGTAGGCGCCGTTGAAGGTCGCGGTGCCGTTCGACATCGTGGTCTTGCGCTGCAGCGCACCCAGCAGCAGCGCATTGCCGCCGTCGGAAACACCGCCGGTGTTCTTGCCGATGGTGAAGGTGTCGCCCTGCGCGGGCGCGCCCGTCATGGCCACGGTGATGCCGTCGAAGCTCATCTTCGCGCCGGCCGTGTACGGCACGGGCGTGCCGGCCGGGTAGCTGGTGGCGGTGCCGTCGGCGCGCGTGACGGTCACGGCCGAGCCGGCCGGAAAGCCCGACAGCGTGCCGGTGCCCGCGTTGAAGCTCAGCGTGACGTTGCCGGCCAGCGGCGAGCCCGGGTAGGCGGCATCGACGCTGGCCGCGCCCAGTGCGCCGCTGCCCTTGTTGCCCGCGGTGTTGCCGGTGATCACGGGCGAGGCGGCCGCCACCTTGGCCGGGTCGCGCACCAGCACCTCGAGGTCGCGCGCGCCGGTGCGCGTGGGCTGCACCAGGAACGAATCGCCGGCCTGCGCCGTGCCGCTCGCGGCCGTGAGGCTCACGCCGTCGAAGCTGATCGGGAAGGTGGTGAAGCTGCCCATCGGCGTCTTGTCCGAGAGCCGCGTGACCGTGTAGGTGAGCGTGCCCCCCACGTCGGTGACGCTCACGTTGTAGTCGCTGGTGGTGAGCTTGGACGCATCGGTCAGCGTGGCGCCGAGCTCGAGGTTGCCGGCGTTGCCAGCATTGGCGATGGTGCCCGGCACGGCCTGCGAGAAGAAGTTCTGGCCCAGTGCGCCGTTCAGGTCCACGCCCAGCTTGTGCTGCGCGTTCACCGCGTCGGCCACCGACATGGCGAGCCGGCCGATGGCGTTCTGCGTGGGGATCAGCGTGTCCTTGCGAAAGGCCATGAGGCCGCCGAGCACGCCGCCGGTGAAGGCGCTGTCGTCCAGCTCGACGGTGTTGCCGGCAAAGCCCGACAGCGCCACGACCTGGCGCGTGGGGTCGGCCGACGACGTCACCGCCGCCATCTTGGAAGCGTGGTCGCCCACCACCAGCGACTGGCCGGTGGCGATGAACACGTTGTACTTGCCGTCGTCCTGCTGCAGCACGCGCACGTCGACCACCTGGCTCAGCTCGCTCACGAGCTGGTCGCGCTGGTCGAGCAGGTCGTTCGGCGCTTGGCCGCCGGCCACCGCGCTCATCTGGCTGATCTGCTGGTTCAGGCTGGCGATCTTGGCGGCATAGGTGTTGATCTGGCTCACGCTGCCCACGATCTGCTCATTCACCGAGGTGTTCAGGTCCGACAGGTACTGGTCGGTCGCGCGGAACTTGCTGGCCAGCGACTGCGCCGCGCTGATCATCTGCTGGCGCGCCGCCGGGTCGGCCGGCGTGTTGGCCACGCCCTGCACGCTGGTGAAGAAGCTCTGCATCAGCGGCGCGATGCCCGAGGTCTTGTCGGCCAGCAGCTGGTCGATGCGGTTGACCTGCACGCCGTTGGTGGCCAGCGCGGCCGACTGCGACTGCGCGGTGGCCAGCTGCGCCGTGAGGTAGCGGTCGTAGCTGCGCGACACGGTCGTCACGTTGGCGCCCGAGCCGATGAAGCCCGAGCCGCTGGCAATGCCGCCGGCGGAGGCGATCTGCGCGATCTGACGGCTGTAGCCGGCCGTGTACACGTTGGCGGTGTTGTGGGCCGTGGTCATCAGCGCGGTGCGGGCGACCGCGAGGCCGCTCAGACCTGTGTAGAACATGCTTCCGGACATAAGGCTTTACCTGTCAAAGGGGTGTGGGGGAGCGGCATCACGCGATGCCTCCCCATGGTTATCGGCAGCGCGCGCCCGAAGTTGAGGGCGCGCGGTGTCATTGCGCCTGGCTCAGAACTCCGACCAGTCGCCCTTGGCATCGCCGGCCATGGCGAGCTGCGGTGCGCCACTCGGTTCACGGCGTGCAGGCAGCGCCTTGGCACGCGGCTTGGGCGTCGGCTTCGGCGGCTTGGGGATCGGCGTGATGCGCGTGAAGCTGGCGCGGGTCGTTGCGACCGCGTTCGCGTCGAGCTTGAAGACGCTCACGGCCTGCACGAGGGC
Source organism: Variovorax boronicumulans NBRC 103145 (assembly GCF_001591345.1). Lineage (GTDB taxonomy): Bacteria > Pseudomonadota > Gammaproteobacteria > Burkholderiales > Burkholderiaceae_C > Variovorax > Variovorax boronicumulans. The sequence goes on along the minus strand of NZ_BCUS01000002.1, from coordinate 95,744 downwards.
GCCGGCCTGTTCCTGCAGCGACTGCGCGGCGGCCGAGGCTTCTTCGACCAGCGCCGCGTTCTGCTGCGTCACCTGGTCCATCTGCGTGATCGCCTGGTTGATCTGCTCGATGCCCGAGGTCTGTTCCTGGCTCGCCGCCGTGATCTCGCCCATGATGTCGGTCACGCGCTTGACGCTGCCGACGATCTCTTCCATCGTGCGGCCGGCTTCTGCGACTTGCTTGCTGCCTTCTTCGACCTTTTCTACCGAGTCGCCGATCAGGGTCTTGATTTCCTTGGCGGCGGCTGCGGAGCGTTGGGCGAGGCTGCGGACTTCAGAAGCCACGACTGCGAAGCCTCGGCCTTGCTCGCCAGCGCGTGCGGCTTCAACAGCAGCGTTCAGCGCCAGGATGTTGGTCTGGAATGCGATGCCATCGATCACGCCGATGATGTCGACGATCTTTTTCGACGAAGCGTTGATCGAGCCCATCGTGTCCACGACCTGCGACACCACCGCGCCGCCCTTCACTGCGACTTCCGAAGCGGAGACGGCCAGCTGGTTCGCTTGACGCGCGTTGTCCGCGTTCTGCTTCACCGTCGAGGTCAGTTCTTCCATCGACGCCGCCGTCTGCTCCAGCGAACTCGCCTGCTCTTCCGTGCGCGACGACAAATCCTGGTTGCCCGAAGCGATCTGCCCCGACGCCGTAGCGATCGTCTCCGTGCCCGTGCGCACTTCACCCACCACCTTGGCGAGATTCGCGTTCATGTCCTTCAGCGCCTGCATCAGCTGCCCCGTCTCGTCGCGGCTGTCCACGCGGATGTTCGCGCTCAGGTCGCCGGCCGCCACCGTCTCGGCCACGCCCACGGCCTTGGCCAGCGGGCGCACGATGCTGCGCGAGATGAAGAAGGCGAACAGGCCGCCCAGCAGCACCGTGAGCGCCGTCAGCAGCAGCCGCAGGTTGAAGCTCTTCGCATTCGCCGCGTCGATGGCGTGGCTCATGTCGTCGATGGCGCGGCGCTCGATGGCCAGCAGCTCGAGCACACGGTTTTCATAGGCCTTGGCGGCCGGCTGGAACGACAGCTGGTAGGCGCGCACGGTCTCGACCGTGTTGCCGCTGGCCTTGGCACGGGTCACCTCGTCCTTGGCGGCCTGGTACTTGGCGCGCAGCTCGACGATGGACTTGTAGGTCGCCTTTTCCTCGTCGGTGACCAGCAGCGCCTCGACCTTGGCCATGGTCTCGCTGCCCTTCTTCACGCTCTCGGAGATCACGTCGGCGAACAGCATCGGCAGCGCCTCGTCGGTGGTGCGCGCGATCATCGAGGTGCGCGCAATGGCCGAGTAGGTCAGCACGTACCAGTCGGAAATGAGCCGCTCCTTGGCCAGCGGGCTCTGCATCATGATGCGCGTGGCTTCGGCGTTCTTGTGCGCCGACATCAGCCCCACCGCGCTGGAGATGAGCGTCAGCCCCAGCACGATGGCGAAGGCAAGGGTCAGGCGGGTGCCGATGCGAAGGTTCGAAAAGAATGTCATGGGGTGGTCCTCAAACGGTGGCGGCGGCTTCGATGAGGCCCATTTCTTCGCTGGACATCAGCCGGTCGATGTCCACCAGGATCAGCATGCGTTCGTCCAGCGTGCCCAGGCCGATCAGGTAGTCGGTGTCGAGCACCGAGCCCATCTCGGGCGCCGGCTTGATCTGCTCGGCCGTGAGCGTGATCACGTCGGACACGCTGTCCACCACCATGCCCACCACGCGGCCCGCGATGTTCAGCACGATCACCACCGTGAACTGGTCGTAGGTGGGTGCGCCCAGCTCGAACTTGATGCGCATGTCGATGATCGGCACGATGATGCCGCGCAGGTTGACCACGCCCTTGATGTAGTCCGGCGCGTTCGCGATGCGCGTCACGGCGTCGTAGCCGCGCAGCTCCTGCACCTTCTGGATGTCGATGCCGTATTCCTCGTCGCCGAGCTTGAAGGTCACGACCTCCAAGCGGTTGGCCACGGCGGATGCGGACGGCGCCGCGCCATTCGATCGCGGTGATGTGTCTCTGGTGTTGTTCAACATGTGTTCTTCTCCTCGTTCAATACGCATCCCGGGCGCCGGCACCCTCGCCCGCCCCGGTCCTGAATACCCCTGCGGCCCGGACCAGGCCCTGCGCCTGTTCCTGCAGCGACTGCGCCGTGGCAGAGGCCTCTTCGACCAATGCGGCGTTCTGCTGCGTCACCTGGTCCATCTGCGCGATGGCCTGGTTGATCTGCTCGATGCCCGAGGTCTGCTCCTGGCTCGCCGTCGTGATCTCGCCCATGATGTCGGTCACGCGCTTCACGCTGCCGACGATCTCCTGCATGGTCCGGCCGGCCTCGGCCACCTGCTTGCTGCCCGCCTCGACCTTCTCCACCGAGTCGCCGATCAGGGTCTTGATTTCTTTCGCCGCAGCGGCCGAGCGCTGCGCGAGGCTGCGCACTTCCGACGCGACCACGGCGAAGCCCTTGCCCTGCTCGCCCGCGCGCGCGGCTTCCACGGCCGCGTTCAGCGCCAGGATGTTGGTCTGGAACGCGATGCCGTCGATCACGCCGATGATGTCGACGATCTTTTTCGACGAGGCGTTGATCGAGCCCATCGTGTCCACGACCTGCGACACCACGGCGCCGCCCTTCACCGCCACTTCCGACGCGGAGACGGCCAGCTGGTTCGCCTGCAGGGCGTTGTCGGCGTTCTGCTTGACGGTCGAGGTCAGCTCTTCCATCGACGCCGCCGTCTGCTCCAGCGAGCTGGCCTGCTGCTCGGTGCGCGAGGACAGGTCTTCGTTGCCCGAGGCAATCTGGCTCGACGCCGACATCACGCCCGCAACGTTCGCGCCCACGTCCGCGACGATCGCGAAGAGGTTGGCGCTCATCTGGTTCAGCGCGCGCAGCAGCCCCGCGATCTCGTCGCCCGGCCGCACCGTGAAGCGCACCAGGTCGCCGCCCGCGATGGTGCGCGCGACCTCGATGGCTTCATCGAGCGGACGGAACACCGTGCGCCCAAGGAACGCACCGAGGCCCAGCCACGCCAGCGCGGCGCCGAGGCTGCCCGCTGCCACGGCGGTGGGCAGCCAGCTGTGCGCGCCGGACGCAGCGGCCAGACGGGATGCTTCCATCCAGCCCAGCGCGCCCAGGCCCGCTGACAGCGCGGCCGCCGCGAGGGTCACGCCGAACACGCGGCGCCGCACCGGAATGCGCCGCAGCCGCGCCAACGGATTGGCCCAGCCGCTGCGCACCACCTCGCCCTGCAGCAGCTCGAGGCCCTTGGCCTCGCCTTCCCGCATGCGGCGGTAGAGGGCATCGGCGGCGGCCACGTCCTCGCGCGCGGGGCGGCTGCGCACGGACATGTAGCCCTCCACGCGGCCCTGGTGGCGGATCGGCGTGACGTTGGCCAGCACCCAGTAGAAGTCGCCGTTCTTGCGCCGGTTCTTGATCAGGCCGGTCCAGGGCAGGCCCTGGTCGAGCGTGCGCCACAGGTCGGCGAAGGCCTCGGGCGGCACGTCGGGGTGGCGCACGATGTTGTGCGCCTTGCCCAGCAGTTCGCCGGCCGTGAAGCCGCTGGCCGCGACGAAGGCCGGGTTGACGTAAGTGATGCGGCCCTTGAGGTCGGTGCGGGACACCAGGGCCTCTTCCTTCGAGAGTTCGTATTCGATGTCGGTGACGGGCAGGTTGACACGCATGGCCGGTGCGTCGCCTTCAGGCCAGGGCCAGCGCGTTGCCGTGGCTGCTGCTGCTGCCGCCGAGGCGGAACACGCCGACGACCTGCGACAGGCTGCCCGCCTGCTCCTGCAGCGACTGCGCGGCGGCCGAGGCTTCCTCGACCAGCGCCGCGTTCTGCTGCGTCACCTGGTCCATCTGCGTGATCGCCTGGTTGATCTGCTCGATGCCCGAGGTCTGTTCCTGGCTCGCCGCCGTGATCTCGCCCATGATGTCCGTCACGCGCTTCACGCTGCCCACGATTTCTTCCATCGTGCGGCCGGCTTCTGCGACTTGCTTGCTGCCTTCCTCGACCTTCTCCACCGAGTCGCCGATCAGGGTCTTGATTTCCTTCGCAGCGGCTGCGGAGCGTTGGGCCAAGCTGCGGACTTCGGAGGCGACCACGGCAAAGCCACGACCTTGCTCGCCAGCGCGTGCGGCTTCAACAGCAGCGTTCAGCGCCAGGATGTTGGTCTGAAACGCGATGCCGTCGATCACACCGATGATGTCGACGATCTTCTTGGAAGATGCATTGATCGAGCCCATCGTGTCCACGACCTGCGACACGACCGCCCCACCCTTCACTGCAACTTCCGAAGCAGAAACCGCCAATTGATTGGCTTGCCGCGCGTTGTCCGCGTTCTGCTTCACCGTCGAGGTCAGCTCTTCCATCGAAGCGGCCGTCTGCTCCAGCGAGCTGGCCTGCTCTTCCGTGCGCGACGACAAATCCTGGTTGCCCGAAGCGATCTGTCCCGAGGCCGTGGCAATGGTCTCCGTGCCCGTGCGCACTTCGCCCACCACCTTCGCCAGGTTGGCGTTCATGTCCTTCAGCGCCTGCATCAGCTGGCCCGCTTCGTCGCGGCTGTCCACGCGGATGTTCGCGCTCAGGTCGCCGGCGGCCACCGTCTCGGCCACTTCGAGCGCATGGCCCAGCGGGCGCACGATGCCCAGCGTGAGGCGCCAGGCGAACAGCGCGCCCAGCGCCAGCGCGATGGCCGACAGCACGAGCAGCGTGGTGCGGCCTTCGGTGTGGTCGGCCGCGATGCCCTTGGCGGCGGCGTCGATCTTCTCGCGCTGGTGGTTGGCCAGGTTTTCGACGGCGCCGGCGTAGACGGCGAGCGCCGCGCTGAACTTAGTGTCGACCAGCACATTGGCTTCGTCGATCTTCTTCTCGTCCTTGAGCTTGTTGAGCGTGCCCACGGTCTCGAGCACGACGACGCGCGCCGCGACCACCGCGGCATAGAGCGCCTTTTCTTCCGGCGTGGCGAGCATGGCTTCCAGCTGCTTCTGCGCCGGCGTGATGCGCGCCGAACCCGCCGCCTGGAGCTTGGCGAAATAGGCCGCCACCTCGGGGTCGGTGGTCTTGACCATCGCGTAGTTGGCGACGGTGTTCGACTTGAGCAGGCTGAGCCATTCGGCCGCCAGCCGCTCCTTGACCAGCGCGCCCTGCACCATCTCGTCGGTGGCCTGGCCCACGTTCGTCAGGCGCAGCACGCCCGTGCCCGCAATGAACGCCATCAGCAGCAGCAGCACCGCGAAGCCGAGCCCCAGGCGGGTGCCGATTTTCAGATCCTTCAAACTCATTGCGCTTCTCTTCCTTCAATAACGGGGGACGGTGGCCGCATCGCGCGGCGGGCCACCGGCATGACATGACGGCATGGCGGGACGGCGGCCTGCGCCACCCCGTCTCCCTGTTATCGGCAGCACGCCGCCAGACTTGAGTCTTTTTTCTGAATATCGGTGCGGATCAGGGCGCGGGCGCATGCGTTCTCTGTCAGGCGTCGGTGGCGTTGACGTGCTGGAACACCCGGTCCAGCCGCTCGGCCACCTTGGCGTCGTGGTGACTTGCACGGGCCCGCGCATGCGCCGCGAAGCCCGCGAGCCCCAGGCCCGTCAGGCAGGCGGCACCCGCGAGTGCCCACACGGCATGGAGCGCCCAGGCGCAACCGGTGCCGACATGGAAGCCGAGGAAGAGCGCCACGGCCAGCAGCAGGAGCAATGCGGCGAAGCCCATGCCGACGCGGCGCAGGGCTTTCGGATGGAAATGCGTGGACACGGGGTGTTCAGGCCGCAACGGCTTCGTCGGCGTCGAGCTTGAAGGTGCTCACGGCCTCGACCAGAGCGCCCGCCTGTTCCTGCAGCGATTGCGCGGCGGCCGAGGCTTCTTCGACCAGCGCCGCGTTCTGCTGCGTCACCTGGTCCATCTGCGTGATCGCCTGGTTGATCTGCTCGATGCCCGAGGTCTGCTCCTGGCTCGCCGCCGTGATCTCGCCCATGATGTCGGTCACGCGCTTGACGCTGCCCACGATCTCTTCCATCGTGCGGCCGGCTTCGGCGACCTGCTTGCTGCCTTCTTCGACCTTTTCTACCGAGTCGCCGATCAGGGTCTTGATTTCCTTGGCGGCGGCTGCGGAGCGTTGAGCCAAGCTGCGAACTTCCGAAGCCACGACGGCGAAACCGCGACCTTGCTCGCCAGCGCGTGCGGCTTCAACGGCCGCATTCAACGCCAGGATGTTTGTCTGGAACGCGATGCCGTCGATCACGCCGATGATGTCGACGATCTTCCTGGACGACGCATTGATCGAGCCCATCGTGTCCACCACTTGCGACACGACAGCGCCGCCTTTCACTGCAACTTCCGAAGCCGACACGGCCAGCTGGTTCGCCTGTCGCGCGTTGTCCGCGTTCTGCTTGACCGTCGAGGTCAGCTCCTCCATCGACGCCGCCGTCTGCTCCAGCGAACTGGCCTGCTCTTCCGTGCGCGACGACAGATCCTGGTTGCCCGCCGCGATCTGCCGTGACGCCACCGCGATCGAATCGGTCGAAGCCTTGATGCGCGTCACGAGGTCGGTGAGCGTGTCTTCCATCTCGCCCATGCCGCGCAGCAGCCGGCCGAAGTCGCCGCCGCGTTCGGTCTCGAACTCCTGGCTCAGGTCGCCCGAGGCCACGGTCTCGGCGATCAGCAGTGCCTCGGCGACCGGATCGGCAATGCTGCGCGTGAGCAGCCATGCGAGCACCGCGCCCAGCGCCAGCGCGGCCACGGCCAGCGCGACGATGTAGATGAGGCCCGCACGGTACTGCGCGTCGATGGCGGCGGCGGTGCTGTCGATGTGCTTTTGCTGGTGCGCCACCATGGCGCGGATGCCTGCGTCGTAGCCGTCGAGCATCGGCAGCAATTGCGTGTCGGTGCGCGTCGCGGCCTCGTCCTTGCGGCCTTCGGTCTTCAGCTGGAGGATCTGCTGGCGCAGCGCGACGTACTCGCCGCGCCGCTTCTGGATGTCGGCGCTCAGCGCCAGTTCTTCCGGCGACACGAGCAGCGCCTCGAGCGCCTTCTGCGTCTCGGAGATGGTGGCGCTGGTGGCGGCGATCTGCTTTTGCAGGTGGGCCTGCACCTGCGCGTCGTCGCTCTTGAGCAGCGAGAAGGTGCGCACGCTGTTGGTGGCCGTGCCCAGCTGCCAGGCCGTGGCTAGGCGCTCCTTCGACAGGGTGCGCGACGCCATGTCCTGCGTGGCCTCGCCCACGCCCTGCAGCCGCAGCACGCCGATGCCCGCCACGGCCACCAGCAGCGCCAGCACCAGCGCAAAGCCGGCGCCCAGCCGCATTCCGATCGTCCAGTTCTTTATCGTCATTCGCTTGTCTCCTCTCGGGGCCTCTCGTGTCGTTGTTCTCGGGTCCGGGCAGTCAGGCTGTGCGAGCGGCTCAGCCGAACTTCTGCATGATGCGAACCAGCTTCTCGCCGTACTTCGGGTCGGTGGCATAGCCCGCGCGCTGCAGGCCGTGCGCCGCCTCGGCCGGGTCGGCAGTCGCCAGCACGTTCGCGTAGCGCGGGTTGCGCGTGATGAAGCGCGCGTAGTCGGTGAAGGCCTCCTCGTACGAGGCGTAGGCGCGGAACTTCGCGCGCACCTTCTGCGGCTCGCCGTCGATGTATTCGGTGGTGGTGGTCTCGACCGTCGCGCCCTTCCAGCCCTTGTCGGCCTTGATGCCGAAGAGGTTGAAGCTTTGCGTGCCGTCGTCGGCGCGGATCTCGCGCTTGCCCCAGCCGGATTCGAGCGCGGCCTGCGCCAGGATCAGCGGCGCGGGCACGCCACTGGCGGCGCTGGCCGCCTGTGCGGAGGCGCCCATGCGGTCCACGAACGCATCGACCTGGCCTTGCAGCGAGGCGTTCGCGGCCGGTGCGGGGCCACTCCTGACTTGGTAGACACCGAGGTCGGCCGCCGTCGACACGCGCGCGCCGGGCGACGAGCCGATGGGAATGCCCGCGCGCGGGCCGTACGGCAGGCCGGCGGGCGGCTCCAGCGACATCGGCCGCGTGCCGATGCCGTCGTCGGCTTCGGTCGCCGCCGAAGGCAATTGCCGCCGCAGCTGCGCCAGCATCGCCTCGGCCAGCCCCACGCCGCGCCCCGAGAGGTTCTGCGTGAGCTGCTGGTCGAACATCGACAAATAGACCTTCTGGTCCTGGCTGTCGAGCAGGCCGCTCGAAGGCGTGGCCTCTCGCATGCTCTTGAGCACCATGTTCATGAACAGCGCCTCGAACTGGCGCGAGACCTGCTGCAGGCCCTCTTCGGGCGAGGTGCGCACGGTGCGCCGCAGCGCATCGACGCCCTGCACGTCGAGCGCAAAACGCTGGTCGAGCGCACCGCTGCGGCTGGCCGCGTCGGTGCCGGTCCACGCGGTGTGGGGAGAGATGGTCATGCCGTCGGCCTCAGATGATCTCGAGCTCGGCGCTCAGGGCGCCGGCCGACTTCATGGCCTGCAGGATCGACACCAGGTCCTGCGGATTGGCGCCCAGGCTGTTCAGCCCCTTCACCACATCGGCCAGCGAGGCGCCGCCACGCACCATCTGGATCGCGCCACCGCCCTGGTTGACGGAAATCTGCGAGGTCTGCGCCACCACCGTGCTGCCGCCCGAGAACGCGCCCGGCTGGCTGATCACCGGCTCGGTGTTGATCACCACCGACAGGTTGCCGTGCGCGATGGCGCAGTCTTTCACGCGCACCGCCTGGTTCATCACGACCGAGCCCGTGCGCGCATTGACCACCACCCGCGCGCCCGCCTGTGTGGGCGTGACCTCGAGCTCCTGCAGCTGCGCGAGGAAGCCCACGCGCCGCTGCGGCTCGGGCGCCTGCACGCGGATCACGCGCGCGTCCATCGCCTCGGCGGTGCCGGCGCCGAACTGGCGGTTGATGGCGTCCGTGGCGCGCTGCGCGGTGCCGAAGTCGGAGCGGTTCAGCTCGATGGTGAACGAGCCTTCCGCACCCACCGGCGCCTCGACCGTGCGCTCCACCAGCGCGCCGGCGGGAATGCGCCCCGAGCTCAGCTGGTTGACCTGCACCTTGCTGCCGTTGGCCGACGCACCCGCGCCGCCCACCACCATGTTGCCCTGCGCCACCGCGTAGGTCGCGCCGTCCACGCCCTTGAGCGGCGTCATCAGCAGCGTGCCGCCGCGCAGGCTCTTGGCATTGCCCATGGACGACACGGTGACGTCGATGTTCTGCCCCGGCCGCGCGAACGACGGCAGCGTGGCCGTCACCATGACGGCCGCCACGTTCTTCAGCTGCATGTTCACGCCCTGCGGGATCGTGATGCCCAGCTGCTGCAGCATGTTGTTCAGGCTCTGCGTGGTGAACGGCGTCTGCATCGTCTGGTCGCCCGTGCCGTCCAGGCCGACCATGAGGCCGTAGCCGATGAGCGGGTTGTCGCGCACGCCCTGGATGCTGGCGAGTTCCTTCAGGCGTTCCGCGTGTGCGGGCGCGATGAACAGGAGCGCGCACAGCGCCGCGATGCGCCAGCGATTCGAAGAGGGTGAAGCCTGGAGGTGCGTCATCAGAAAGGCATCACGTTCAGGAAAATTCTTTGCATCCAGCCCATGTGCTGGGCCTCGTCGATGTAGCCCTTGGCCGAGTACTCGATGCGCGCATCGGCCACCAGCGTCGAGGGCACGGTGTTGTTGCCCGACACGGTGCGCGGGTTCACCACGCCCGAGAAGCGGATGTACTCGGTGCCCTGGTTGATGCCCATCTGCTTCTCGCCGCTCACCAGCAGGTTGCCGTTGGCCATGACGTCGGTCACGGTGACGGTGATCACGCCGTTGAAGGTGTTGTTGGCGTTGGCGCCGCCCTTGGCGTTGAGCGTGTTGGTGCCCGACAGCTTGGTCTCCTGCCCGTCGAGCAAACCGCCGATGAGCTTGGGAATGGCCGCGAACACGCTGGTCGTGTTGCCCGTGCGGCTGGCGTTGGCGCCCGAGTTCTTGGTCGCGTTGACCTTCTCGCTGATGAGGATGGTGAGGATGTCGCCGACGTTGCGCGGACGGCGGTCCTCGAACAGCGCGTTGGCGCCGGGGCCGTCCTGGAAGATCGCGCCCGGGGCACGCCGCGCCTGCACCGCCGCGTACTGGTCGGCACGCGCCGTCATCGGCTGGTGCACCAGCGGCTCGCGCGGCACCTGCGCGCAGCCGGCGGCCAGCGCGGCCACGAGCAGCAGCGCCGCCGCCCGGCGAAGAAGACGCACCCCCGCACGCATCACAACTGGGCCAGGCGCTGCAGCATCTGGTCCGAGGTCTGGACCGCCTTGCTGTTGATCTCGTACGAACGCTGGGTGGCGATCATGTTGACCAGCTCTTCCACCACGTTGACGTTGGAGGCCTCCACATAGCCCTGGCTCAGCGTGCCCGCGCCGTCCACGCCGGGGTTCACCTGGTTGGGTGCGCCCGAGGCGTCGGTCTCGGCGTACAGGTTCTCGCCCTGGCTCTGCAAGCCGGTCGGGTTGACGAAGGTCGCGAGCTGCAGCTGGCCGACCTGCACGGTGTTGGTACCGCCCGCCTGCACCACCGACACGATGCCGTCGCGGCCCACGGTGATGCTGGTGGCGTTGGCCGGGATGGTGATGGCCGGCTGCACCGGGAAGCCGCTGGCCGTGACCAGCTGGCCGTCGCGGTCGGTCTGGAACGAACCGTCGCGCGTGTACGAGGTGGTGCCGTCGGGCATCAGCACCTGGAAGAAGCCGCTGCCGCTGATGGCCACGTCGGTCGGCTTGTCGGTCTTGGTGAGGTTGCCCTGCGAGTGGATGCGCTCGGTGGCGACCACGTGCACGCCGGTGCCGACCTGCAGGCCCGAAGGCAGGCGCGTCTGGTCGGAGCTCTGGCCGCCGACCTGGCGCAGGTTCTGGTAGACCAGGTCTTCGAACACGGCGCGGCTGCGCTTGAAGCCGGTGGTGCCGACGTTGGCCAGGTTGTTGGAGACCACGTCGAGCTGCGTCTGCTGCGCGTCCAGGCCGGTCTTGGCGATGTAGAGGGAGCGGATCATTGAAAGGAGTTCCTGGAAGAGGGTCAGCCGTAGGCCAGCAGCTTGTTGGCGGTCTGCGCGTTGATGTCGGCGGTCTGCAGCGACTTCATCTGCATCTCGAAGCTGCGGGCGTTGGCGATCATGGCCACCATGGCATCGACCGGCTGCACGTTGCTGCCCTCGATGGCGCCGGAGATGAGCGTGACGGCCTCGTCGGCCTCGGCCGGCGGCAGGTCGGCGCGCATGCGGAACAGGCCGTCGTCGCCGCGCACGAGGTCGGTCGTCGGCGGATTGACCAGCTTGAGCCGGCCCACCTCGGCGATGCCGGTGAGCGTGGTCGAAGCCGCGTCGCGCGAACCCACGAGGCCGTTGGACGCAATGCTCACGGCCGAACCCGGCGGCACGGTGAGCGCGCCGTTGTCGCCCACCACGGGGCGCCCGCCCATCGTCGTGAGCTGGCCGTCGGCGCCGATCTGCAGGTTGCCGACGCGCGTGTAGGCCTCGCCGCCGTCGGCCGCCTGCACCACCAGCCAGCCCTGGCCGCCCACGGCCACGTCGAGCGCGCGGCCGGTCTGCGTGAGCGGGCCGTGGGTGAAGTCGGCGCCGGGCGTGGTCGCGGCGACGAAGGCGCGCGTGGGCGCTTCTTCGCCGACCACGGGCACGGCGCGGAAGGTCGCGATCTGCGCGCGGAAACCCGGCGTCGAGACGTTCGCCATGTTGTTGGCGACCACGGCCTGCTGCTCCATGGCCTGCTTGGCGCCGCTCATGGCGACATACAGCATTCGATCCACGAAGTGCTCCTGCTCAGCGGATGTTCATGAGCGTCTGCATGACCTGGTCCTGCGTCTTCACGGTCTGCGCGTTGGCCTGGTAGTTGCGCTGCGCGACGATGAGGTTCACCAGCTCGGAGGTCAGGTCGACGTTGGACGACTCCAGCGCGCCCGAGGCCAGCGAGCCGGCCTTGGTGCCTTCGCCCGGCGTGCCGGTGAGCGCGTTGCCCGAGGCCTGCGTCTCGGCCCACACGTTGTTGCCCTTGGGCTCCAGGCCGTTCGGGTTGGCGAACGACGACAGCACGACCTGGCCCAGCAGGCGCGTCTGCTCGTTGGAGAACTTGCCGGTGATGGTGCCGTCGGGGTTGATCGAGAACGCGGTGAGTTCGCCCGACTTGTAGCCGTCCTGGCCCAGCTTGCTCATGCCGTTGGCGCTGCCGAACTGCGTGGTGCCCGTGAGGTCGACCGAGGCGGTGAGCGGCGAGGCGCCGTTGGTGAAGGTGAGCGGCCCGATGTTGAACGCGCCCGAAGCCGGCGCGGTCATGACGCCCTTGGCGTCGAACGTGACGTTGGACAGCGCGGCGCCGCCGTTCAGCGGCGCGCCGTCAGAGGTGCCGTACACCTTCCAGGTGTTGGCCGCGGTCTTCACGAAGTACACGGCCACGTCATGCGGGTTGCCCAGCGAGTCGTAGATGGGCCCGATGGCGTTCGGGTAGTTGTAGGTGGCCGCGTCGGTGGGGTTGAACGGCGTCTTGGTGGGCACCGTGCTGCGCGCGTCGAGGTTGAACTGCGCGTCGATGTTGGCCGTGGGCTTGGGCGGCATCATGCCGCCCTGCACCTGGATCGGCCCCGGCGTGCCGCCGCTGATGCCACCGCTGGCGTTGGCGCCGTAGCCGGTGAGCTGCAGGCCCTGCGCGTTGACGATGTAGCCGTCCTTGTCGCGCGTGAACTGGCCGTTGCGCGAGTAGAAGACCTCGCCGCTGGGGCTGGCCAGGCGAAAGAAGCCGTCGCCGTTGAGGATGGCCACGTCCAGCGGGCGCGTGCTCGACTGCGTCACGCCCTGCGTGAAGTTCTGCGTCACGCCCGACACCGAGGCGCCCAGGCCCACGCGCGAGCCGGCGTACACGTCCTGGAAGGTGGCGGCGGCCGACTTGTAGCCCACCGTGCCCGAGTTGGCGATGTTGTTGCCGATGACGTCGAGGTTGGCCGCGGCCACGCCGAGTCCGCTGATGCCTTGGGAGAAACTCATGAGGGGGTCCTTGTTCGGTGCGAGGAAGAAGAGTGCGAAGGGCGCGGCCCGCACGGGCCACGCCGAAGACGAAGACGAAAGCTCAGAGGAACAGGCGCACGTCGCCCAGCCCGATGCTGGCGCCCGAGGCCAGCTCCAGCGTGACGCCGCCGGCGCCCTGCTTCACGGCGGCCACCTGCGAGAAGGTGAGCGCGGTGGCCTTCACCGTCGTGCCGTTGTTGCTGGCATCGACCGTGAAGCGGTAGGCGCCCGGCGGCACGACCACGCCCAGGTCGTCCTTGCCGTCCCAGGTGACGGCGTTGACGCCTTCCTTCATGGCGCCCGCGTCGAGCGTGCGGATCACCTTGCCGGTGCTGTCGACAATCTTGATCTCGACGTCGGCGGCGGTGCCCGGCAGCTGCACGGCGAAGGCCTGCGTGGCGGGGTCCTTGCCGTCCTCGGGCTTCTTGGTGGTGAGCACGTCGCCGGGCGACAGCACGTTGTAGCCGATGAGCGAGGTGGCCTGCAGCAGCTGGTTGGCACCGGTCTGGTTGACGAGGCCCGAGAGCGTGGCGTTGAGCTTCTCGATGCCGCTCACGGTGCTCATCTGCGCGAGCTGCGAGGTGAGCTCGGCGTTCTGCATCGGGTTGAGCGGGTCCTGGTTGTTCAGCTGCGTGACGAGCAGCTTGAGAAAGCGCTGCTCGCTGTCGGCGCTGGACACGTTGTTGTTGCTGTTCGCCGCCGTGGGCGCGTTCAGCCCGCTGATGGACGAGGTGTCGGAAAGGGCCATGGGATCGGGGTTCTTCCTGCGGGAGGCGCGTGGGCGTGCGTGGGTTACTGGCCGATGGTCAGCGTCTTGACCATCAGCGTCTTGGCCGTGTTGAGCACCTCGACGTTGGCCTGGTAGCTGCGCGAGGCCGAGATCATGTTTGTCATCTCCTCGACCACGTTGACGTTGGGCATCGCCACGTAGCCCTCGGCGTTGGCGTGCGGGCTCTTGGGGTCGAACACCAGCTTGGCGGGCGACGGGTCTTCGATGACACCCGCCACCTTGACGCCGCCGATGTCGCGGCGACCCGAAGCCGCCACCTCGAACACCACCTGCTTGGCGCGGTAGGGCTGGCCGTCGGGGCCGGCCACGCTCTCGGCATTGGCGAGGTTGCTCGCGGTCACGTTCATGCGCTGCGATTGCGCGGTCATGGCGGAGCCCGCCACGTCGAAGATGTTCATGGCTGTACCGCCGACAGGAGCGACTTGATCTTGGCGTTGATGAGGGTCAGGTTCGACTCGTAGCGCAGCGCGTTGTCGGCGAAGGCGACGCGTTCGACGTCCATCTCGACCGTGTTGCCGTCGAGGCTGGACTGGTGCGGCACGCGGTACAGCAGGTCGTCGCCGGCCGTGGCCTGCGCCTGGCCCGCGAGGTGGCGCGACGAGGTGGTGGCCATCGACACCGACGATGCGGCGCGGCCGCGCTCGACGGCCTCGCTCAGGCGCGCGCCGAAGTCGAAGTCGCGCGCCTTGTAGTTCGGCGTGTCGGCATGGGCGATGTTGGCCGCGAGCACCTCCTGGCGCTGGGCCCGGAGATGGAGCGCTTCGCGGTGGAAGCGAAACGCCGCATCCAGCTTGTCGATCATCTTTGTTCCATCTGTTGAGGCGTCGCCAGTGCACGGGGCGCAGCGACCGATGGAAAGCAAGTCTATGCATGCGGCGCGTTGGCAATCGTCCGAACAAAGGGGGGTTTCGCCTGCTGCTCGCACCTTCGCCGGCGGGGTGAATTCATAAGAATCCAGGGGCGCCGGTTGCGGCTTTCCTGCACCGGCGACCTCATTTTTCTGGCCCTCTTCTTTCGCTTTCGATGACCCTCTCGCCGCTTCGCCAACACCTGCTGCGCACTGCCTGCGCGATGGGGCTGTCGTGCGCGGTGTCGACCGGTGCGATCGCAGGCGACACGGCTGCGAAGGCGGTCGAGACCTACCTCCAGGTGCAGAGCGCCGGCCTGCCGGGCAAGGTGACGGCCAGCCTCGAAGGGCGCGGCACCGATGCCCTGCCCCCGTGCGAAGCCCCCGAGGTGTTCCTGCCGCCGGGCGTCACGCCGTGGGGCCGCCTCTCGGTGGGCGTGCGTTGCCATGCCGAGCGGCCGTGGACGCGCTTCGTGCAGGCGCGTGTCGCGGTCGAGGGCCGCTACCTGGTGGCCGCGCGCGCCATCGACGCGGGCCGGGCACTGGGCGCGGGCGACGTGGTCGAGCGCACCGGCGACCTCACGCGGCTGCCGCGCTCGGTGGTCACCAGCGCGGCCGAACTGGTCGGGGTGGTGAGCGCCAACCGCGTCGCGCCCGGCGCCCCGATCCGCAAGGAGCTGCTGCGCGGCGTCGCCGTGATCCAGCAGGGCCAGGCCGTGAAGGTGGTGGCGCAGGGACCGGGCTTTGTCGTCAGCACCGAGGCCAAGGCCCTGAGCGGCGCCGCGGTGGGCGCGGTGGTGCAGGCCAGGACGCTGGACGGCCGGGTGATCCGGGGCGTGGCCGACGAGGAAGGACAGGTCCGGCTGGTGCAGTAGCGGCCGCCGCGTTGGCGCAGGCTTCACTTCATGCACGCCCTTCCTAAAGTTCTTGCACCGGCTGCCGATATACGGGTTAGCCCCTGAGGAATCACCTTGAAAATCGATCCCACCGCCCCTTCGGCCACGCCCCTGCACCGCACGCCCGCGCCGGGCGCACCGGCTCCGTCGACGTCCGCCGAGTCCGTGCAGCGCCCGAAGGAAGCGGCGCCCGTTTCCGCGCTCGTCCATGCGATGCCCGCCGCCGGGGGGGGCAGCGATTTCGACGCCGCGCGCGTGGCCGCGATCCGCGAGGACATCCGCGCCGGCCGCTACGAGATCCGCCCCGAGCGCATCGCCGACGGCCTGCTGGCCAGCGTGCGCGAGCTGCTCGCACCGAAGGGCGAGGCATGAGCACCTTGCTGGCGCACCTGCGCGCGGAAGCGGGCTGCATCGAGGAATTTCTCGCGGTGCTGGACGAAGAGGCGCAGGCCATGTCGGACAGCGTCTTCGACGCACTGAACGGCATCGCCGGCCGCAAGACCGCGCTGCTGGACCGCATGGCCGAACTCGACCGGCAGCGTGAATCGCTGCAGGCGGCGCTGGGCTTCGGGCCCGGCCGCGCGGGTGCGGATGCCGCCGCTGCAGCGGGCGGTGCGCCGACGCGCCAGGCCTGGAGCGAACTGCTCGCGCTCGCCGAAGACGCGCGCAACCGCAACCTGCACAACGGCACGCTGGTGTACGCGCACCTGGACTTCACGCAGCAGGCGCTGCACTTCCTGCAGGCCCGCGCCCAACCCTTCTACGGCCCCGACGGCGTGCGCAAGACGCAACCCGGCGCCGGCACCCGGCTGGCCGCCGGCTGAAACAGCAGCCGTGAACGCATCCGCACGCTTCGCCCCCCGACGCACCGCGATCCTGCGGGTGCTGATGCTGTGGCTCGCGTGCGCCGGCGCCCATGCCTTCGAACTGGCACCCGCCGTGCGCCCGGACGACGCCATCAACCTGGGCCAGCTGCACCCGGTGCGCGCGGCCGTCGGCGAAACGGCGCGCATCGCCTACTCGGGCGCGGCCATGGCCATTGCCATGTCGGCCGCCTACGTGCCGACGTACCGGCCGGGCGAACAGTCGATCGGCCTGGCCTTCGGCAGCTACCGGGGCTATTCGGCCGCGGCGCTGGGCTTCAAGCGCAGCTCGGACGACGGCGACATGGCCTGGGGCATGGGTGTGTCCAGCACGGGCCGGGACTGGGGCTTCAACGCGGGCATCGGCTGGAAGCTGCCGCGCAGCACGGCCGCCGCCCGCCCCTGAGCCCACGCCATCGCCCCGGGACGCCCTTCACCACCTTCGCATGGATGCCACCGACATGAAGACCTCTCCTGCCACGCCAACGCCCCGCCACGAGAAGGTCGCACGCCGGGGAGCCCGCGCGTGATGGCCGCGCAGCAGGGCGCGCGCCGCATCGCGATGGTGGGCTGCGACGAGGCGCAGCAGGCCGGCTGGGGCAACCGCCTGCGCCTGATGGGCTGCGATCCCGTGTGCTTCGACGACAGCACGGACTTCCTGCTGGCGATCACCCAGGGCCTGCAGTTCGGCCTGCTGCTGGTGGTGCTGAAGGACGAAGGCGCCTGGCCGATCCTCACGGCGATGTGCCGCGCGCTGCGCATTCCCATTTTTCTGGTGGCACGCGCCTCGCAGCGCGACCTGCTGGTCGACGTGCTGTCGGCCGCGGGCGGCGAGACGCAGGGCGCGAGCATCGACTTCGCGGTGCTGCCCGTCGACGAGTTCGAGGTGGAGTTGCGCGTGCGCGAATCGCTGCGGCGCAACCGCACGCTGCTGCAGCCGCACGCCACGGCCGCGTGCTTCGGCGACTACCAGTTCCTGGGCGAGCGCCGCGTGGTGGTGTGCCACGGCACCGAGGTGCGCCTGAAGCCGCGCGAGTTCGAACTGGCGCTGCTGCTGTTTCGCAACGCCGGCCGGCTGCTGGAGCGCGACTGGCTGCTGGCCTCGCTGTGGGTGGATGCGCGCATCGAACGCACGAGCCGCACGCTGGACTGCTGCGTGGCCAGCATCCGTCGCAAGCTGTCGCTGCACAAGGGCGGCGAGTTCGTGCTGGTCTCGGTGTATGGGCGCGGCTACGAACTGCGGCACATGGCGCCGGCCGCGCGGCGCGCGTCGGAGGTCGACGAGGCGCCGCTGATCGACACCGCGGACTTCCCCGACACCTCGAACGAGCCGGTGTGGCTCGGCGAAAGCGCGCGGGCCTGAGCATGCGCCCGCGCGACGAAAAAACCGTGACGACCTCCGGCCTCGAGGAACCACCCCGAAGGGCGGGTGCCGAAGCGTCCTCTACCAACGCCAGAAGACCGTCGCCGCCAGTATCCGCGCCTTACCTGAAGACAGGCTGAAGCCCCGCACAAAACCCTTCTGCTTCCGCACTCAGCCGCCAGTCAGCGAACGCACGTTCAATGGCGGGCACATCGTGAGGGGGAGATTCATTGCAGGACACCATGAGACTACTCGCAGAGGCATCGCTGATTCTTGCCCTGGCCATCGTCCTCGGCGGGTTGGTGCTCGGGCTGCTGGCGGGCCCGCAGGATTCCGACGACTAGTGGGGTGTCCGGGGTCGTGAAGGGTTAGCAGGTCAGTTCGCCCTGAGATAGATCCGCACGTCCGTGCAGATCGACATGCGCCATGTGTGTCGAGGTACCTCTTCTGCCGCGCGGCGGGAGGGCATGACTCCGGCCGATTGCGTCGTCGCACGCATGCCAAATCGCCTCAAAAAGCGCATCATCGTCACTGACGAACCCATGGTGTGGACTGTTCGCGAGGCAGAGCATGACTTGGTTCAAGAAGCTTGTCTGGATCGGCGCGGGACTCGCCGTGGGAGGCGGGCTTGCCCTGTTCGTGCTGGACGAATTGAAGACGTCCCGGCTGCAATCGGCCCTGTGGCGCGACCTGGCCGAGGGCGCCCGCTTCAGCGTCGAAGACGGTGCCAGCGACGCCATCCGCTTTCCCCGGACCGGGCCCTACGACGAGCGGCTGGGCTACCACCAGCTGCCGGGCTACATCGACCGCCTGGCGCCGCAGGGCTATGTCGTCACCCGCCAGGCCCGCATGTCGCCGCGGCTGATCGAACTGCAGGACTACGGGCTCTTCGCGCCCTACCGCGAGAAAAACCAGGCCGGCCTGACCGTGCGCGACTGCCGGGACACGGCGCTGCTGCACACCCGCGTGCCCAAGCGCGCCTACGAGCGCTTTGAGGAGGTGCCGCCGCTGCTGGTGAGCGCCCTGCTGTTCGTCGAGGACCGCCACCTGCTGGACGCGCAGCCGCTGCAGCGCAACCCCGCGATCGATCCGGAACGCTTCGCGAAGGCGGCGCTCGAGCAGGCGCTGCGCGCGGTCGGCCTGGGCCAGACGGCGACGGGCGGCAGCACGCTGGCCACCCAGCTCGAGAAGTACCGCCATTCGCCGCAGGGCCGCACCGGGTCGGTCGGCGACAAGTTGCGCCAGATGGCGTCGGCCTCGCTGCGCGCCTACCAGGACGGCGACGACACGCAGGCGCGGCGCCGCCAGATCGTCGTCGACTACCTCGACACCGTGCCGCTGGCCGCGCGACCGGGCATGGGCGAGGTGCACGGCCTGGGCGACGGCCTGTGGGCCTGGTACGGGCGCGACTTCGGTGAAATCAACCGCCTGCTCGCCGACCAGGCGGAAGAGGCGGCAGCGCCCACGGACGAGGCGCTGCGGCAACAGGCCGAGGCCTTCAAACAGGCGCTGTCGCTGATGATCGCGCAGCGCCGCCCGTCGCAGCACCTGCTCGGCGACGGCGCCAGCTTGGCGCGGCTGACCGACAGCTACCTGCGGCTGATGGCCGAGGCCGGCCTGATCTCGCCCACGCTGCGCGACGCGGCGCTGCCGCTGTCCTTGCACCTGCAGCCGCCGCTGCCGCCGACGCCCCGGCCCGACTTCGTGCAGCGCAAGGCCGCGACCGCGCTGCGCACCCACATCGGCACGCTGCTCGACGTGCCGCGGGCCTACGACCTGGAGCGCCTCGATCTCGAGGCCGAGACCAGCCTGGACGGTGAAGCACAGGCGCTCGTGGCGCGCGTGCTGGCCGGCCTGCGCACGCCCGCCGCGACGAAGGCCGCGGGGCTGGTGGGCTCCCACATGCTCGACCCGGGCGCCGACCCCAGCCCGCTGATCTACAGCTTCACGCTGTTCGAGCGCAGCGCCGGGAGCAACCTGCTGCGTATCCAGGCCGACAACATCGACCAGCCGTTCGACGTGAACCAGGGCGCGCGGCTGGACCTGGGCTCGACCGCCAAGCTGCGCACCCTGGTGAGCTACTTGGAGCTCGTGGCCGAGCTGCACGCGGGCTGGGTCGACCTGAGCCCGGCCCAGCTGTCGGCACTGGCGCCGAACCCGCGCGACCCGCTGGGCATGTGGGCCCGGCAGTACCTCCTGCGCGCCAAGGATCGGCGTCTTGCGCCGATGCTGGAGGCGGCGATGGAGCGCAAGTACTCGGCGAACCCGGGCGAGGCCTTCTTCACCGGCGGCGGCCTGCACCAGTTCGAGAACTTCGAACGCTCGCGCAACAGCAGTTCGATGACCGTGCGCGAAGGCTTCAAGCATTCGGTCAACCTGGTGTTCATCCGCCTGATGCGCGACCTGGTGCGCCACCGCATGTTCGGTGGCGCGTCGGGCGCCGAGCGCCTACTGAAGGACCCTGCCGACCCGGGCCGGCGCGAACTGCTCGCGCGCTTTGCCGACCGCGAAGGTTCGGCCTTCCTCACCCGCTTCCATCGCAAGTACCAGCACCTGCCGGCCGCGGACGCCGAGGCGCTGTTGCTGCGCGGCCTGAGGCCGTCGGCACCGCGCCTGGCGAGCGTGCTCTTCACCATCGAGCCCGAGGCCGACGACGCACGGCTCGACGCGCTCCTGGTGCAGCGGCTGGGCCGCGGCGCCGACTCGCCGCGCGCATTGGGGGCGCTGCGCCGCACCTGCGCCGGCCTGTCGCTGGCCGATCGCGGGTATGTCGCGCGCGTGCATCCGCTGGAGCTCTGGCTGGTCGGCTACCTGCGGCGTCACCCCGGCGCCTCGCTGACCGAGGTGCTGGACGCAAGCGTGCGCGAACGCCAGGAGGTCTACGCCTGGCTCTTCAAGACGCGCCACAAGAGCGCGCAGGACAGGCGCCTGCGCGAGCTGATCGAACTCGACGCCTTTGCACAGATCCACCGCTCATGGCAGCGCGTGGGTTACCCGTTCGCGTCGCTGACGCCGTCGTATGCGAGCGCGATCGGCGCGTCGGGCGACCGGCCGGCCGCCCTGGCGGAGCTGATGGGCATCCTCGCGAACGACGGCGTGCGGCTGCCCACGCAACGGGTCGGCGCCTTGCACTTCGCGCGCGACACGCCCTACGAGACACGGCTGGAGCCGCGCCATGCGAGCGCACAGCAGGTGCTACCCGCCGAGGTGGCCGCCACGGTGCGCCGGGCCTTGGTCGAGGTGGTGAACGACGGCACTGCGCGGCGGCTGAAGGGCGCGCTGGTGGACGAGAGCGGCCGCGCCCTCGAGATCGGCGGCAAGACCGGCACCGGCGACCATCGCTACGAACAGACCGGCCGCGGCGGACGGGTAATTTCGCAGCGCAAGATCGACCGCTCGGCCACCTTCGTGTTCATGATCGGCGACCGCTACTTCGGCACGATCCTGGCCTACGTGCACGAGCCCCACGCCGCCCGTCATCGGTTCACGAGCGCGCTGCCGACGCAGCTGCTGAAGTCGCTGGGACCGCAGTTGCTGCCGGTGCTGCAGCGCAGGGGGTGCGGGGGGCCGCAGCGGGCGCCATGAGGCGCATGGGCGGCCCAAAGACAAAGCCCCTGTAGCAAGGCTGCTACAGGGGCTTGAATCTGGGGAGGGAGGCGGCAGCATTTCGGGCTGCACAGCGCATGAATGCTGCCGATCAAGAAATCAGCCCAGCGTCGATGCCCCCTACGATGCCCCCAAATCCGTTTGGCTGGCCGATTACGTGACCTCATCAGCAAGCAGCCCGGGTCATCGCCATCAGCAGGCTTTGCCCTGTTGTGTTCAGCACACACTTGAAGCCAAGAGCGGCATCAAGGCGCTGCTCGTACATGGGAAGAGCTGGCCGCTCGGCGCCACCGACGATCGCGCGGAGTTCGTAGTCAAGCGTCGCAAGATGATGCATTCGTGAGCCGACCGCCTGAACCAGTTGCGCCAGTGAGCAAAGATCATTGCCTTCAAGGCTGCATAGCGGCCAAAACACGCGATGCTCACTCCCTTGAAGACGCACGAGAGGGTCTACAGCGGGCGTCGAGACTTCGAGCGCCCAAGCCCCGAACAGCCGCCGACGCAGGCATCGCTGGGACAAGAACCGACTCGCCACCTGCTCCACCTTCGAGCTCAGCGCGGCACCTTGCAGTTCTAATCCGAAGTAGCGGTAGCAGTTAAAAACAGATACATTCAGTGACGGAGCTGTCGTCTAATTTGGCAAAGACGCGCCTTTCAAGGTGAGATCCTGGTTCGATTCCAGGTAGCTAGAGGGCATTTACCGAAGTGCCTTGTAGCTACCGGTGGAGGGGAATGTGTGACGATCAATAACAATGAGCGCCTGGCGGTTTTTCAAGCTCAAACAGAAAACGTGCGGGAACTAGAACGCGCTTGGAAACACACAAACCGCCAGTTGAATGATTCGATTCGCGCGAAGAATGTCCACGCAACTTCGATCAATACAAAATTTCTCGCACTGCTCTATTGCGCGCTGGCAGAAGCGACCTTCTCCAAACTCATTCATACACCGTATGGGTTAAATTTGGGACACATTAGCCAGATAAAGAAGGCGATTACTTCGAACGGAGTCAAAGCCGGATGGACCAAATGCGCGGAGCTCACACTGATGCTCGTAGTTTCGCCCAAGAGCAGCCATGTCCCTAATGTGCGTCAGAAGCTCAACACGTTGATTGATGAGTATATTTTTGACCCCAGCATGTTGCGCAACAAGCTCGCACACGGTCAATGGGTTATGGCGCTGAATCGCGAAAATACCGCGGAGAATCCGGCCATGACTCAAGCAATCAGCGGACTCGATGTGGTTGATCTATATCGAAAAAAAGACGCATTGGCGAGCCTTGCAAGCATCCTTGAGGACATGATTGAGTCACCAGATAACGCTCATTTCAAGTTTTATTGGGACCGCCTGATGAAAATCGAAGCCGATCAGATCGATAAGGCCAAGTGGACATTCGCGCAGAAAGAGGCTTCGCTCTTCGCGAAACGTTACCGCGAAATGCCCAGCGCGGGATCTCGCACGCCTCAAATGGTCAACGCATAGGAGCGCTTGCAGAGGGTCGTGAAGACCGGACGGCCTCCCATGATGCGGTAGCTCTGGTTTCCAGTGCTCACAGTTAGATTCCCTCGCCTTCTGATGCCAGCGGCTGCTCCCTAAATCCGCACAGGCACTCGCACGGGAACCGAATTGCTGATCCAGTTGGTGGCATTCAGTGCCCTTAGGCCGTCAGCATGGACGGACATGTCACCCGAGAGGCTGCGCAAGGTGCACACAATGTACGCTTGGATCGGCTGCGTCAGCGGCGGCTCGAAGGCGCGAAGGTAGGGACGGGCCTGTAGCGCCCATTCGCTGCCAGAAATCCCGCCAGGGAACGCCTTTCGATGGACCTTGACCGGAGCCCACTTGCCTCCATGTTCAATCTGCGCCGCTTCATAACCATCGGTGTAGTCCTCGCCCTTCATGGGGACCTTGCTGGTGATGTTGTCACCGGACAAAACACCAAAGCTCAATTCGACATTCGCACGGACATACTCCGCCCCCGCATTGGAGTCCAGGGGGGGCGCGTAGACACAGGTGATGATCACTTCACCGCGGAACTTGTCCTCGTGTATCAGTGAAGCGGGCAGCGGATAAGGCGACCTGCGCCAGCGCATACCGGGCACCAGACTTGTTTCAAATAGAAGGGTGAAGCTGTCTGGCGTGTCATACAGACAGTCCATGACATCCAACGGCAAACCGGTCCCGAAGTAGCGACGCTCGGCAGGCGAATAGGCGGTGGAGGACAGTTGTGCAGCATGAATCATCAACGCCTTAACCAACGAAGGCGTCGGTGTTCGCCCTGCGCCCGCCAACGATTGCCACACGTGAGCGGCCATGGTTGCAGCCACCGGTGCAGCAAAGCTCGTCCCGAAGCTGTGCCCCATGGTGTCGTTTGCTCTGAGAACAACCATGCTGGAGGAGCCTGTATTCCAAGGGGTGTGCACATTGCCACCCGCGTGGACGATGTCCGGTTTGGGCGTGAACACCGGCCCCGGGCCCCGGCGAGAATAGGCTGCAGGCTCACCCGCAGCATTCAGGGAGTCGGTCCCAGCAGCATGGCACACCGAGCCCACAGTCAACGCCCGTATCGATTCGGCAGGACTGCCGATCCTGTCCTGAAGGAGAGCCCCCGCCGGCCAAATCCGACGCGGTTGTTGAAGATAGTTTCCCGCAGCCACCACAAACAAGACGCCGTGTTGATCGCTCAGTCGATCCAGCGCCATCGCAAACTCGCTGAAGGACTGCTCGTCACAAGGCACAGGAACGCCCAGTGACAAGTTCCAAATCTTCACATCGGGCCGTTTCGGAATGGCTTCCTTCAGGCGCTCGATCAGGTCTGTAATATTCGCGCTTCCCGCTTCGAGACCACAGACGTCATAAACCAAGCTCCCGTACGCAGGCAGCTCGGGGTGGTTGGCATTCATCGTGTGAGAACTGGTCACCAATGAGGCCACATGGGTTCCGTGCTCATAGTCGGTATCCGGCGGGAGCACATAAGTGTCGAAGCCGTCGACCCACGGTTGAAGTTGCTGCGCTTGCGCGCTCACTCCAGTGTCAAACACGGCGACCGTCGGTAGACCATCTGGAGGAAGGCCTATCGCGGGCGACGGGCCGCTGACTCTGGACGGTGCTCCTGTACGCGTTGCTGAAGGCTCCGCAATAGGTTCTGGCGCGATTCGCCGAATCCCGGCCAGAAGCGACAAGCGATCTAAGACTTGATCTGACGCATCCTCCAGTCCTGCGAGTCGAAAGATGGACCATCCAAACGCAGCCGCATCTAGGTGCTGCACGTTCAGATGCAACCCACGAAGCTCATCGATAACAGCTTCTTCGACGGCCACATTCGCTTGGTCGTTTCCGTATCGAAAAAGGCGCACGATGGCTCGACCACGCGCGCGCAACGATTGACGTCCTGAAGGAACACGCCGTTCGGCCCCCCAAGGCTCGATCATCGTAATCGCGCTGAGGTTCGCACGAATTGCCTTCGTGTTGCGCCGAAGAACTACGTCGCGCAAGGTGGTGAGGCTACCGGCATGCGCGGCGACCAGCACTTCGTCTATTTGCTCATGCCCTGCAGGCAACAGGCCCGTCTCAGCGATCAGCTGAATCGGGCGGTGGCTCTTGGCAATGGCTTGCTGCCGAAGCCGAAGAATGAACGTTCCCAGCTTGTTTCGCGACGCCTGCACTTCGGCATGCATTTGGGCGGACGCTTGATCCAGCGATTGGACCAGTTGCAATCGATACCGGGCATCGACATCCACAAACTCAGTGGGCCCGTCCCCGCCGGGAGCCACACCCGTGAGATCCGTAGCTCGAAACTCAACTCTTTGAAACGGATTACTTGCGACGGGTTCGATTCGATTTGCGCCGCGACGCGGCGTCGCTTCCCTCCGAGTTGCCATCTGCCTTCTCCTTGGTGATATTTGTAATCTGCCGCGTCGAGGTATCGTAGAGATGAGCGAGCGCACGAAGCGTGAACACTTGCGGCTGCCATTGCCTCAGCCACTGCATCTCTTCTTCCTCCGTGCTCAGCGCAACGCCCTTTGCCAGCGCCATCGAAATGCCCAACCGACGGAACAGACCGGGAACATCGATCAATCCGGCATGTTTGAGAACCGCATCTCGCTTGCCATCCAGACTGACTTGCTCGATGAGTGCACCGGACGCGCCAAGGGAGGCTGCGACAAGCTCCTCGATGGCCTGCGGATCTGAAACCATGGTGCCCAAGAATCGCCCCCATAGGGCGCGTCGTGCGTCATCAGCAGGCAGCGGCATCGGCAGGTTAAAGCTGAAACGGCGCCAAACGGCTGCATCTAAGAGTCGCTCGTGGTTCGTTGCGGCAACCAGAACGGTAGACGCACTGAGCGCGTCCATGTTTTGAAGCAGCGCAATCACGACGCGCTGCAGTTCACCCACATCTCGCTCGTTGCCCCGAGCACCCGCAAGCGCGTCGAACTCATCCAAGAAAAGCACGCATGGCCGATGTTCCGCGTAGTCAAATACACGGCGAAGATTCCGACTGGTTTGCCCTAGCAGGCTGCTGACCAGCGTGTCGCAGCGCACCGTCAGCAGAGGAAGGTTCAATTGTGCGGCCAGCCACCTGACCAGTTGCGTTTTTCCGGTACCTGGCGGACCGTATACCAACATCCGATTGGGAAGCGCCGCGCCAACGCGTGCGAGTTGGTCATAGTGGCGCACGCCAGAAAGAAAGTCTTCAACCCGCCTTTCGAGCGCATTCGGAAGCACCAGATGAATATCTTCGCTACGAGGTTGACTGACATCCACGGTATGAAGCCTGCTTTCCCCATCGACAGGCAGGCTTGAGAAACTTACTCCCCTCTCTGCATCCTGGGCCGAAGCAACCGCAGCGGGCGCGCGAGCAAGCCGTTCTCGGATCATTCGCGCTTGCGCGCGGTCGCCTTGGTCATGAAGCTTGTCAGCCAAGAGGCCCGCGTAGCTCATCGCCAGGCTCGCATTCGACTTGAGCGCGCCGTCAAGAATTTTCAGGACTTCGGAGATGTGTTCCACATTGATGCTTCGCTAACGGTTCAGTGTACACGCCGTCACGAAAAATCACCGCATTGTTTCGTATCTTCATATCAAAAATCGAATTTTTCCCATCATGTTTCGAAAACCCCTCACTTAGTTTCGTAGCCAGACGCAACCGGCGGATTGGGGCGCCGACTATTTGAAGTTGAGGTTCATCGTTGCGGCAACAGCCGGCTCAGCAGTGGCGCCAAGTCTTCCAACCGCACCACGAGTCAGGTTCTTGAGAGCCCTTAGCTCTGCCAGGTCTTGTGTATGACCATGAGTCGCACCCTCCCAGCAACTCTGGGTGCTGCACCTTCCGCAGGCTCCGTAACACCATCACCTGCACGAAGCCGTCTCGCCCCCAGCGACACGAAACGTCGTGTCCCTTTGCGGCGGGCGCGCCGGCGTCTTTGGCAGTTGTGCCGCCGCCGCATCGCACCCGTCAGCTGCCACATCTCGCCGTGGCCGCCAAGGCCTTGGTAGTGCTTCGCCGGAGTGGCGTTGCTGGGCGTGATGGTGTCGAGGCAGAACGAGGCAAGCGAACCCTACTGAGGGCCCACCAATCGCAACTAACATCCTTGCAACGAGGAGAAGTTATGGATGACGCGAAAAATAGGCTGAACCTGCTGCTGACAAGTACCCCACTGGAAAAACTGATAACAAGTCAGCAGCGCGCGGCGGACCAGTTAAAGGCGATGAGTTCATTGGCAGAGCAATTCAAGACACCCACCGAACTCCAGCGCATGTTCCAGCAAACCGCGAGTGCACGGCGCATGCTTGTCGACGTCGCGTTTCCCTACCTGAACGCCAACAAGCTGCAGAACGTGGCTGCACTGGTCTCTCCGCCGGCCGCTAGGCTGATGCAGCTTGACTGGTACCGCTCCATGCTGGACATGCCGGGACGAGTGTCCAAAATTCTCGGAACTGAGAACGCAGACAACCCAATGAACCGATGGCTCGCAATCTCCGAAGCCATGGCGTCGAGTGGCGTTCTAAAGAGATCACAGTGGCCGGAACTGCAAGAGAGCATCAGTTCAGCAGCGGGCCAAATTCAAGATGACTCTTTCCGCGGGGCGGTGCAGGAAGCCAACGCGGAAGCTTCACATGCCGTTGCACAGGCGAATGGAACCGTCGAATTTGGACTTCGGAGCTTTTCCGAATTGCTTTTCCAAAAGGTAGACCCCCTCCAAGCGTTATCAAT
Organism: Variovorax boronicumulans NBRC 103145; assembly: GCF_001591345.1. Lineage (GTDB taxonomy): Bacteria > Pseudomonadota > Gammaproteobacteria > Burkholderiales > Burkholderiaceae_C > Variovorax > Variovorax boronicumulans. The sequence continues at coordinate 68,151 of NZ_BCUS01000002.1, read as the reverse complement.
CCTTCTGATGATCGCCCTCTTCATGATCACCCCCTATTGGGATTTTTACGTCAAAGACAAACTCTCCAAGGTGAGTGCGAATGAAGATCGGCAAGCTCTTGCAAAGGATATTGCACGCGAAATCAAGAAGCTTGAGTTCCCTCCAGCGTATGCCGCCATGCGCAGGATCACCACGGAGGACCTAACTGTTCACTTGAATGGAAAGGTGCTTTCGCCTGTGGTTGGCCAACTTCCGGCGGGAGCCGTTGTCGAATTTGTGCAGTCTGCAGACGCGTGGACACAAGTCGTCTGGAGAGATTCAGAAGGCCTCGAGATGGCAGGTTGGGTGCTCACTCGCTACCTCATGAAACTGAAGTAGCCATCCCGTTGTCGCTGAACCGCTGCGTTTCAATGCCGCTTCCACTGCCATCCAACGGTGAGCCAGGCCCCGGCACCACGGGTGGCAGTGCAGGACTCGTGTTTTCGGCTACACCCGGCGTGCCCGCCACTTCCACCACAACCGCGGGCGGCGGCCCAGCGGGCACCGGAAGGATCGGAGCGACACCGGCGGGGTTCGGCGGTCGTAGCCCGCAGCTTCGCCATCGCATCCGCCATCGGTGCAACGCCGGGTTCATCGCGATGTTCCTTCGTCATGCCGGCGGTACGACCGCTCGCATGCCAAACATCCGCTCCTTCACCGGGGGGTAGCCCGGAAAGCACGAGTATTTTCGAGGCGTAGCCGCTGTAAACATACTAAGCGTGCCTCCGTGACCACGGCTTTGAAAGATGCGGCGTGCAGATGAGAAAACCTGAGATTCTTTGAGAATCTGCGCCGAACGTGAGACGAATTAATCCCCCCTGAGACGCTGCGCAAATCCATGAGAAAAGTTGAGACGGACTGAGACGTGGTGAGAAGGAGCGCGAATGGCAGGACCCCAAGGCCTCTTTCCGCCCTCGATCTGTGGTGCACACTGGATCGGTTGCTACCCGATGTGTGACTCCCACTCGATGAGCTCGGCCAGCAGCCAACGGCCATCGGCGCCGGGCTTGGGCAGGTCGCCGCGGCGCACGCGGTAGGTGATGGTGTGGCTGGTGACGCCCAGCCGCTCGCACATCTGTGTGCGGGTGAGCCGCGCGCCCGCGATGCGAGCGAGCGCCACGAGGGCATGCGTCACCGTGTCGAGGCGCTGGAGGATGGCTTGTTGCGCGTCCTGAAAGGACTCAGGCAACGCAGAAGCTCGGATTTCTTTGTGTTTCCGCATTTCACTCCTCTGAAGCTAGCCAGAAATACGGAATATGACCGATCTAGAGAAAACGCAGACGCCTCCGCGTCATGCTCCTAGAAGGTATCGCCAACAGCGACTTGGGGCCTTCTGCCCCTGGACGACATTCGCCATAGAACTTGAGGCTTCGATCGAATCCGCTCGGAAGGAGTCGCGCGGGGACCAACTGGATGCGCTGGCATCACACAGCGAGAACACAGTAGCGGCATCTAGAATCGGCCGATGACCTCGTCACTGTTCACTGAGTACCTGCTCTGGAAGGCCATCGGTCTTGCCGTGCTGGTGTTCGTGGTCAGCTTCTTCTACCGCGTCAGGACCGGTCGCTCGCTAACAGAGGACTTGAACGCAGCAGAAAAGGGACGGTCTGCGAGTCATGCCCCAGCAGTCCAGGACCACGGACCGACTGACTCAAGTAGTCAGCGATAGCGCGATCCAGCTCCGCAGGATCTGACAACAGGCCACCCAGCCGCCCAGCCTTCCCGCGCTTCGCTGACTCACGCAAAGCATCGAGCATGGGGCCAGTGAACTTCCCGACAAACGGCGTGCGACTGGCCAGAAGGTTCACGGCGCGGCTGTCGAGCATTCCGAGACCCAGCGCGTTCTGCACGTTCTGCGATGTGTTGGAGCCCGTGGCGCGACCCAGGTCCCTGGCATCCGATGCGCGCTTCAGGTCGACCCCCACGCCCGTCAGCCGGGCCCGCTCACCATCGTCGAAGAGGCCTCGCACCGCGCCGCCGTGCGCATTCAGCCAGTCGTTGAATGCTTTGCTCCGCAGCGTGCCGTCACCGGTCACGCGCCGCGATGCGTCAGTGGTCGCATAGCTCTTGAGTGAGTCAATTACTGGGGTGCCAAGCCGCATGCGCTTGAGGGCCTCGATGTCTTCCGACTGCGACAGCCGTGGCGAGAAGAACTTCGGCGCGAGCTCGCCGCCCTCAACCGCGTAGTTGCCGTCGCCGCCCTTGCGGAACATCCCAGCCTGCGGCCCGCGAGCGAAGCGATTCTGCTTGTCGGCGTGCAGGTCGATGGCCTTGCGCCACTGCGCCACGATGTCGGCGGGGAAGTTCTCCGCCGCATCGCCCTTGCCTGCGGCCACCAGATTGACCCGGTTATCGATGTCGGCTTTCATGCTTTCGAGCGCCGCGGCTTCCTTGTTCGCGCCTCTCATGCGCGCCTGCTCGGCGGCCTCCCCGATTGAGCTGCGAAGGTTCTGAACGGTCTGGAATGGCACAGTCTTTCGTACCGTGTCTGAGCCCGTCAGGCTGGTCCGGGGACGCATCTCTGTGCCCATGCCGGTAGCGGTGTCGATCGCTGACTGAGCCTTGCTACCGGTGCCGAACGTACCCGGCCCCAGAAACTTCGCCTTCGCGGCCTCCATCTCGGGCAACGGCAAATAGAACTGCGTGTCGTTAAGCGGGTCGACCGCATCGAAGGCCTGACGCACCGCTTTCGATGCGGCATTGCGTGCGTCAGCCGCGCGCGGTGCGATCGTGTTGCCGAAGTTTGTGCGCGCGGCGGGCAGATCTGCTGCCACAGAGGCCACGTCGTTGAGCACATTCAGCCGCGCCGCGTTCTGCGCCTGGTCACGCGCAATCAGCGCGGGGGCGCCGCCGGGCGTATTGCGCACCGTGCGCTCGAGCTGCGAGATCTCCGGGTTCTGCAGAATCTGCGAGACGGTCGGGCTTTCTCCCACGATGGCCGGCCCTTGCGCACGCAGCGCAGCCTGCACCTCGGCAATCTGTGCCGGCGTGGTGAACCCACCGACATCGAGAACACTTCGGGCTGCGGCGGTAGCCGGAGAGACGGCCAATGCGCGGTAGGCCCTGCCAGCGAGATCACCCGCCTTGTTGACGCCTTGAAGGGCTGGCGGAAGAACGCCGCCGATCATTGCTCCGACGGCAGCATCATCCGGATTCACCAGGCCCGCAGTTGCGCCTCCGGTTGCTGAGCCACCTGCGGCGCGCAGCGCTACATTCCCCACGCGCCCGGCCAGCGTCGCCGGCGCGAGCCCCGTGCGAAAGCCGCCCGTCGCCAGCGCATCGGCCAATGGTGCCAGCACAGGCGCGGCCGCACGTACTGGCGCAGCGATGACGCCGCCCGCAGGGAAGGTCGCCGCGATATTGCCGGCCAGGCGCCCTCCGGAGAACCAGGCGCTGGCGTTCTCGCGGTTGAAGTCCTCCAGCGACGCCGCGCGCACAGCGTTCTCACGCTCGGCCTGGCTCATCGGCTTCTCGCCCGTCACGAGGTTGGTCAAATTGGCCGCAGGCCGCTTGAGTCTCGGATCCATCAAGCCGTACGGGTCGTCGATACCCGCCCATATGTCGGCGCCGACCTTGGTGCCACGGTTGATGATCGTGTTCCCCAGGTCTGCGAAGCCGGAAGCAATGCCTTTCGCAATTGCAGGCATGTCCGGGTTGATGTCCAACGCGGCCAGCGTCGGCCCCACGAGCGGGAGCGCTGCTGTCTGCGCGCGGCGGCCAAAGCTGGTGGACGGCGCCGCGGTCGTCGCTCCAACTTCAGAGCGGGCTGCACGGGCGCGAGGTGCATCTGTCGGCACAGGTTGCGCGAACTTCGCGCCGAGCTCGGCCCAGGGATCGGACTCCTGCGTACTCCGCGTGGATCCCGGAGCGAACTGCGCGTTCAGCGTGGCCCAGTCATCGGAAGGCGCATCCTGCTGCGGCGCGCGTGCTTGCGGTTGTCCCATGGCGTTCGTCACCTTCGCGATGTAGTTGCGGGTCTCAGCCGGGGCGGCTTCGAATCCCTTGCGAGCCATGTTTCCTTGGCCCCAGTTGTAGCCGGCCAGCGCGCGTGGCAGATCGCCGCCGTACTGCTTGAGAAGATCCGCGTACATGCGCGCGGCGCCGGCGGCGGATTGCCCCAGGTCGCTAGGGTCGGCCACGCCGTACTGCTGCGCGGTCGCCGGCATGAACTGGAAGTGCCCCTCTGCGCCCTTCGGGGAGCGCATGTTGCGCCCGCGTCCGGACTCGGCCGACCAGACACTGTCTAGCAAGCCCGCCGGCAGGCCGTACTGCGACTCGAGCAGGTTGAACAGTTCCATCACCGACTCCAGCGCTGCAGGGCCGGATCGGCCCAGATCGAACCCTTGATCTTTCGCCACTCGCGATCCACGCGCGTCAGGTCGCCGGCCTTCTGCGCCAGCGGCAGAGCCGCTTCGTAGTACTGCGCGCGGCGCTGATCTTGGTTGGCTTGGGCCTGAGCAAGATCCAGAATGAAGTCGTTCGCCGACGGCGTGTTCTGCAGCGAAACGTAGGTCTGACTGATGCGCTTCGCATCACCTTCCGTCGCGGTCCCCTTCTGCTCGACCTGCTTCTTCATCAACCGGTCCATAGCCACCGACTGGAACTTCTGCGCGTTGGCGGCAAACATCTCGGCGCTCTTCGGCGCGATGCCCAGTCCGGCCAGCACGTTGGCCGCGGTCGCCTTCGCGTCCGCGCCCCATCCAGTTCTCAGGTCAATGGTGCGTAGCGCCTCAATGTTCGTCAGAGCGTCGGATGCAGCGTTTCCTGCATCGAGCGCGGGCTGATAGGCGTTCTTGATCCAGTTGTCGTTGAGCGCAATACCGGATTGCTGGGTCACCGGGTTGCGACCGGTCATGAACGGTCGCGGGGTGCCTGCGCTGCCGCCCAGTTCGCGCCCGATCAAGGGCGCCGCGCCGGCAGTAGGGCCAACGCCGGGACCTGCTTGCGGCAGCAAGCCGATGAGAGGACCGCCGCCGGAGGCGAGTACACCCTGCAAGCGCGTGCCGCTATACGTGTTGTTGTCCTCGCCGATATAGGCCTGAGGGTCAAGCGCCGCTTGGGTCAGTTGCCTCGATCGATCCGCCCCCACTGTGAAGGGATACTTGGCCGCCTCACTTGCCTGCGTCTCGAGGCCCTTGATGTTCGCGTTTGACGCGGCGTATCCCCTCGCAGTCGCGACTTCTCCATTCGGACCAATGGTCTGCCCTTCGCCTATTTTTGGCATGTACCGGATCTCGCCAGACCGAGGATCTTGATAGTAGTTTCCGGCCTCGCGCTTCACGCCATCAGTGGCGTACTTGTACATGTTGAACAAGCCATCGGCACCCTTGTATCCATACCCTTGGAGCGCGGTGATGTCGTCAAGCGAGAAGGGAAACGAGCCGCTAGACCCGACGTTCGGACGCGCACTACCAAGAGGCCCGCCAGGCAGGGCCGCCGCGGCGCTGGGCGCTTTCGTCCCCGTCCCGACAGACGGCACCGCGGCTGGTGCGTCTGCGCCTTGACCAGCCAAGCGGCCCGTCACTAGGGCGTTGATTGCCTGGTCGCGCTGCGCCTGTAGGTTGCGGGCGGCGATTTGCGCAGTGTTTTCGTCGATCTGCGAGCGCACGTATTGACGCCGCAGATCGGCATCTTTGCTCGATTGAGCGTACTGGACACCCTGTGCAATGCGCTGACCAAAGCTCATGGGCGTAGCGGACGGGCCACCGGCAGCGAGAAGGCCGAGCCCGAGCTGGGCGTCAGGCGTGTTCAGAAAGTCGAGAAGACTCATAGGTTCCTCAGTGAATAGCTTCATCGGGCTCTGCCCAAGGAAGAAGTTGCAGGCATGCCGCGATCTCCGGCACACTGATCCAAGTACCGCGCGCTGCGGGTAGGTCGAAGCTGAACATCTCCGGCCCGATCAATACCCGCGCCCGGCCCCCGGCGAGGAACGGCAGAAGGTGCGGCCTGAGGACGCCGGCTACGAGCTTGGCGTAGGCGACAAAGGCGTCGTGACGACGTGGGTCCGCAGGTACAAGGCCACCGATGGGATCGCTCCACTCGCTGTGGAATGCCGGGGCGTGCTGCTCCTGCGCGGACTCTGCAGAAGGCTGGATGGCGAAATAGCCGCCCATGGTGCCTCCTTAGAAAGTGCCGCCGGGGCCGGAACTCGCCGCGCCGCCAGGTGCGCCAGAGCTGGGGCCTTCGGCTTCGCCGGGCGCCCCGCCTGCCAATCCGCTGGTCCACATCCAGGCGTTCGGGTTCGCGTTCGGATCGACGTAGGGGTTGCTGGCCGCGCGCCCGTAGTAGTTGTTCGGGTCCGAGCCGCCGTAGTTGAAATACTCGGTCATGTCACGGTAGGCCTGCGTGCCAGCCTTGGGCGCCGGCATGCCGTAGCGGAAGGCGCCGAAGCCGCCGTTGCCCATCAGGCCCGTGTCGCTCGTGCCCGTCATGTTCATGCCGCTGACGATGCCGTTTTGCTGGATGAAGTCGCCCAGCGACTGCTCCTTTTTCACGGGAGCGGAATCTGCAACGTCACGCAGTGAGCGCTGGCCGAGCCCGTTGCCGGTGCCCGCGAGCGCGTTCCAGTCCCATGCCTTCGAGCGCGCCAGAGGGTTCGCGGGATCGAAGCCCACCGGTTGCTCTTGCATCTGACCCAGCAGGCTCGGGACCAGGTCGCGCATGTAGTCGCTCTGCGCGTAGCTGTTGTCGTAGGCGGCCTGTTGCCGCGGGCTGAACGGCTGCGCCGTGTACTGGTTCTGCAGGAGCTGGCCCTGCATCAGGTTCTGCATCAGCCACGGCTGCGCGGGCGCCCACGGCTCTTTGCTTTGCGATTGCGACCCGGCCCCGCCGTTCTTGTCGCTTTTCATGGCATCACCCAAAAGGCCAATGCCCGCTCCAACTGCTGCACCCCATGGCATATCAGTTCCTTTCCGTCTTGATACAGACGATCATGGTGATTCGGTCGGTGTCGCTCTCGTTGGTCACCCAGTGGGTGTGCGAGTTGTCGAACCAGAAGACGTCGCCAGGCGCCGTCACCAGCGTGTGGCCCTCGAAATGGAATGCTTGCTCGGGAGCAGACGCGATCTGCACCGCGAACTTCTCGTAATAGCGCGCGTGCCAGCCAGGGTCGGTGTGCGGCTTGCACGTCTGGCCGGGCCTGATGCGCGTGATGAGAACGCCGCCCAGGCGTTCCCCGCGCACGGCGGCCATGAGCGGAAACACCAGGTCGCGCACGGGCAGCACGTCTGCCGGCTGATACCAGACGCTTTCATGCGAGCCGTCCGGCCGCATCGTGGCCGGATCAGCGAAGCGCGCCCAGATGTCGGAGAGGCCGTGATGCGGCGAATCCTCAGGCGACGTGCGTGCCTTGTTCTGGTGCCAGAGGTCGGGATGCGCCGCGAGCGCCGCGCGCATCGGCTCGACGTTCAGGCCGCGGTGGAGTAGCTTGATCGGGCTCACAGCATGCTGCGCGCGATGGCGTCCATGTCTTCATCCGAAGGCACGATCAGCACCTTGTCGGCCTGCTCGGGGTCCGTGCAGTCGGTGGCGTGAATGCAGTACCAAACCACATCGGTGAGCGCCTTGACACCGTGATGCTTGCCCGCAGCGATCGTGATGCATGCAGGGCCCGTCATCTCGCTTCGCACCCCGTCGACCAGCAGCTCCACGGTGCCAGAGGCCAGCACAGATAGGTGGTCGTGTTCGTGCTTGTGCTGCACCAGGACAAAGCCCGCAGGCACCACCGTCTCTTTTGCATAGACGCCACCACCGAAGTGATGGACTACACCAAGCTGCTCGTCAATCGTCACACTACTTCCGTTTTTGAGTTCTGATGCCTTGAAGTCTCGGCGTGCGGTCATAGGAACTCCATACCGTTAGATGTCATTTCCTGCTCCTTCTCGGCCCGCTTCGATCCAAGCTGAAAGGTCAGTCAGTCGGTAACTGACACGCGAACCGCCGACACCTCGCTGATAGCTCACTGGCCCGCGGCCCTCTTGCCTCAGATTCTTCAGGTGCCCTGGCGCGTAACCCAGCAGGTCTGCAGCATCCTTTTCGCTGACGCGCATGTCCGCTGTGACGGTGACGTCTTCGGCTACCGCAAACGCGGCCAGCAAAACCGTGGTTGCCTCAATGCGCTCAGCAGCGCTTAGGCCCGCGATCACGGCGAGGCCTCCAGGACACCCGCCGTCCTAAAATTCCATGGCCTTGCGCGCGCGCACACATGCCTGTGCGGAATGGGTTGCCTAGCCATGGTTCACCGCTTCATCTGCTCAATCACGGCCGCCTTGAGCCTCAGGAGCAGTTCGCGTTCTGCAGCTTCGACGGTCTCGCCATCGGCAATCCTCCTTTCGAACTCACGCTTGAGCTCATGCCCAAGCTCCCAGGTTTGCCGCCTGGTTTGTTCGTTGGCAACCTGAGCACACAGCTTCGCCAGATTCAAGGGCAGAGTGGACTTCTTCACTGGGGCACCTCGCTCGCGCGCTTCGGCGCGGTGACCGTGCCACCGGTCAGCACGTCGAGGTCTGCGATGAACTCATCGGCGATCTCGCACGTGGCGATGGCGTACTGAAGGGAGTACTGGTCCTCGACGTGCACGTGAAGGTGTTCTCCGAGGTGATCGATGCGTTCGCGCAACTTGAGCAGCCGCCGCGCCAACGTCTCGACGGTCGCTCGAGCCTGCGTGCGAGCCGGTAGCAATCCGAACTGCTCGGCTAGCATGCGGACCTGCCAGCGATGGATCGCGATCCGGTCGGCCTCGTTTCCGCTGCTGCCGCACTGTTCCAGAATGACCATGTCTTCGCTGTGGCTCACCTCGATGCGCAGGTCAGGCAGCTCGGCGATGAGCGCGTCATCGTCGACGATATGACTGTTGCTCATGCGACCTCCTTCGAGCTGAGCATCTCGGCCAGCTTTGCCAGCCCCTTGGCCATCACCCGCACCTGCTCAGTGGCCTTCGTGCTGCCGTCAGAGCGCTCGACCGTCGAAACCTTGTGCTCGAGGTACCCGACCTGGATGCGGCTCTGATAGCCGATGAAGCCCGAGCCACCAGCGCGGCGATAGATCCACTGATGTTCCTGAAGCCAGCGGAAGAGCCATTTCGGCTGCACCTGCAGATGCTTAGCCGCGTCCGTCAGGCACATGGAGCCGTCGGCCAGCGCTATGCGGTTCAGCGCCTCGACCTTGGGCTCCATGACGGACACCTGCGACTCTAGGGCGATCACCTTCTCGGTGTAGCCGAGCAGCACCTGGCGCAGCTGAGCAGGATCGGCGAGGTTCACGGAATAGCCGCCGGTCTTGCGGATGCTCGGTAACACATCTTCGAACACCCAGCGCTCGAAGCGCACGGCCGCCGGCAGCTTGCTGTTCACGATCAGCCGCAGCACATCCGGCTCGGACAGCACGCGCATTTCCTGCACGCCGCCGCCGGTCGGAAGGGGGTGGTGTTTTGCCCCCCCCTTGCAATGCTGTTTGATAGCGTTCGTGGTGTCGCTGTAGCCCAGCGCTTCGGCTACGTCCTTACCCACAACGTACGGTTCGCCGTCAATCTGCATGGCGCGCACCGCGGCGCCTTCGAAGTTGAAGAGGGTGATGTTGCTCATTGCTTTACTCCTTCGGCGAAGAGCTCGCCGGTCTCGCTTGTGGTTTTGAGTGCGGCCGTGTTGACTTCCTGTAACGCTGGCGCGTGCTGGTCTCGGAAGCCGTCGCAGATGAACTCGAGGAAGTCCACCAACTCAACCGCGTGGGCCAACTCGATGTCGAGGTCTTCGTGCCCGAGATCGTTCGTGATCTGCAGGAGGCGACACAGCTTGCTTGCCATCTCAAGTGACCGCCCCAATGCACGCTGAAGGTTGCACGTTTCCAGGATGCCCAACTGCTGCGCGAGCCAGCGCACATGCAACTCCTGCAGCTCGACCTGGTGCACGTTGCCGCCGAACTCCTGCTTCAACAAGACCGCGCGCCCTTCCGCATGCGTTCCTTGGATCTCGATGTCGAGCCCGGGGATGGTGTAGGTGGTCGTCATGCTTGAGACCCTTCCTTGGTGGCCGGGAAGGCAGTCATGCAACGCTTACCCTGGCAACATGCAATGGTGTTCGATAGTCGAAGCGGAGCGCTTTTTTCCGATCGACCGCTGAAATTCGCCGCAAACCCAGTGTTCATGCGGGTTCCGGGACGATTGGGGCCTTTTTCTTCCGCTTCGATGATCGAATCGGAGAATCGGCCTCGTGTTCGATAGTCGAAGCGGAAAACGCCCTCTCCGGTTCGATAGTCGAAGCGCTCCGATTCGATAGTCGAACCTTCGATGCAATTTTTGGAGCCTCCGATCGAAGCGCCGCACGAGCCTCCGTCATCGACGTGAAACTCTGCCATTCGTTCGTCGCCGCGCCAGCTGACACCCCCGCCTTTTTGATCTCGAAAGTCGGTTCGTCGGTGAAGCGATACAGACTGCAGAGCTTCCCGCCGTTGGCAATACCGCCCTGCCGGGTCTTCTCGATGAAGCCGAGCAACTCCAGGCGTCTCAGCGCTGACGCAAGCGTCGAACTGCTTGAGATGCCGGCGTGCTTGAGCTCCGCCAGCGTGGCATTGATGTCGCCGTTGTTGGTTCGCCCCAGCTTGCGTCGCAATGCGAGATATACCCGCACGTCCGCATGCGTCAGCACTCGCCAAGCGGGACTGTCCACGATCGCCCAGTAGAGCCGAATGTGCCCGCCGCGTGGGTCGGCTGGAGCTTTGCTGCGTGCCATTGACGGTGCTCACTTGATCGACTCCAACCAGGCTGCGATTTCTCCCGCCCTGAACCTCGTGCAGCGGGTGCCGAGCTTGATTGGCTGTGGGAAAGTTTTCGCCCCGATACGGGTGTAGATGGTGGACCTACTCAGCCCTGTAAGAGCCTGCACAGTCGAGAAGCGCAGCAGGGCTGCGGGATGGGTGGCCGACTCGATCGGCTGCGTGGCCCTCATTGCGAAACCCCGAGGACGCGCTTGAGCTCGCTGACTGGCCAAGCTAGTCGGCCGTTGATTCTCAGCGGCCGGATGGGTCCGGAACCCTTCCCCATCGCCCAGTTTCGGAGCGTCTGGGGCTGCCGGTCGAGAAAGTGAGCCGCCCACTCTGTCGGCACAGTGGGACGAGTAACAGATTCCAGCGGTGGAAACTGTTGAATGGTCTTCGGTTGCATGACTGCTTATCCTTACGCCTCACGGCAAGTTGATAAGCACTCATCTTCGCGCCAAAAATCGGGGCGAAATACCCCTGGAACACTTTCTCCCTGAAGAACCTAGCGCTCGTCGTTGATCGCCCTGAAAGCTCGAGCATCGAGCACCATTGCCACCAGGCTCTTGTCAGCACGCTTGTAGTGCGTATCCAGTGCGCTGTGCGTAGGCCGTTTTTGCTCCCACCTGCCGTTGGCTAAGACGGCTTCGATCGCTTGCTTTAGGTTTCGCCCAGCCTTTCGGTAAGCATCGACCTCGATCTTCAGCTCAGCTTTCTCGAGATCACTCCACAACTCATCGCGCCCAGCCTTGGCGATTACCCGAAATCCAGGCACGTGCTCCTTCGCCATTGCCATCACTAGTGCGAACCAATCGCCGGGTTCAACCCCGTGTGCTTGAGCGAGCTGCGGCAATTTTTCGAGCATAAGGTTGACCTGACGGGTAGCTTCGGCAATGCGCGCTTCGTCGGCCAGCAGTCCGCGGACGTCGTTCGCAACAATTGGCCGTTCAAGCGCACCTTGATACTTCACTGTGCCAGCGTCGCCGTACGTCTTCTGTCGACTATCCGATTTCATTCGCGCCCCTCGCACCCCTGAGAGATTGCCAGCCCAGCCCGTCAGGGAAGCGGGTTTTCGGGGATCAGCCTAGGGCTGGCGTTTGAAATGTAGCGTTCGCGACGATCGGGCGACTATTTGAGATCCGCGGCTTGTCAGAAAACCAATGTCTCGACAGCACCGCGCAACTCGGACTGATTGCCATCGAGCACAACATCGACCGCGCGGAGGATGCCCAGTAGCCCGGCAAGATCGCCGCTACCTATGCCGTCGCATATGGGCATGACTTGCCGCCTCATGACTGCACCAGCGACAGACGGGCCACCGAGTGCGAGCTGTGACGGATAGGCGTTACCTCTCGCACCGCGCGGTCCAGCATCTCGACCTGGCGAAGAACGCGCTGCAAGTCCCCCTCCGGCAGACACCAGTCGTGCAACAGATCCTGGCCCTGCTGACAAGAACGCAGCGTGCGGCGAAGACTATCCACGCCTACCTGCAGTTGATCGCGAAGAACGGCTGCGGTGCTCTCCCGCTTACGCTGCGCCAGCCGCGCGATAGACGCTTGATATTCCTCCTCCTTGCGAGCTTGAGCCCTCGCCTTTTCGGCTTCTCGCAGCGCCGAGAAGCGGCGCTCCTGCTCCTCAATCGGAAGGCCCTTCACTACTCGAAATCGATGCTTCCCCTCTGCCGTGATCCCCATGTAGTTCTCATCGTGCGGAGCGCCCGTTCGGCGGGACGACACTCCCTGGTAGTAGGTACACGACGTCTTCTGGTTTCCGGGCTGGCCGGGAAGCTGTTCCATGCGGCAGATCCCAGCGGCGACCAGTGCCTCTGCAGTGCCGGTGTATGCGTTGGCCCAAGGCCATTCTTCGCGCTCGAGCGGAGGGCGATTGCGCCATGTCCGGGGGCGCGCCCGCGGTGCAGCCAGAGGCTGCCGTGAGAAGTTATTGGCTGCGACCAATGTAAGGTGCATGGGGATACTGTCAGCCATTGAGCACCGCCTTCATTTCCGAGAGCTTCCGGCCAGTGTCGCCACCGAATACCGATAGCGTGATGCTCGACAGTTGCCGCATGCGCACCATGGCAGCCCTCGCGGTGAGATCAAAGTCATCCTGCCCTTCCTCACGTGCCAGCATCCCCAGCAGCGCGTCGATCTGACAAGCTGCCGCCCAACCGACCTGGGTCCGTTCATCGGAAGAATCTACAGTCTCAGTGGCATCACGTACGGCAGGCGCGATGGACAGGCAATGAGGTCTGGGTTCGTCCGGGAAATGTGTTCCGACCAGCCATCCAACCACGTTCTCGCGTGCCGTCCCAGGCACCATCATCTCGGCAAGTGCTCCGATCTTTTCCGCCAAGCTGTCCACGACGTGAAAGTCATAGATCGATGCGCCTTCGGCTCGCTGCGCAGCGTACGCGGAGAACGCAGATAGCGTGTCGGCGTCCGTAGCGATTCGTTCACACAACAGCGCGATTTGTTCGTTGCTCATCCCACCCAAAGGGTGAGAAGTCTCCGAACCTTGTACATTCTTGGTAGCCATGATGTGCATCTCCTTCTAAGTTGTGCACGTTTTGGTTAGAACGGCTGTAGGGCTCCTACCCCCTACGGTCGTTCGCTTTTTAGTCAGCATGCTCCTCGGCTGACTAGCGAGGTCTATTCTGTCGATCTCAAATCAGCCCATGCTTGCGTCGCAAGTGCTCATCTAGATCAGCAATACGCGCTTGATAGACATCCCGTTTTCGCAGCGGAATGTCATCTATATTGCTGTCGATCTCCCATCGCACTCCCTCGGCCAAGGCCATCTGGTACAGCGCGTGGCCGTTAACCTCGATCCGATGCCCCCCCGGATAAATCACTTCCAAAATACCGCTATCGTCCTCGGGGTCGGTAAGGTCGCCAGCGGGCAATACACGCACCCCCGTCATTACGTGAGTCAACGGGCCGCGGTAGTCCAGATTGGAAAAGTACTGCGGAAGCTGTCGCATTGCGTTGATGTACCGAGCCGCAAGGTTCATGGCGTTTTCCAGATTAATTTCATCAAGGTAGGCAGCAAGGGACAACTGAGAGCGGAGCCACTCCGCCCCACCGAGATCGTCCAGCTTGGCGCGCAATTCCGCTGGGAGAAGTAGCTTGTAGGGTCTGGCGTCGTCGGAGATCGGCTTGCGCCCTTGACCTCTGCCCGCCCCCCCGCGTCCGATGAGTTCGCTAGGTGACATGGCCTTATTTTGAATTTGATTTGATGGCCTATCAATCAATTTCTTATGCGTACAAACACCACCTTGTCAGAAATTGTTTTTTGGGCCATGTATTCAAAAAACATCCTCGCTAGACCTCATCGAGTTCTGAACAAGATGCGACGGGACGCATTCAACGTGCCACAGCAGGAGGTCGACCGACCAAGCGACGCTCTACGAGTCGTGTCGCATCCAGCCATGCAAGAACCTCTCCTGCAGGGCGCCGACTGCAGCGCGCCCCTAGCTTGATGGGGACAGGGAAGATGCCCGACCGGTGGAGTTCAGAGGTCTCGCGCGCCGGCGTGTTCCGGACTAATGGAGCTTGGCCAAGCAGGCCATGTAGCGTCACGCACAGTGAACCCATGCTCAAGCGGCTAGACAAGGGTACGCGGGCCGACAGGACGCTGTCGAGCCCCCCACCTTGCCCAGCCGATTTCAGCCATCATGCGGCGAACGATGAGCAGCAGACTTAACTATCGGTCTCGCCTCAGAGGGGTACGCCAACGATGATCTGTCTTTGGACCACTCGCAAGCACCTTCGCGGCCCGCTCCAGTGCGGTTAGCTCTGGAGCATTCGCAATCGGCTCTCTTTCCGTCGGAAAACGCGAAGGTGGCTTACTGCTGCTCGTACGCTCGGGAGCTTGAGCTTCGATAAAGGGGACATCGAGCGAGCCTTTCATCACGGCCGCCAGTTGAACCTCTAGCCGCGTGATGTCAATCACGCGGTCTGCCAGAGCGCATTTGAGCCTGATACGGTCGACATCAGCATCAGTTGGATTTCCCTCCAATGCCTCCAACTCCACGAAGAGTAGCGCGCGTAGATCGTCGATATTCCGCATCGAGAAGTCCTTTCTTCAACCTTTTTCTAAGGGCTATCAACTCGCGAAATTCTGGGGAGTAGAGCCGATAGGCTTGTCCGCTGATAGCGTAGTAGCTCAGGGGGCGTGGGATTTGATGTACCACCCCCATGCGGTAATACACAGCCTCAGCTGTGCGCCCCAACGCTTCAACAATATCGCTCACCGCATCCGTCTGCCAAGCCCAAAGCAGATACGTGTCTTCGGCCTCCGTCCACCGTCGAGGAAGATCAGATGGATCGACCAAGCGCAGCTTTACGATCATCGTTCGCACCGCCGCCCTTGTCCGATCTAGCCTATTCGCAATCTGTCGATTCGTAAGGACCAGGTGGTTCATCGCCAGAAAATCTCGTTCCTCGGCAGTCCACCTGCGTGGCGCTTCATGGCCCGGTGCCTGACGTGCTAGCGAGTTGTGCATGGAACGCACAGATGCTTTGGTTCGTCCTAACAGATGAGCAACATCCTCCGATCTCAGTTGTCCAGACATGTCCATCAGCAAAGCTTTTTCTTCGGCGGACCAATGGTTCGTCACACGAGTCAAGACTAGCTCCTTCGTCGGATCTTGATTGAGCCTGACATTCTGTTTTTATTCGGCCCGACTGAAAAGTCAGCCATCTGCAGTACCTGCAGCCGATCTGGGCCTGATCGAGCCCTTGTTCTTCCCTTCAACCATGTGACCACTTGTGCAAAGCGCGATATTTCAGCGCGAGCCGGACGGCCCAGCTCGTCGACATGGGCATTGAAGTGGGGTATGTGGGCACTCCACGTGGCGGATCAAATCTGTCGAATCGCAAACGGGGGCTGAGATCCGTCAATGCCGACGCACAGGTTTGCGAGAGGTCTGAGAATCAGACCGCACACGGCTCGCAAGTCTAAGTAGGCCGACGCCCGGGCTCGAGTGCGTCCAACCAGGCAGCCACGTCCCTTACACGCCATCGACTACAGCGCGGTCCGAGCCTGACCGGCTCCGGGAATGTTCCGACGGCGATCTTTGCGTAGAGGGTGCTCCGACTAAGGCCGGTGAGCGCCGTCACGGACGAACACCGCAGAAGCGCTGCTGGATGGCCTACTAGCTCGCCGGATTTTTGATGAATGGTCACCTTGTAAACTCCTTCGATTTGCCTGGAGTCTGGCAACGGCTCGTCTCTTGATCAACCGCGATTAAGTGCCAGCTTTCTTGCGGGCAAGCCCCCCCACCAGCCCCGAGTCGAGGACATGCTTCCGGTAAACGAGCCCGGCGTGCTCGAGCACCCGGACAAAAGCCGTTTCGAGTGTGGCCCGCGGCTGCTCGGCATGCTCGACGATGACGACGATGGCAAGCTCACGCGCTTCCGCCATCAGTTCCTTGTCTGCCTTCCAACCTCGGACGGTCCCTTCGCTTCTCAAACCACACGCTAGGCGAACATCCTTCATGGGACTGGATGTATTCACCACTCCCATTTCTGCGCCATGCAGGTACACGAGAGCGTTCAACTTGACACGCCTCTGCAGGTAGTTCTCCTTGGGTCGATGAGCTTCAGTGCGCTGCGGGCGGCTGAGCAGCATCCCGAACGTCCCGCCGGAGAAGTGCTGCTGCATCTCCCGATGCAGTTCCTGAGCGAACTCTTGATCAATGCAGACAGGTTCATGTGCTCTGCCGGCCTCATTCAAGAAGTCCAGCAATGCCGCGCGAAGATTGTTGACCCTGCTACTCCTCGCCTCCGCTGGCGTAGCCTTCGGCATGGCATGGAGTTCGTTGGAGGTCGATAGATAGCAGTAGGCTGCGAGATCTGCACGACGCTGCGCTGTGTCTTCTCTCGGCCCGAATCTGAGCAGGCATCCGTTGGTTTCCCCGTTGGGCGATGCGGCATCTCCAGCCGAGTCCTCTCCCTGCATGTCTGGTGCTCCTTTCAGTCTCGACGAATATGTCGCGGACCGGCGTGATAGTCACCCGGCTTGAGTCATCGCTTGATGTGCTGCTCATCGGGCGCCGCCCCTCCTACCGGAAGTCCTTCGCGCACGGCGAGCACCTGCTCGACCGGCCACACCCGGGTGTGCGTTCCGAGCAGGATGCCCTGGGGCACTCTGCCTTGTTCGACCCACTTGAGCCACGTGCGGCTCACGATCGGCAGCAAACCAGGCTGTCCGTTCTTGCGATCGCCGCAGATGTCCTTCACGCGCAACAGTGCGCCGGCGGGATGTTGGTGCGGAGGCTCGAGGCTGGCCAACTTCTCGCACGTCGGTGGCACGCAGGTCGACGGATTGACTGCGAGGGCGCGGCGAGGCGCAACACTCACTGGCGCGGGCGGCAAGGCGCGCTCCCTTTGCAGCACGGCGGGTACCCATGGGATGGGCGCAGGACTTGCGGCCGGCAGACTAATCGACGGCCCCTCGATCGCCACGCGTGTCACAACGGGGTGCCCAGTCCCACTCACCCGGAAGGGGATGCCTTGACTGCGCAGCCACGCGATCTGCCTCGACTTGATCTTGTAGCCGGTCAGACGCTCCAGTTCCTGATCGGTCAAGAACATGACGAGCGTCATTGCTCAAACTCACGTCGTCGATCTTCTGGCGCTCCAGGGGTACCGGCCTCTATCCACCTGTTATATGCCTCTGGGTTGACGTAGAGGTTGCCGTCCGGGCCAATACGGCACTGCACGCCGTCGATCCAAATGCGCTTTCGGCGCCTGGCGTGCACGGCATCCAGCGTGTCACCGGTGGATTCACAGTGCTTCTTCAGCTTGACCCATCGGTAGCCCGATTCGCTTGTACCGAGAGCTTCCGCCTTCCTGCCTGCGATCTTCGCGGGCGTGTGCATCACCGCCTGCTCGGCACGCTTCATCTCCTCAACGGAGCGCAGCAGAGCCGCGGCGAACAGTTCGATCTCGTTGCCCTTAGCTTTTGGCATTCGACAGCTCCTTAGTTCCGCCGGATTGGTTGGGACGCACTCGCCAACGGCGTGCACACTGATCAGTGCGAATTTCGCGCACGAGGCGCAAATCTATGGGAGCCGCCGCGTGATCGAAGGCATCAAGGCCTTCTATTTGAGCTCACATCAGGGCCACACCCGACTCCAGGCGCGTTTGGCTGCTCTCACCGGATGCCGCCGCCAACTCAAATCCCGTCGCACCTCGGTCCGCAGTTCGCGGGAAATTTGGCACGAATCGCTGAATCTCATCAGGGTCGCATGAGCTTCTATTGCCAGCTTCTCGATCTGACTGAGGTCCTCCATGAGTCCGGAAGTTGCGGAAGGACCTGGGCCGGAGTCACCGCGCATATCGCTCGACCAATCGATAGTGGGCAAAAGGGTTCGCACTCGCTCCAGCCTGGAAACCAACTCAGCAAGTTCGGCCGCCCCAGTGATCGGAGAAGCAGTCAACCGAATCAACTGCTCTTCCGAAGGAACCGGCGTCGCCATCACGACGTTGGCCGCAGCGACGAACTTCAAGATTCCATCGTGGGACCGAGCGATGCCTGTGTATTCCTGCCTGACCTTTGCGAGAGCAGCGCGCAGGTCTAGCAATCTGGATCGGACGAGCGCACCAGTTACTTCCGCGGCTGCTACCGCCTCTCTGAGGCGTCTTCTGTCCTCAGCTCGCGAAATCCGAACTGCTGCACCGATGGCCAAAACCGAACCGACAGCTTGAACCCATGCAGGTATATCGAGACCTTCAGCCATTGGAATCTACTCCTCCAAGTCAAATTGCGTCTGCAGCGTCCGGATAATCTGCGCAATGTCGGCGCGGTGCGCGCCGCGATCGCTGACGACGCGAACGGTCCAGTTGGGGCCATCTTCTTCAGGCGGTATGCCGATCACACCACCACGGTGCACATCGGTCTGCTGGCCTCGAAGGCCCGGCAAAGCCTCGATACGCATGAGCAGCATCTGCTTCAGCTGAGCGGCGGTGCGGGTCGGCTTGACCATCCGCTACTTCTTGGATTCCCAGCTGTTGACCGGGCGATGTTCCTCGAGCCATTTCCTCCCGGCGACGATGGCTGCCTCGGCTGCGTCCATCTCACGGGCGAAGGTCTCGCCCGTCGACTTCTTCAGTTCGACTTCGCCTGTGGCATGTGCTTCGGTGATCACGAAGGTGGCTATGTACCGCCCTCCCGGGGCAGCCTGGCCATACCCGGTGATCTTGAAGTTGCCGCTGTGCTCCGCCTTGACTTCATCCATTTCCGCCTCCGGTAGTTGGGGAACCCATTTTGACCTCGCTCACCATCAGGCCCGTGGAGCCCTGCGGGCTACGAGTTTCAGCGTCAATCGCGTGCCAGTTGCTGAAGTGCAGAGGCCGTCAATCGACATGCATCAACTTGTTACCATGCCACACCGCGGTCAGAGAACCGCTGAAATGAGGTGGCTTGATGGCGGTAGCAATGTCATGGCTGCGCAATGCAGCGCTTGTATCGACGAGTGAGGGTGGAAAAGAAAACGCGTCGCTGGAGATCGTCCGATGCAATCTTCTCTGCTTGCGGAGAACTTTGGGGCGTTGCAGCTTGCTTCTTCGCTTCGTGGCCGTAGGACTGCTATTGATTGGCAATCATGGCCAAGCTAACGCTCTTATTTTCAGCCCCTATGTGTACAGGGCTGAGGACGTTAGCCCATCCACGCGGACGATGCCCACGCGGCAAGCAGCCTGTGAAGATGACGTCGCGTTTCAGAACGAGGTCGGAAACGGGATTACTGGACGCAATCCACGATTAACTAACGGCGGAGAAAGGTGCGCCTACGATCGTTACGACACCAAAGGCAACTTCTGGCAAGTGGCCTCTTACGAAATTCTGCGCGTTCTTGGCACATGCCCTGTGAACAGCACCGAAGCCTATGTCGGTCAATGCAAGTGTGCAAACGGCTATCAAGACAATGCGACCCAGACAGCCTGCGAGCTAGCCACACCAGAGCCAGCTTTCGGAGGGCAATGCAAGGCCCCTGGGGGCGCACTGGTCGGAAATCCCATCGCTCCTGCGACAAACGAGAAGTTCGAGTCTCAGCTCGACTGGTCGGATTTCGGCCCCGCCCCTCTATCTTTGGGCCGCGTGTACCGCAGCACTTGGGGCCGAGACACCTCCCGCACCTCTGCCGGCCTAGGCTCTGCCTGGACCCATTCCGAGGACTGGCGCTTTGCGTTTTCTCCGTCGTCTTCCAACGCATCCCCCGCCATCCCAGCTGCTGTTGCCATCACTAGCCCAGAAGGGTATCTGCGCACCTTCATTCAGGCATCCAGCTCTGCCGCTTGGACCGCAATCAACAGTGCCGACACCCTGACCCAATCCGGTAGCGCCTGGGTTTGGCACCGCTCAGACGATGACACCGTCTTCACCTTCGATGGCTCCGGCAAGCTGCAGACTCGCGTGGCACGTCCCGGCTTCTCGTACACCTACGCCTACAGCAGCTCCGGCCGCCTAGTCGCCGTCAGCAACGGCTTCGGCCGAACGCTCACCTTCGCATACAACAGCGCTGGCCAGCTCGCCAACGTTACCACCCCCGATGGCCGCGTTATCGCCTACGGCTTCGATGCTTCTGACCGCCTCGCGACCGTCACATATCCCGACGGCAAAGCGCGCAGCTTCCTCTACGAGAACGCTTCATTCCCCAACGCGCTTACGGGCATCTTCGATGAGTCCGGGTTCCGCTGGGGCACCTTCGCCTATGACGCCAAAGGCCGGGCCATCAGCACCGAGCTGGCCGGGGGTGTGAACAAATACCAAGTCAGCTACCCGGACTCGGCCTCAGCCGTCGTCATCGACCCCCTGAACACCAGACGCAACTACAGCTACGCTACCAGCGCCGGCAAACTTTCCATCGCGAGCGGCTCACTGCCCTCAGGCGAAGGCGAATCGGATGCTTCTTCTCGTGTGCAAGGCGCCAACGGCCTCATTACCTCCGAGACCGACTTCAAGGGCGTGGTCAGCAACACCGCCTGGGACACCACTCGACGCTTGCCCACCTCTGTGACTCAGGCTGTGGGCACCCCCCAGACCCACACCACGACCACCCAGTGGCATGCCCAGTTCAGCCTGCCCGTGCTGGTCACCGAACTTGGCCGCACCACTGCCTACACCTACGACACCGTCGGCAACACACTGTCAAGAACCGTCACCGACACCACCACGAACAAGGCCCTGCTCTGGCAGTGGGCCTACAACGCCCAGCAGCTGGTGACTACCGCCACGGAGCCCAACGGCGCGGTCACGAGCTACACCTATGACACTCTGGGCAACGCCCTCACATCGACCAACGCGCTGGGCCACGTCACCACTTACACGCACGACAACGCCAATCGCGTAGCGAGCACCACCGCCCCCAACGGCCTCGTCACCACCTACACATATGACCTGCGTGATCGCCTGTTGACCCAGACCGTCGGCGCGGGCCTTGCTGGTGCACAGACCACCACGCTGACCTACAAGCCCTTCGGCACCGTCGAGTCGGCGACGCTGCCCAGCGGCCTCGTTCTCACCTACACCTACGACGCCGCCCACCGCCTCACGGGCTGGAGCAACAACCGCGGTGAGAGCGGCAGCTACACGCTCGACGGCATGGGCAACCGCACCGCTGAGCAGATCAAGGACAGCGCCGGCAACGTGGCCTGGAGCGTGGCGCGCACGATCAACAACATCAACCGCCTCTCGGCCACCACCGAAGGCGCCAATCAGAGCCGCGCCTTCGGTTACGACGCTAACGGGGAGTTGACCCGCACCACCAACGGCCTAAATCAAAGCACTCAGTACGGTCTGGACGACCTGCGCCGAATCACTACAGTGACCGACCCGATCAACCTGGTCGCCACCTTCAAGTACAACGCGCTCGACGCCGTCACCGAAGCCAAGGACTTCAAGGGCGTGGTCACCGGCTACACCCGCGATGCGCAAGGCAACGCCACGACCGAGACCAGCGCCGACACGGGCGGCGCCAGCACCCAGTACGACAGCCTCGGCCTGCCCAGCCAGATCACCGACGCCATGGGGCAAACCACCACCATCGTGCGCGATCTGCTCGGCCGGCCGACCAGCCTCGTCTTCGCCGATGGCAAGACGACCACGCTGCGCTACGACCTCACGGCCAGCAGCAAGGGCTACCTCTCGGAAGTCATCGACCGCAGCGGCACCACCGAGTACACCCGCGACGCCTTCGGGCACGTCACGCTCAAGAAGCAGACGCTCGCAAACGGTGGTGTGCAGCAGGTGAGCTACGGCTACAACGCCAACGGCACGCTGGCCAGCATCGGCTACCCCAACGGCGCCATGCTCACCCACCTGTACGACGCCACCGGCCGCCTCGCAGGCCTGAACTGGAACGGCAGTCCGCTCGTCAGCGGCATCGCATGGAACCCGCTCGGCCAGCCCACCGCGTGGCAATGGGCCTTTGCCACCGCACCGCCCGCGTCCGTGGCCGCCAGCCGCGTGTACGACACCGCGGGCCGGCTCACCGGCACCGAGTTCAGCAGCTACGTGTACAACGCCGCGGGCCGCATCACCAGCCTCACGCAGAATCTTTACCGCCCGGGCGACGCCGACCCGACGCACAGCACCATCGTAAGTAGCAACGTCACTTGGACAACGGTCTTTAGTGCTCCAGGACGTTTGCGTCAGTTCGATGCGCCGGGCAATACCTCTGCGTTCACCTACGACAACAACGGCAACCGCGCGAGCAGCACACGCGTGCTCGGCGGCCAGAGTACCCAGCGCACCTACACCGTGGGCGCCGCAAGCAATCGTCTGACGGGCTTTGCGCAAACCATCAACGGCGCGAGCAACACCAGCGTCACCTATGGCTACAACGCCAACGGCGACCTCGTGACCGACGGCCTGCGCAGCTACGCCTACGACGCCGAGGGCCGGCTGGCTGCCGCCACCACCGGCGCCACCGACATCAGCCCCACCACGCGTTACGCGCACAACGCGCTGGGCCAGCGCGTGTTCAAGACCGAGCCGCTGTACCCACCGAGCCAGGGCGACGAGGCCGATCCGGGCTTCATGCAAAGCCTGGTCGCCTTCTTCACCCGGCTGTGGAGCCCCGCGACGAACCAGGCCGAGCAGCAGGGCTACACCTATGTCTACGACGAGCAAGGCACGCTGATCGCCGAAGTGGGCAGCGGCGGCACCAACAGCGGCGGGCAGGCGCAGTACATCTACCTGCCGACGGCCAACGGCCCGATGCCGATCGCGGCAGTGATCAACGGCGCCACCTACGCGGTGCACAGCGACCACCTGAACACGCCGCGCAAGCTCACCGATGTGAGCGGGCAAGCGGCCTGGCAGTGGAGCTACAGCGCGTTCGGGGAAGACAAGCCGACGACGGCGAGGAACCGGTTTGCCGACTTGAACGTGACGCCGAATCCGGGCACCACGGGCGTGTCGGAGGTGAAGTTCAACCTGAGGTATCCGGGGCAGTATGCCGATGAGGAGTCGGGGTTGTTTTACAACTACTTCCGAAGCTATGACAGTAGGACTGGGCGATACAGCCAGCCAGATCCGATTGGACTAGATGGCGGATGGAATCGGTTTGGCTACGTCGACGCAAATTCACTAAGATTTGTTGATCCGTTTGGGCTTGATCGCTGGGGCGATGGCCAGTGGGGCCCGAGCAGCAACCGCTCTGCGCCGATGTTCGACCCCAGGTACAACGACAGCGAGGCTTGGCGGTGGCAGAACAACTGCTATGCCTATGCGCTCAACAGACCCGGCATGAGATCGGGTGGTCCGCTGCGAGGGGTCGGTGGCACTGATCCTGGCGAGCCATCTGGTGCAGGCATCTCAGGTTTCAACCCCAACTGCGGCGATACGCTTGATGCAGTGCGTCGGGATGGAGGTGTCGCTCCGCGAGCAGATCAGTCCTGCCCCGCTGGGTACCACGGCGCACAACTCTTCATTCGACCGACCAGTATTTCTCAAGGTCGCGGTGACTACCATTGGTATCGTCAGGATGCAGATGGCACTTGGTCTGACAAGCAGGGAAGCCGGCCCGCAAAGTCACTTGGCGGCTCACCGGTACCACCATCAACCTATCCAACACAATGTGGAGTTGTATGTTTGCCAAACTAGCGGTGATCTCGCTTGTGCTGATGTCCTTCTGTGCCGCAGCTCAGGATGCGCCCGTACGTGTTGGCAGCCTCAAGGAGGCAGGCACTTGGATCGACAAGATCTATTCCTCGCATGTAGAGAGGCGCTACAACGTCAAACTTTCAACTGGGCGGAATGCGGAGATCTATGCTCTCTATGCGCCGAGGGGTTCAGGCATAGGTCAACTTGACGGCTGGTTCTATTCCTGTGCCAGTGGTGGCGCCGTGTGTGACTTGATCGCGATGGCGAATCTAGGGACGTCGAGAGAGATCAAGGAAGACCCCGTGGTCACGTATGAGCATCCCTATCTGGTCGTCAAATCTGGCAGCAACATCTTGCTCAGGGTAAAGCAGTAGAAGTCTTGGAGTCAGGCTCCATTCCATTCCATTTCATTGGGTGGCCCTGACGCTCAGCGGCTTTGAGACTCCATGGGTCACTATGCAGCCTTGAACGCCAGGACTTTCGCGCCGCGGCGCAGCTGATCCAGGTGATCGGCCCACTCTTGCATCATCTTTCGACGCTGCGGCAGATACGTCGCAAAGTTGTAGGCCGCACTCACCTCGTCGCGCTCCTGGTGCGCGAGCTGCAGTTCGATGATGTCGTGACGGTGCCCCTGCTCGTGGAGGATCGTCGACGCAATGCCGCGGAACCCGTGCCCCGTCATGCGCCCCGCGTAGCCCATGCGCTTGAGCGCGCCCAATATGGTGCCGTTGGACATGGGCTTATCGTGGTCGCGCTCGCCAGGAAAAAGGAGACCGCTCAAGCCGCGCAGTTCGTGGATGGCACCGAGAACCTCCACTGCCTGCGTCGACAAAGGCACGATGTGAGGCGTCTTCATCTTCATCCGCTCAGCGGGGATGCGCCACTCCGCAGCCTCGATGTCGAACTCATCCCAGTGCGCGCCGATCAGCTCACCAGTCCGCACGAAGGTCAACGCCATGAGCTTCAGCGACAGACGAGTCACCGGCGTTCCCTGGTACGCCTCAATCTTGCGCAGAAGTTCGGGCAGTTCCTTGGGTTCGATGCGCGCGAAGTGCCCCTTGGTGCGCGGCTTGAGCGCATCAGAGGGCTTCACGTCGGTCGCTGGATTGCGCTCGACGATGCCGTGGGCGATCCCATACCTGAAGATCTGGCTGCAGGTCTGCCACGCGCGCTTTGCGATGTCCACAGCGCCGCGAGCCTCGATCTTCTTCGCGACGGCGAGTAGCTGCGGCGCGGTGATCGAAGCGATCGGCCGTTTGCCGAGGTCTGGGAACACGTCGGCCTCGAGCCGGGTGAGCACGTAGCCAGCATGGCGTTCGGACTTGCCAGCCTTCCAGTGCTCGTGCCAGGCCCGGGCCACCGCCTCGAAGGTATTGCCCACGCTGACGCGCGCACTGAGCTTTGCGTCGGCTTTGAACTGGGCCGGGTCGGCGCCGCCCTTCAGCAGAAGGCGCGCATCGTCGCGAGCGCGCCGAGCCTGCGCCAAGCTCACTTCAGGATAGATGCCGACAGCCAGGCGCTTCTCTTTGCCATTGAAGCGGTACTTCCAGCGCCAGAGCTTGCTGCCCGGGGAGGTCACCTCGAGGTACAGCCCGCCACTGTCGGTGAAGCGTTGATACGCGCGCCCGTCAGGGCATTTCGCGTTCTTACAGGCAGTGTCGGTGAGAGGCATCTGGGGGCATTTTGGGGAGACGACCGCACGGTTCGCGGTTTATGCCCCCAACTGTGCCCCCGTTTTGCGCCGGCTGTCAAAAGACGTTGCCGGACAACCGCGCACAAAAAAGCCCCGTCTAGCGGGGCTTAGCTGCTGATTCCAGGCCGTCGGCGGCCTACTGCGGAATCATTTTTGGAGGAGAGGGAGGGATTCGAACCCTCGGTACTATCGCTAGTACGCCTGATTTCGAGTCAGGTACATTCGACCACTCTGCCACCTCTCCGGTGCTGTCGAGCCTCAGATTATAGCCAGAAAAATCTGACTTTTGACGCCCTGCGCTTCAACCGCGCAAAACTTCGAGGCCGCCGAGGTACGGACGCAACGCCGCGGGCACGTTGATCGAGCCGTCTTCGTTCTGGTGGTTCTCCAGCACGGCGACCAGCGCGCGGCCCACGGCTAGGCCGGAGCCGTTGAGGGTGTGCACCAGCTCGTTCTTGCCCTGGGCGTTCTTGAAACGGGCCTGCAGGCGGCGCGCCTGGAAGGCTTCGCAGTTCGACACCGAGCTGATCTCGCGGTACGTGTTCTGCGCGGGCAGCCACACCTCGAGGTCGTAGGTCTTGGTGGAACCGAAACCCATGTCGCCGGTGCACAGCAGCACCACGCGGTACGGCAGCTCCAGCGCCTGCAGCACGGCTTCGGCGTGACCGGTCATCTGCTCCAGCGCGTCGTAGCTCTTCTCGGGGTGCACGATCTGCACCATCTCGACCTTGTCGAACTGGTGCTGGCGGATCATGCCGCGCGTGTCGCGCCCGGCGCTGCCGGCTTCGGAACGGAAGCACGGCGTGTGGGCCGTGAGCTTGATGGGCAGCTGCGCCTCGGGCACGACCTCGTCGCGCACGAAGTTGGTCAGCGGCACTTCGCTGGTCGGGATGAGGTACAGCGCCGAATGGTCGGGCGCGGGCTCGCCGTCCTGGCCGCCCTTCTTCGCGGCGAACAGGTCGCCTTCGAACTTGGGCAGCTGGCCGGTGCCGCTGAGCGTGGCCGCATTGACCACGTAGGGCACGTAGCACTCGGTGTAGCCGTGCTGTTCGGTCTGCAGGTCGACCATGAACTGGGCCAGCGCGCGGTGCAGGCGGGCGATCGGGCCCTTCATGACGGTGAAGCGCGAGCCCGAGAGCTTGGCGCCCATCTCGAAATCGAGGCCCAGCGGGGCGCCGAGGTCGACGTGGTCCTTGGGCGCGAAGGCCAGCGGCGTGGCGTTGGCGCCGGCGCCGCCCTGGGGCGCCCAGCGGCGCATCTCGACGTTGCCGGCCTCGTCTTCACCGAGCGGCACGCTGGCGTGCGGCAGGTTGGGCACGGCCAGCAGCAGCGCGTGCAGCTCGGGCTGGATCTCTTCGAGGCGCTTGGATTGCGATTCCTGCTCGGCCTTGAGCGCGTTGACCTCGGCCATGAGCGCGTCGACCGACTCGCCCTTGGCCTTGAGCGGGCCGATCTGCTTGTTCAGCGTGTTGCGGCGCGCCTGGATTTCCTCGGTGCGGGTCTGCAGCGTCTTGCGCTCGGCCTCGAGCGCGGTGAACGCCGAGACGTCGAGGTAAGGCTGGTTCTTCTTGCGTTTTTCGAGGCCGGCCACAGCGGAGGCCAGGTCTTTGCGGAGCAGGGTGATGTCGAGCATGGGGAGATTTTAGGTGGGCGCCCGGCCCGCGCCCGCCCTCCCCGCTCGCACGCCCGCGACGACTCAGGCGACCGTGGCCGGATCGACGTTCGCCCCGCAGATGATCAGGCAGACCTTCTCGCCCTCGCGCGGCACGTAGGCGCCGGTCTGCAGCGCCGCCAGCGGCAGCGCGGCGGCCGGTTCCAGGGCGAGCTTCAGCTCCTTCCAGAGCCACTGCTGGGCGGCGCGGATCGCGTCGTCGGACAGCAGCAGCGCGTCGCGCACCTGCTGCTGCGTGATCTCCCAGGCGATGGCGCCGATGCGGCGCGCGCCCAGCGAATCGGCCGCGATGCCGCCGACGTCCACGTCGACGGGCTCGCCGGCCTCGCGGGCGCGGAACAGCGTCGGGGCCTTTTCGGGCTCGAGCGCCACCACGCGGGCGCGCTGCTCGAACCAGCCGGCCAGGCCGCCGATCAGGCCGCCGCCGCCCACGCTCACGAGCACGGCGTCGGGCAGGCCGCCCTGCGCCTCGATCTCGCGGCCGAGCGTGCCAGCGCCGGCCACCACTTCGGGCTGGTCGTAGGCGTGGGTGAGCAAGGCGCCCGTTTCCTTCTGGCGCGCCAGGCAGGCGGCCAGCGCGTCGGGGTACAGCTCACCGACCACGACCACTTCGGCGCCCAGCGCCCGCAGGCGCGCGCGCTTGGCTTCGGGCGACACGCCCGGCAGGAACACCTGGCAGGGCACGCCCAGCGCCTTGGCGGCGGCCGCCGTGGCAATGCCGGCGTTGCCGCCCGAGGCCACGATCACGCCCGCGGCGGGGATGTCGTTGGCCAGCAGGCGGTTCATCATGCCGCGGGCCTTGAAGCTGCCGCTGACCTGCATGTGCTCCAGCTTGAGCCAGACTTCGGCGCCGGGCGCGGCCACGCCCAGGGCGGCGGCCGGCAGCTTCCACAGCGGCGTTTCACGCAGGAAATGGCCGGCGCGTTCGCCCAGCCTGCGGGAGGCGCTCTCGATGTCGGAGCGCCAATCGGTGTTTGTCATGATGTTCAGGAGATGTGCCCAGGGGGCGGGATGTCGTCGAGCTTGAGGCCCTTGGGAAGCGGGAACTTGATGGTTTCCTCGATGCCGTCCATCTTGCGCACCGACACGGCGCCGAAGGCGCGCACGCGCTCGATCACCTCGTGCACCAGCACCTCGGGCGCCGAGGCGCCGGCGGTGAGGCCGATGCGCGACTTGCCCTCGAACCATTCGGGCTTGAGCTCGTCGGCAGAATCGACCATGTAGCTCTCGGTGCCCAGGCGCTGCGCCAGCTCGCGCAGGCGGTTGCTGTTGGAGCTGGTGGGGCTGCCGACCACGATCACGAGATCGACCTGCGGGCTCATGATCTTCACCGCGTCCTGGCGGTTCTGGGTGGCGTAGCAGATGTCCTGCTGCTTGGGCTCGCGCACGTTCGGGAAGCGCGCGCGCACGGCGGCGGCGATCTCGGCGGCGTCGTCCACGCTGAGCGTGGTCTGCGTGACCACGGCAAGCTTCTCGGTCTGCAGCGGCGAGGCGTTGGCCACGTCGGCCACGTCTTCCACGAGGTGGATGCCGCTCGACAGCTGCCCCATCGTGCCCTCGACCTCGGGGTGCCCCTTGTGGCCGATCATGATGAATTCGTAGCCCTCTTTGGCGAGCTTGGCCACCTCGACGTGCACCTTGGTCACCAGCGGGCAGGTGGCGTCGAAGATCGAGAAGCCGCGGTCGCGCGCCTCCTGCTCCACGGCCTTGCTCACGCCGTGCGCGCTGAACACCAGCGTGGAGCCGGTCGGCACGTCGGAGAGCTCTTCGATGAAGATCGCGCCCTTGGCCTTGAGCTCGTTCACCACGTAGGTGTTGTGCACGATCTCGTGGCGCACGTAGATCGGTGCGCCGAACTTGGCGAGGGCGCGCTCGACGATCTCGATGGCGCGGTCCACGCCGGCGCAGAAGCCGCGCGGCTCGGCCAACAGGACTTCTTCGATGTTCGGGTTCATAGCACGCCGATCAGCTTCACTTCGAAGGTGACCGGTTGCCCCGCGAGCGGGTGGTTGAAGTCGAAGCGCACGCCGGTCTCGTTCGACTCGACGACCGCGCCCGCGTAGCTGCCCGAGCCGTCGGGCGTGGGAAATTGCACCACGTCGCCGACGGCGTACTGCTCGTCGGGGTCGCCCATCTGGGCCAGCAGCTTGCGCGCCACCCACTGCTGCATGTCGGGGTTGCGCTCGCCGAAGGCCTCGCCGGCGGGCAGCTCGAAGGTGGCGTGCGCGCCCTCTTCCATGCCCATCAGGCGCTGCTCCATGGCCGGCGAGAGCTCGCCGGTGCCCAGCGACAGCGTGGCGGGCTTGTCGGCGAAGGTGTTGATGATGTCGCCCGCCGGACCGGCCAGCCGGTAGTGCAGGGTCAGGAAGGAGCCGGAAGTCACAACTTGGGACATGGGTGCAGCGAAGGTGGGCAAAGACGAGGGAGGTGTCCCGATAAACTGGCCCTCATTTTAAGGATCGGGGCAACACCTCGCCCCGGCCCAGGTTTCTGCAGGGTTTCATGGCATTCAAGGATCTCCCTCTCGACGCCCGGCCGCGCGAAAAGCTCATCGCGCGGGGCGCCGCCGCGCTGGCCGACGCCGAGCTGCTGGCACTGCTGCTGCGCACCGGCGTGGCCGGCAAGAACGTGCTCCAGCTGGCCCAGCAACTGCTCGAACGCTTCGGCGGGCTGTCGGGGCTGCTGCACACGGCGCCCGATGACCTCAAGGCGGTCAAGGGCATGGGCGGCAGTGCCAAGCGCTCCGAACTCACGGCGGTGCTCGAACTGGCGCGCCGCGCCATGGGCGAGCGCCTGAAGGAGCGCACGGTGTTCGACTCGCCCGAGGCGGTCAAGCAGTACCTGCAGATGCACATCGGCTCGCGCCCGCACGAGGTGTTCGCGGTGCTCTTCCTGGACGTGCAGCACCGCCTGCTCACGCTCGAGGAGCTGTTTCGCGGCACGCTCACGCAGACCAGCGTCTACCCGCGCGAGGTCGTCACCCGCGCCCTGCACCACCAGGCCGCGGCCGTGGTGCTGGCCCACAACCACCCCAGCGGCAGCATCGAGCCCTCGCGCGCCGACGAATCGCTCACGCAGACCCTGCGCGCCGCGCTGGCGCTGGTCGACGTGCGCGTGCTCGACCACGTCATCGTGAGCCCGGGCCAGAGCTTCTCGATGGCGGAACGGGGGCTGCTCTGATGGCGTCGTCTTCTTCGCGTCCCCCGGCCCTGAAGAACCTGGCCGACCTCAAGCAGGTGCAGCGCGTGCTCGCCGAAACCCGCGAGCGCGAGGCCGCCGAGGCCGCCGCGCGCGCCGCGGCCGAACGCAAGCGTGCCGCCGAGAAAGACCTGTTCACGCGCGCCATCGGCGCCACCGAGCCGCTGCGCCGCAAGGCCGCCGTGGCGCTCGCGCCCGAGCCGCCCGCGCCCATTCCGTTTCAGCACCAGCTCGACGAGCAGCGCGTGCTGCGCGAGTCGCTGTCCGACGAGTTCGACGTGACCACGCTGCTCGACGTCGACGACGCCATGAGCTTTCGCCGCCCCGGCATCGGCACCGACATCACGGCGCGGCTGCGCAAGGGCGACTGGTCGATCCAGGGGCAGGTCGACCTGCACGGCCTGCGCAGCGACGAGGCGCGCGAGGCGCTCGGCGGCTTCATCCGCAACGCCCACAAGCAGGGGCTGCGCTGCGTGCGCGTGGTGCACGGCAAGGGCCTGGGCTCGCCCGGCAAGCAGCCGGTGCTCAAGACCAAGACGCAGCGCTGGCTGATCCAGAAGAACGAGGTGATCGCCTTCGTGCAGGCCAAGCCGGCCGAAGGCGGGGCCGGGGCCCTGGTGGTGCTGCTGGCCCCCGTGCGGCGCTGACACGGCGCCGCACGGGCCCTGCCCTTCTTACTTGCTCAGATCGACCTTGTAGACCGAGCGGCCCTTGCCGTTGCCGTCATCCGCGGTCAGCAGCGAGATGTTCGTCAACCCCGCGTCCGTGGCCGCGCTCAATTGCCCCTGGCCCGACGTGATCGTCACGTTGCCCGCGGTCGTCACCTTGGTGAAGCGCCAGCTGCGCGCCGCGCCGTCGGCCGCGCGCGTGATCGTCTTCTTCGCCTTGATGTAGGCGATCAGCACGTCGCGGTTCGCATCGGGCGAGGCGTAGATCGTGGCGCGCCCGTCCAGCGCCGGGATGAAGCTCGCGCCGCTCGTCGCGCGGTAGTTGTTCGTGGCAATGACGAACTCCTTCGCCGGATCGATGGGCGCGCCCAGGTACATGAGGTTCTTGATGCGGCTGCCCACGGCCTGCGTCACGTCGATCTCGTACTGCATGTCGGGCGTGGTGAACATGTCGAAGTTGTAGCCCGGGAAGGGGCTGATCAGCGGCTGGTCGGTCGTGAGCGCCGGGTCGATCCTGTTGAAGCGCTTGGCCGCGGCCTCGAGCCAGCCCTTGATCTCGGCGCCCGTGACCTTCACCGCGTACACCGTGTTCGGGTACAGGTACAGGTCGGCCGCGCTGAAGATCGCCAGGTTGCCCACGGCCACGTCGGTGTAGTCGCGTCCGCCTTCGAAGCCCGACTTGAAGGGCGCGCTCACCGACAGCACCGGCAGGCCCGCGTACTGCGGCAGGCTGGCCTGGACGTAGGTCTTCACGTAGTCGGCCTGGGCCTGGTTCACGATCTGGATCGCGCCCGGGTCGCCGACGTCGGCAAAGAAAGTGTTCATGCGGAAGTCGGTGCTGCCGATCGGCGTCTTCACGTAGTCGATCGCGGCCTGGTGCTGGGTGTCGACCATCGGTGCCACGCTCGGGTCGGCATCGACATAAACGCCCTTGCCGATCTGGGTCGAGCGCGCCTCGACCAGCGTCTTGCTCTTGTCCACGCCCCAGGCCTTGCCGTCCCACACGAGCTCGAGCTTCACGAGGCCCAGCGCCTTGCCCCACGAGCTGGGCATCACGGCCGGCACGCCGTTGACGGTGCCGGCGGCGTTGTCCACGCCGGGCTGCGTGTAGCCGGGCTTGGCGCCACGGTCGGGGAACAGGCCGTGCTGGTGGCCCATCATCAGCACGTCGATGCCGGGCACCTTCGACAGGTACAGGCCCGGGCTTTCCATGGTCGGCGAGTACGGCGAGGCGTCGAGGCCGCCGTGCTGCAGCGCCACGACGATGTCGGCGCCCTTCTCGCGCAGCTCGGGCACGTAGCGCTTGGCCGCTTCGACCGCGCCTTCGGTGCGCAGCTTGCCTTCGAGAAAGCGCTTGTCCCAGTTCATGATGCCGGGCGTGGTGAAGCCGATCACGCCGACCTTCACCGGCACCGTCACGCTCTTGCCGTCCGGCGCGGTGGCGGTGAACTGCTTGGTGACGATGGTGTAGGGCGCCACGAGCGGCTTGCCGCTCTTGAGGCTGTGCACGTTGGCCACCACCATCGGGAAGCTCGGGCCCGCGCACTTCTTGCTGCCGTCCACGCCCTCGACATCGAGGCCGCCGCCGAGCACCTGGTTGAGAAAGTCCAGGCCGTAGTTGAACTCGTGGTTGCCCAGCGTGCCGGCGTCGTAGCCGGTGGCGTTCATCACCTTGTACATCGACAGCGGCTGCGTGCACGGGATGCGGCTGACCAGCGCTTCGTAGTCGGCCAGCGCGGTGCCCTGGATGGTGTCGCCGTTGTCGAACAGCATCGTGTTCGCGAACTCCTTGCGCGCGGCGTTGATGAGCGTCGCGGTGCGCTCGTAGCCGTACGACTTGTCTTCGGCGAGCTTGAAGTAGTCGTAGCTGCGCACGTTGAAGTGCAGGTCGGTCGTTTCGAGCAGCGCGACCGTGGTGCGCGTGCCGGCGGCCACGGGCGCCGGGGCCGGCGCGGGCGCAGGAGGCGGAACGATCGGGGGGAACGTGGTGCCGCCTCCGTTGCCACCGCCACAGGCGGTGAGCACGGCGGCCAGGACGGCGGCACAGGTGGACATGGGGGCGAGGCGCGCCAGCGACGCGGCCACTGCGTTGTTCATCGAGAGGTCTCCCTGCGGATATGAGGAAGACCAGTCTCCGAAAGCCGGGTGACAGACCGGTGAATCCGGGCCTGTCGTGCAGCGCCGTTGCGACAGCCGTTACGCCAGGTTCAGGCCAGGTGATTCTTTAGTGGTACCGCCGCGTCCGCCACCGCCTCCGGCGCGGGGCTGCGGCCCGCTTCGAGCAGCTTGCGGCTCATCATGTGATCGACCGGCGCGTTCACCGATTCGACGCACACGAGCTGGCCGTCGACGTAGTGGAACAGCGAGAACGCCTCGGGCTTCGGCCCCGCGCGGCGCACGCTCACCAGGCCCGGCGTGCCTTCGGCCGGCATCAGGCCCGCCATCTGCAACCGCAGGCCGCCCTGGTCGGACCAGAACCACGCGACCGCGTCGTGATCGCGCGCGGCGCCGGTCAGCGTGGCCACGGCGGTGCGCGCCTGGTCGTTCGCGTTCTGCACCGATTCGAGCCGCAGCGCGCGGCCCGCGCGGCGGTCGGGGAAGCGCGTGCAGTCGCCCACCGCGAGCACGTCGGCCGCGCTGGTCTGCATGTGGCCGTCGACCACGATGCCGTCGGCGCACTCGAGGCCCGCGGCCTGCGCGAGCGCGGTCTCGGGCACCGCGCCGATGCCCAGCAGCAGCAGATCGATCGGCTGCTTCACGCCGTTGACCTCGACCGACACGAGCCGGTCGCCCACGACCTCGAAGGCGCCGGTCTGCGCGCCCAGCACGATGTCGATGCCGGCCGCGCGGTGCGTGGCCAGCACGTGCGCCGACAGCTCGGGCGACACGGCGCGGCCCAGCAGGCGCGGCGCGCATTCGATCACCTGCACGCGCTTGCCCAGCGCCTGCGCGGTGGCCGCCACTTCGAGGCCGATGAAGCCGCCGCCCAACACCGTGACCTGCTGCGCATCCGCCAACCGCGTGCGCAGGCGCTGCGCCTCGTCGGCGGCGCGCAGGCTCGCCACGTTCTCCAGGCCTTGCGGCAGGCCGGGCATCTGGCGCGCGCGCGTGCCGGTGGCCAGCACCAGGCGCTCCCACGGCAGCACCGCGCCCGAGCGCAGCGTGACGGTGTGCGCCTCGCGGTCGATGGCCACGGCGGCGTCGCCCAGGTGCAGCGTGATGCCCGCTTCGCGGTACCAGTCGGCAGCCTTGTGCGGCTGCGTGGTTTCGTCGGCGCTCTTGAGGAAGGCCTTCGACAGCGGCGGGCGGTGATACGGCTCGCAGGCCTCTTCGCAGACCAGGTGCACGCGCGCGCCCTGCCCGGCTTCCGCCAGGCCCGCGCAGAGCTGGGCCGCGGCGTGGCCGCCGCCGATGATGACGATGGAATTCATGGACAAAGATCCTTCGAGTCGTTGTGTATGTGGTTCATTCGACGGCCTGGCCCCTTCGTGGAACACCGCGGAACCGGCTTTGCCGGGCCGCTGGTGTTGCCCCCGGCAGGGGGTTGGCGAAGCGACACGAAGTGCGCGTAGCCTGGGGGCGAGCCTGATCTATTCGCCGCGGTTGCGCATCCAGTCGGCGGTTTTGAAGAAGGAATCGCGCAACCTCGCGCGCAAGTCTTCAGGCACGCCGGTCTCGCCCATCGCCTGGTCCATGCAGGCCAGCCACTGGTCGCGTTCCTTGATGCCGATGGTGTGGCCGCCGATGGCCTGCGGCAAATGCCGCGCGCGCAGCATGGGGTGGCCGAAGCGGTCGGTGTAGTGGGCGGGCCCGCCGAGCCAGCCACAGAGGAACCAGAACAGGCGCTGGCGCGCGTTGTCCAGGTCGGTGCCGTGCACGGCGCGCAGCTGCGCGTAGGCCGGCTCGAGGTCCATCAGGTCGTAGAAGCGCTCGACCAGCGCCTCCACCTTGGGCTCGCCGCCGATCCACTCGAAGGGCGTGCCGGCGGGCGGTTTGTCTTGAATCTGCATGGGCGGGAGTATCCCCTCGGGTCGCTCTAGAGTTGGATCAGATCGGGAATGCCCACATCGGTGCTCACGTCAGCCGTGTAGTCCACGCCCTCGACGGCAAAGCCGAACAGGCGCAGGAACTCGGTCTTGTAGCCCGCGAAATCGGTCAGCTCGTTGAGGTTGGCGTCGGTGACCTGCGGCCAGAGTTCCTGCACGCGCGCCTGCACCTGCGGCGCCAACTCCTTGTAGTCGGCGCGCAGGCGGCCTTCGTCGTCCAGGTGCGGCGTGGCGCCGTACAGGCTGTCCGCGTACAGGCCGTGCACCTGCTCGATGCAGCCCTCGTGCGTGCCTTCGGCCTTCATCACCTTGAACAGCAGCGACAGGTACAGCGGCATCATCGGAATGGCCGAGCTGGCCTGCGTGACCACCGCCTTCAGCACCGACACGCGCGCGTCGCCGCCCTTGGCGGCCAGCTGGGCGCGGATGTCCAGCACCTTCTCGTCCAGATCCTTCTTGGCGGCGCCGATGGAGCCGTTCCAGTAGATGTCGTGGGTGATCTGCTCGCCCAGGTAGGTGAAGGCCGTGGTCTTGGCACCGTCGGCCAGCACGCCGGCCTGCTGCAGCGCGTCGATCCACATCTGCCAGTCTTCGCCGCCCATGACGGCCACGGTGTTGTCGATCTCTTCCTGCGTGGCGGGCTCGAGCACCGATTCCTTCACGGTCCCGCTGTCGGTGTCCAGGCCGCGCAGCGTCACGGCCTTGCCGATGGGCTTGAGCACGGAGTTGAAGACCTGGCCCGTCTTGGGGTGCGTGCGGCGCGGCGCGGCCAGGCTGTAGACCACGAGGTCGACCTGGCCGAGGTCGGCGCGGATGGTCTCGATGGCCTGCTGCTTCACCGCGTCGGAAAAGCCGTCGCCGTTGATCGTCTTGGCGTAGCGCCCTTCGGCCGTGGCGGCGCGGTGGAAGGCGGCGGTGTTGTACCAGCCGGGCGAGCCGGGCTTGGTCGCGCTGCCCGCGCGTTCGAAGCACACGCCCAGCGTGTCGGCGCCGCTGCCGAAGGCTGCGGTGATGCGCGCGGCCAGGCCGTAGCCGGTGGACGCGCCGATCACCAGCACGCGCTTGGGGCCGCCCGCGATGGGGGGTTTGGCTTTGACGTACGCGATCTGTTGCCGGACATTGGCTTCGCAGCCCACGGGGTGGGTGGTGACGCAGATGAAGCCGCGCACGCGGGGTTGGATGATCATGAAAAGCTCGCTCGGTAAGACATTCGGGGGACGGCGGCGGGGCACGTCGCGGCGTCGCGAATTTAACCCAGCCGGCAACAGGCCGATTCATCAGCCCCATATGCATATGTCGATTGACGATTTAATAATCTTGGGTTTTATTGATATGGTTCCGGCCTGAATTTCACTCTGGAGAGAGGACGATCCCCACCATGCGCCACACCCTGCTTGCCGCGGCCCTTGCCGCTTCCGCCCTGCTGACCGGCGTTGCCGCCCATGCGGACCAGCTCGCCGACATCAAGAAGAAGGGCGAACTCGTGGTCGGCGTGCTCGGCACCGACGAGCCCGCCACCTTCATCGATCCGAAGACGCGCCAGATCGTCGGCTACGAGGTCGACCTGGTGAACGCCATCGCGAAAAAGATCGGCGTGAAGCCGGTGCTCAAGCAGATCGCCGTGGCCGCGCGCATTCCCGAGCTGCAGCAGGGCCACGTGGACCTGGTGGCCGCCGGCCTCACGCACAACAAGGAGCGCGAGGCGCAGATCGACTTCTCGCTCACCACCTTCGTCACCGGCCAGAAGGCCATCGTGAAGAAGACCAGCGGCATCACCGAGGTGCCGCAGCTCGGCGGCAAGAAGGTGCTGACCATCCGCGGCGGCACGCAGGAGCCCAACATCCGCAAGGCCGTGCCCACCGCCGAGGTCGTGACCTTCGACACCAGCCAGCAGGCCTTCCAGGCGCTGCAGCAGGGCAAGGGCGTGGGCTACGTGGACGACGAGGCCGCGCTGCTGCGCAGCTACGCCAAGCTGGGCCCGCAGAAGGCGCAGTACGTGGTGCTCAAGCAGAACCTGAGCACCGAGTCGCTGGCCATCGGCATCAAGAAGGGCGAGAGCGGCCTGAAGACCGTGGTGGACGACACGCTGCGCGAGCTCGAGAAGTCGGGCGAAGCGCAGAAGATCTTCCTGAAGTGGTACGGCCCGAACACGGCCTCCGGATTCCAGACGCGCGACTTCAAGCTCGAGACCGACAAGATCGACTGAGCCCCGCGCGCTCGGCACACCAGGGGCGGGCCGCCATGCGACCCGCCCTTCGCTTTTGAGCAGCACGGCGCGCATGCGTACCATGTGCGCCCCGGCGCCTTTCGCCGTGCCTCCCGTTTCCCATGCCCCTGTTCGACTATTCGCTGCTGCTGACCGGCCAGTACCACGACATGCTGGTCGCGGGCCTGTGGCTGTCGCTGCAGCTGCTCGCGGTCTCGCTCGTCTTCGCGCTGCCGCTGGCGCTGGTGGTGGCGCTGCTGCGGCTCTCGCCGCTGGCGCCGCTGCGCTGGCTCGGCTTTGCGTACGTGGAATCGATCCGCAACATCCCGCTGCTGGCCCACATGCTGTTCTGGTACTTCGGCGCGCCCGAGCTGCTGCCCGAGGGCCTGAAGACCTGGCTCTATGAAGGCCACATCGAGGCCTACAGCGCGATCGTGGCGCTGTCGCTGTACACGGCCGCCTTCATGGCCGAGGACATCCGCAGCGGCATCCGCTCGATCCCGGCCGTGCAGTTCGAGGCCGGCCGCGCGCTGGGCTTCAGCTTCCTGGCCACGATGCGCCGCGTGGTGCTGCCGCAGGCGCTGCGCGTGACCGTGCCGCCGCTCATCTCGCAGACGCTGAGCCTGTGGAAGAACACCTCGATCGCCACGGTGATCGGCGTGGCCGAGCTGATGTACCAAGCGGGGCAGGTGGAAAGCGCGACCTTCCGCAGCTTCGAGTCGTTCGCGTTCGCGAGCGCGGCTTATCTGACGGTGTCGCTGGCGATCACCGGATTGGCCACCTGGTACCACCACCGCTTCCCGGTGCGGACCATCTGAGGCGTTGATGACATGCTAGAGATCATCCACGACTACTGGGTCTACTTCCTCATCGGCCAGTACCCGAACGGCCCGCTCGGCGGGCTGGTGCTCACGCTGCTGCTGGCCTCGTGCGGGCTGGTGCTCGCGCTGCCGCTGGGCATCGTGCTCGGCCTGGCGCGCGTGAGCCCGTGGCGCTGCATGCGCTGGCCCGTCACGGCGCTGGTGTTCGTGGTGCGCGGCCTGCCGCTGCTGATGGTGATCTTCTGGGCCTACTTCTTCCTGCCCAGCGTCACGGGTGTGAAGACCGACCAGTTCACCACCATGCTGATCGCGCTCGTGATCTTCGATGCCGCCTACCTCGCCGAGATCGTGCGCGCCGGCATCCAGGGCCTGCCGCGCGGGCAGATGGAAACCGCGCGCGCGCTCGGCCTGAGCTACTTCGGCGCCATGCGCCTCGTGGTGCTGCCGCAGGCGCTTCGCAGCATGCTGCCCTCGCTGGTGAACCAGTTCGTCTCGACCATCAAGGAGACCTCGCTGGGCTACATCATCGGGCTGGCCGAGGTGTCGTTCATCTCCACGCAGATCAACACGCAGGTGTTCACCAAGCCGGCGCAGATCTACCTGATCCTGGGCCTGACCTACTTCATCCTGTGCTTCGGCCTCTCGCGCTTCGCCTACTGGCTGGAGCGCCGGCTCGCGCGCCGCGGCCTTCCCGCCGCCACCCTCAAGGTGCCCGCATGATCGAACTCCAACAAGTCAACAAGTGGTACGGCAGCTACCACGCGCTGGTCGACGTGACCGAGACCATCCACAAGGGCGAGGTGGTCGTGGTGTGCGGGCCCTCGGGCTCGGGCAAGTCGACGCTGATCCGCACCTTCAACCGGCTGGAGCCGATCCAGTCGGGCCGCATCACGCTCGACGGGCAGGACATCCACGCGCCCGGCCTGGACGTGAACGCGTTCCGCTCGCGCATCGGCTTCGTGTTCCAGCAGTTCAACCTGTTCCCGCACCTGAGCGTGCTGCAGAACTGCACCATGGCGCCGATGCAGCTGCACGGCCTGTCGCGCAAGGAGGCCGACGCACGCGCGATGGCGCTGCTGGAGCGCGTGGGCCTGGCCAACAAAGCCAATGCGTGGCCCGGCGAGTTGTCGGGCGGCCAGCAGCAGCGTGTAGCCATTGCGCGCGCGCTCGCCATGAAGCCGCCGCTGATGCTGTTCGACGAGCCCACCAGCGCGCTCGACCCCGAGATGGTCGGCGAGGTGCTGCTGGTGATGCGCGACCTCACGCGCGACGGCATGACCATGGTGTGCGTCACG
This sequence comes from Variovorax boronicumulans NBRC 103145, assembly GCF_001591345.1. GTDB lineage: Bacteria > Pseudomonadota > Gammaproteobacteria > Burkholderiales > Burkholderiaceae_C > Variovorax > Variovorax boronicumulans. Next base: position 28,674 of record NZ_BCUS01000002.1, on the reverse strand, counting down.
CACGAGATGGGCTTCGCGCGCGAGGTGGCCGACCGCGTGCTCTTCATGGACCAGGGTCAGGTGCTCGAACGCGCCACGCCCGACGATTTCTTCAACCGCCCGCAGCACCCGCGTGCGCAGCAGTTCCTGTCCGACATCCGTTCGCCTTTTTCGAGAGACGCATGACCGACCCATCTCTTCCCCTCATTGACGTCGCGCCGCTGGTGGCCGGCACGCCCGAACGCGCACGCGTGGCGGCGCAGATCGGCGACGCCTGCCGCGCGCACGGCTTCTTCTACGTCACGGGCCACGGCGTCGACGCCGCGCTGATCCAGCGGCTCGAAGACCTGAGCCACCGGTTCTTCGACCTGCCCGAGGAAACCAAGATGCAATGGCGCATGGCCCTGGGCGGCCGGGCCTGGCGTGGCTTCTTCCCGCGTGGCGGCGAGCTGACCTCGGGCCGCCCCGACTGGAAGGAAGGCCTGTACCTGGGCACCGAGCTGCCCGCCGACCACCCGCTGGTGCAGGCGAAGACGCCGGTGCACGGGCCGAACCTCTTTCCCGACGTGCCGGACTTTCGCGAGACCATCCTCGCGTACATGGACGCCGTCACGCAGCTGGGCCACCGGCTCATGGAAGGCATCGCGCTGAGCCTCGGCCTGCCCGCGGACTATTTTGCAGAGCGCTACACGGGCGACCCGCTGATCCTGTTCCGCCTCTTCAACTACCCGACGCAGGCCGTGCCCGAGGGCTTGGACGTGCAATGGGGCGTGGGCGAGCACACCGACTACGGCCTGCTCACGATCCTGCACCAGGACACCGTGGGCGGCCTCGCGGTGCACACGCCGGGCGGCTGGATCGATGCGCCGCCGGTGCCCGGCGCCTTCGTCTGCAACATCGGCGACATGCTCGACCGCATGACCGGCGGGCTCTACAAGTCGACGCCGCACCGCGTGAAGCGCAACACCTCGGGCCGCGACCGGCTGTCGTTCCCGCTGTTCTTCGACCCGAACTTCGAAGCGCGCGTGCAGCGCATCGAAGGCCTGGCTGGCGCCGACGCGCTGGACGACAGCGCCGAACGCTGGGACCGCGCCAACGTGCACGCCTTCAGCGGCCGCTACGGCGACTACCTGCTGGCCAAGGTGTCGAAGGTGTTCCCGCAGCTGCGGGACGAAGTGCTCTGAACTGAACTGAACACGGGCCCTGACTTCGTCAGGGAAACCAGCGCGGCACGTGCGGCATCGCATCGTGCAGCGAATCGAGCACATGAAAGGCCTGCGCGACGATCGCCTCGGGCGGGTGCTTGAGGTCGGGCACCACCACCACGCGCATGCCGGCGGCGAGCGCGGCCTTGGCGCCGTTCTCGCTGTCTTCGAAGGCAACGCAATCGGCAGGGTCCACGCCCAGGCGCTCGGCCGCGAGGCGGTACAGCGCCGGGTCGGGCTTGGCGCGCGCGACCTCGTCGCCGCCCGCGAAGGCCTCGAAATGGTGGAGCACGTCGAGGCTTCCCAGGCAGGCCGCGATCTGGCCGCGCGTGGACGACGAAGCCACCGCGCAGCGCGTGCCGCGACCGCGCAAGGCGGCGAGCAGCTCGGCCGCGCCGGGCTTGATGGGAAAGAGCGGCCGGGCGTCGCCGTCGGCGCGTTCCAGCTGCAGCGCGGCGGTCACCTGCGTCGCCGCGTGCTGGTAGGCGGCAGGGCCGCCGAGCAGCGCGGCAAGGATCTGCTTCGACTCGCTCATGGCCAGCCCCACGCATTGCAGGTACTGGGCGTGCGAAAGCTCGACATCGAGCGTGCGGGCCGCGGCGATCCAGGCGGCCATGATGGGGCGCTCCGAATCGATCAGCAGCCCATCCATGTCAAAAATGGCGGCGGTGAACATCGAGGCGAATCCTAAGCGAGCCACGCGGCGGCCATGAAAAAAGGGGCCATCGGCCCCTTCTTTGAAAACACGGCAGCAACGCCGGTCAATCCCGCGCCAGCGCCCGGTTCAGCCCCAGCGCCGCCAGCGTGCCGAGCGCGCCCGACAGCAGGTAGACGCTCACGAAGGCCAGGCCGAAGTGCGCCGACAGGCCCAGGGCGACCAGCGGGGCAAAGGCCGCGCCGATGAGCCAGGCCAGGTCGGCCGTGAGGGCCGCACCCACGTAGCGGTACTTGGGCGCGAAGTTGGAGGTCACGGCGCCGGCCGCCTGGCCGTACGACAGGCCCAGCAGCGCAAAGCCCAGCACGATGAAGATGTCCTGGCCGATGCGTCCGCCGTCGAGCAGCGTGGGCGCAAAGCCGCTGAACACGGCGATCATGGCGGCCAGGCCACCGAGCGTGAAGCGACGGCCGATGCGGTCGGCGATCAGGCCCGAGGCCACGATGCCGATGGCGCCGAACACCGCGCCGATCATCTGCACGATCAGGAACTCGGTGATCGACTGGTCGGAGTACAGCGAGATCCACGACAGCGGGAACACCGTGATCAGGTGGAACAGCGCGTAGCTGGCCAGCGCGGCGAACGCGCCGATCAGCAGGTTGGCGCCCTGCGAGCGGGTCAGCTCGACCACGCTGGTGGGCTGCAGTTCGCGCTCTTCGAGCAGGCGCGCGTACTCGTCGGTGGCCACCAGGCGCAGGCGCGCGAACAGCGCCACGACGTTGATGGCGAAGGCCACGTAGAAGGTGTAGCGCCAGCCCCAGTCGAGGAAGTCGGCCAGCGGCAAGCTCGAATACAGGTACGCGAACAGCGCGCTGGCCAGGAAGAAGCCCAGCGGTGCGCCCAGCTGGCCCAGCATGGCGTACCAGCCGCGCTTGTTGGGCGGTGCGTTCAGCGCCAGCAGCGACGGCAGGCCGTCCCACGAGCCGCCCAGCGCCAGGCCCTGGGCAAAGCGGAAGATCGACAGCAGCACGATGGCCGTGAAGCCGATGCTCGCGTAGCCCGGCAGGAAGGCGATGCCGGCGGTGGAGGTGCCCAGCAGGAACAGCGCAATCGTCAGCTTGGTCTCGCGCCCGAAGCGCCGCTGGATCGCCATCGAGATCACGGTGCCGAAGGGGCGCGCGATGAAGGCGAACGAGAAGATCACGAAGGCCCAGAGCACGCCTTCCAGGCGCTGCTCGAAGGGGAAGAACACCGCCGGGAACACCAGCACCGAGGCGATGCCGTAGACGAAGAAGTCGAAATACTCGGAGGCGCGGCCGATGACCACGCCGACCGCGATCTCGCCCGGGGCGATGTGCGAATGGTCGGCGTCTGCGGCGCGGGCGCCGCCTTCGGTCGGGTGCGACACAGGCTGGGCGCCTGGTGGACTGATGCTGGACGTCGTCATCTTGCTAGCTGGCTGGCTGTAATTCGGGTGTCATGCCGGGGCACGACACAGGGGAAATTCTGGACACCCTGTAGCGTCTCACCGAATTGCGTTTACCGCCATAGGACAAAACGTCCAATAGGCGGAATCCCTTGGGCGGCGTAGATTGCAGGGTCATTTTTGCGCGGCCTTCGCACTTTCCTCTCCCGGCATGCACATCCTCAAGACCCTTCGCCGAGCACTTCTGCTGCTTTCCGCCATTTTCCTGGCGGGCTGCAACACGGTGCTGTTGAACCCCTCCGGCGACATCGCCAACCAGCAGGGACGCCTGATCGTCGTCTCCACGGTGCTGATGCTGATCATCATCATTCCGGTGATCGCCCTGACCATCTTCTTTGCCTGGCGCTATCGCCAGTCGAACAAGGAGGCCACCTACAGCCCCGACTGGGACCACTCCACGCAGCTCGAGCTGGCGATCTGGGCCGCGCCGCTCTTGATCATCATCGCGCTGGGCGCGATCACCTGGATCAGCACCCACACGCTGGACCCGTACCGCCCGCTGAGCCGCCTGGACGCGCAGCGCCCGATTCCCGCCGAAACCAAGCCGCTGGTGGTCGAGGTGGTGGCGCTGGACTGGAAGTGGCTCTTCATCTATCCCGAGCAGGGCATCGCCACGGTGAACGAGCTGGCCGCCCCGGTGGACCGCCCGATCAGCTTCAAGATCACGGCCTCGTCGGTCATGAACTCCTTCTTCATCCCCGCGCTGGCCGGCCAGATCTATGCCATGCCGGGCATGGAGACCAAGCTGCACGCGGTGATCAACAAGCCGGGTGAGTTCGACGGCTTCTCCGCCAACTACAGCGGCGCGGGCTTCTCGGGCATGCGCTTCAAGTTCCACGGCCTGAGCCACGACGGCTTCGACCAGTGGGTGGCCAAGGTCAAGACCGGCAAAGAAGGCGAACTGACCCGCGAGCAGTACAAGAAGCTCGAAGTGCCGAGCGAGCGCGAGCCCGTGCGCCACTACGCCGCGGTCGATCCCGCCCTGTACGACGCCATCCTGAACCTGTGCGTCGACCGCAACAAGATGTGCATGAAGGAAATGATGGCCATCGACGCCGACGGCGGCCTGGGCAAGCCCGGCGCCTTCAACGTCGCCACCAAGCAGGCCTGGCAGGCCGACTCCCTCGACACGCCCAAGCGCAAGTACGTCACCGCGATGTGCACCACCGAAGACTAAGATGTTGCAGAACCTAGACCTGACGAAGCTCGTCTTCGGCCGCCTCTCCTGGGAGGCGATTCCCCTTCACGAGCCCATCCTGCTCGTGACCTTCGCGGCCGTGATCCTGGGCGGCCTGGCGCTGCTGGGCGCCGTGACCTATTTCAAGCTGTGGGGCACCTTGTGGCGCGACTGGATCACCAGCATCGACCACAAGAAGATCGGCATCATGTACATCATCCTGGGCCTGGTGATGCTGCTGCGCGGCTTCGCCGACGCACTGATGATGCGGGCCCAGCAGGCCGTCGCCTTCGGCGACAACGCGGGCTTTCTGCCGCCGCACCACTACGACCAGATCTTCACCGCCCACGGCGTGATCATGATCTTCTTCGTGGCGATGCCGCTGGTCACGGGCCTCATGAACTTCGTGGTGCCGCTGCAGATCGGCGCGCGCGACGTGGCCTTCCCGTTCCTGAACAACTTCAGCTTCTGGATGACCACCTTCGGCGCCGGCCTCGTGATGGCCTCGCTGTTCGTGGGCGAGTTCGCCAAGACCGGCTGGCTGGCGTACCCGCCGCTGTCGGGCATCCTGTTCAGTCCTGACGTGGGGGTCGATTACTACATCTGGTCCTTGCAGATCGCGGGGGTGGGCACATTGCTCTCGGGCGTGAACCTGCTGGCCACCATCGTGAAGATGCGCGCACCCGGCATGACCATGATGAAGATGCCCGTCTTCACGTGGACCGCCCTGTGCACCAACGTGCTGATCGTGGCCGCCTTCCCGGTGCTCACGGCCGTGCTGGCCCTGCTGTCGCTCGACCGTTACGTCGGCACCAACTTCTTCACGAACGACATGGGCGGCAACGCCATGATGTACGTGAACCTGATCTGGATCTGGGGCCACCCCGAGGTGTACATCCTGATCCTGCCGGCCTTCGGCATCTTCTCGGAAGTGGTCTCCACCTTCTCGGGCAAGCGCCTGTTCGGCTACGCCTCGATGGTGTACGCCACGGTCGTGATCACGATCCTGTCGTACCTCGTGTGGCTGCACCACTTCTTCACCATGGGCTCCGGCGCCAGCGTGAACTCGTTCTTCGGCATCACGACGATGATCATCTCGATCCCCACGGGCGCGAAGATCTTCAACTGGCTCTTCACGATGTACCGCGGCCGCATCCGTTTCGAGCTGCCCATGATGTGGACCATCGGCTTCATGATCACCTTCGTGATCGGCGGCATGACCGGCGTGCTGCTGGCCGTGCCCCCGGCCGACTTCGTGCTGCACAACAGCCTGTTCCTCATTGCCCACTTCCACAACGTGATCATCGGCGGCGTGCTGTTCGGCATGCTGGCGGGCATCACCTACTGGTTCCCGAAGGCCTTCGGCTACAAGCTCGATCCGTTCTGGGGCAAGTGCTCGTTCTGGTTCTGGATCGTCGGCTTCTGGATGGCCTTCATGCCGCTGTACATCCTGGGCCTGATGGGCGTCACCCGCCGCATGAGCCACTTCCAGGACATGTCGCTGCAGATCTGGTTCCAGGTCGCCGCCTTCGGCGCGGTGCTGATCGCGCTGGGCATCGCCTCGTTCCTGATCCAGCTGGTGGTGAGCTTCATCCGCCGCGAGTCGCTGCGCGACACCACGGGCGACCCGTGGAACGGCCGCACGCTGGAGTGGTCGACCTCGTCGCCGCCGCCGGCCTACAACTTCGCGTTCACGCCGCGCGTGCATGACAACGACGCCTGGACCGACATGAAGGCCCGCGGCTACCAGCGTCCGCTGGACGGCTTCAGCCCCGTGCACATGCCCAAGAACACGGCCGCCGGCTTCGTCATCGCGGCGCTGAGCGCGGTGTGCGGCTTTGCCCTGATCTGGCAGATGTGGCTCGTGGCCGGCATCGGCTTCGCGGCCATGATGGTCGCGATCATCGCCCACACCTTCAACTACAAGCGCGACTACTACATCCCCGCGGAAGAAGTCGTTCGCACCGAAGAAGCACGCACGCGCCTGCTGGCCACCGCCCATGTCTGATACCACCGCCCTCCCCTCCCGGAACGCGAACGCACCGGCGTTCGACCTGTTCCACGTCCGCAACGAGGACCACCACCCCGAGAACGGCACGCTGCTGGGCTTCTGGCTCTACCTGATGAGCGACTGCCTCATCTTCGCCTGCCTGTTCGCGGTGTACGGCGTGCTGGGCCGCAGCTACGCGGCCGGCCCCTCGGGCGCCGACCTGTTCGACCTGCCGCTGGTGGCGATGAACACCTCGCTGCTGCTGCTGTCGTCGATCACCTACGGCTTCGCGATGCTCGAGATGCAGCGCAAGCGCATGGGCGGCGTGCTGCTGTGGCTGGGCATCACGGGCCTCTTGGGCCTGGGCTTCATCGGCCTGGAGCTGTACGAGTTCGCGCACCTGCTGCACGAAGGCGCCGGCCCGCAGCGCAGCGCCTTCCTGTCGTCGTTCTTCGCGCTGGTGGGCACGCACGGCCTGCACGTGAGCTTCGGCATCATCTGGCTGGTCGTGCTGATGGTCCAGCTGCCCAAGCACGGCTTCACCGCCGCCAACCGCCGCCGCCTGATGTGCCTGTCGATGTTCTGGCACTTCCTGGACGTCGTGTGGATCGGCGTCTTCACCTTTGTCTACCTCATGGGATCGATGGCATGAGCGCCCCCGCACACACCGCCACCGCCGCACACGGCCACGGCGCACACGACAGCCACGGTCACGGCGACCACCACGACGACGGCCCCGTCAGCCACAGCACCTTCAAGGGCTACATGACCGGCTTCGTGCTGGCCGTGATCCTGACCGCGATCCCGTTCTGGCTCGTGATGGGCAAGGTGATCGCCAACCCGAGCACCACCGCCCTCGTCATCCTCGGCTTCGCCGTGGTGCAGATCGTGGTCCACATGGTGTACTTCCTGCACATGGACGCCAAGTCCGAAGGCGGCTGGAACATGCTGGCGCTGATCTTCACGCTGGTGCTCGTGGTCATCACGCTGGCCGGCTCGCTGTGGGTCATGTATCACATGAACACCAACATGATGCCGGCCATGGTCCACGACATGAAGAACATGCCCTGATGGCCCCGGCCGCCCGCCCGCGCTCCGTTGTCACGCGTGCGGCGCTGGCGGTCTGCGCCCTCCTGGCCTTTGCAGGCTTTCTTGCGCTCGGCACCTGGCAGGTCGAGCGCAGGGCCTGGAAGCTCGATCTCATCGCCCGCGTCGACCAGCGCGTGCACGCCCCGGCCGCCGACGCGCCGGCGCGATCCGAATGGCCCACGGTCAACGCGGCCAACGACGAATACCGGCACGTGCGCCTTCGCGGCACGTTCCTCCATGACAAGGAAGCACTGGTGCAGGCCAGCACCCGGCTCGGCGCCGGCTTCTGGGTGCTGACGCCGCTGCGCACCGCCGACGGCAGCGTCGTGCTCGTCAACCGCGGCTTCGTGCCGCCTGAAGCGCGTGAACGCGCGGCGCGCACTGCCCCCGAGCCCCAGGGCGACACCACCGTGGCCGGCCTGCTGCGCCTGACCGAACCCAAGGGTGGCTTCCTGCGCACGAACGACCCCGCGGCCGACCGCTGGTTCTCGCGCGACGTGCAGGCCATTGCCGCCGCGCGCGGCCTGGCCGACGTGGCGCCCTACTTCGTCGACGCCGAGGCCGGCGCTGCACCCGCACAGGCCGCGCCCACGTGGCCGGCAGGCGGCCTGACGGTCATCGCCTTTCCCAACAGCCACCTCGTCTACGCCCTCACCTGGTACGGGCTGGCGCTGATGGTGCTCGGCGCCGCGTGGTTCGTGTGGCGCGACGACCGGCGCCGACGGGCATCGCAAGACGGTAGCGGCGAAAATGCACCGCATGCCGACGCCGCACGCCCCGACCCCGCCGATGCCCGCCGCGACTGACAAGCTCGTCGCGGTGGCCGGCGAGCTGCACGCCCCGCGCGCGGGCGTCGCGAGCCTGGACAACGCCATCGGCCACCAGAACATGCAGCAGCTGATCCAGCTGCGCTGGTTCGCCGTGGTCGGGCAGGTGGCCACCATCCTCGTGGTGCACTACGGCTTCGGCATCCGCCTGCCGCTGAACCACATGCTGCAGGTGCTCACCTGCCTCGCGCTGTTCAACATGGTGAGCCTGCTGCGCCTGCGCATCCATGGCCGCGTGACCAACGAAGAGCTGTTCGTCGCGCTGCTGGTCGACGTGGCCACGCTCACGGCCCAGCTGTACCTCAGCGGCGGCGCCACCAACCCCTTCGTCTTCCTGTACCTGCTGCAGGTGATCCTGGGCGCGGTGCTGCTCAAGGCCTGGTCGACCTGGACCATCGTGGTCATCACCGGCCTGTGCTTCGCGGGCCTGGCGCTGTTCTCGCGCCCGCTGCCCTTGCCGCTGGACCACGACCGCGGCCTGTGGAGCCCCTACGTGCAGGGCATGCTGGTGTGCTTTGCGCTCAACGCGGCGCTGCTGGTGGTCTTCATCACCCGCATCAGCCGCAACCTGCGCGTGCGCGACGCGCGGCTGGCCGACCTGCGCCAGCGCGCCTCCGAAGAAGAACACATCGTGCGCATGGGCCTGCTGGCCTCGGGCGCGGCGCACGAGCTGGGCACGCCGCTGGCCACGCTGGCCGTGATCCTGGGCGACTGGCGCCGGCTGCCGCACTTCAGCTCCGACCCCGAGCTGCTGCAGGAAGTGGCCGAGATGGAAGTGCAGATCCAGCGCTGCAAGAGCATCGTCAGCGGCATCCTGCTGTCGGCCGGCGAGACGCGCGGCGAGTCGTCCGAAGAGACCACCGTGCGCACCTTCCTGGACGACCTCGTCGAAGAATGGCGCACCACGCGCCCGGTCGAGGAGTTCGACTACGAGAACCTGTTCGGGCAGGACCTGCCCATGGTGTCCGACTCGGCCATCAAGCAGATGGTGTGCAACGTGCTCGACAACGCGCTCGAGGCCTCGCCGCACTGGCTGCGCCTGGAAGCCACGCACGACGCCGACGCGCTCACCATCACCGTCACCGACGCGGGCCCCGGCTTCATGCCGGCCATCCTCGCGGAGTTCGGCAAGCCCTACCAGTCGAGCAAGGGCCGTCCCGGCGGCGGGCTGGGCCTGTTCCTCGTCGTGAACGTGGCGCGCACGCTGGGCGGGCGCGTCTCCGTGCGCAACCGTCCCGAGGGCGGCGCCATCGTGACCATCACGCTGCCACTGGCGGCCATCGTGCTCGAAGAAGACGAGGAAGCCCCAGCCATCGCGGACAACGCCGCCCCCCAAGCCCCGAGCAGCCCATGACGCACACACCCGACACCGCCGAGGTCCGCCAGCTGCTGATCGTCGAGGACGACGAGGCCTTCGCGCGCACGCTCGCCCGCTCCTTCGAACGGCGCGGCTACGTGGTGGTGCATGCGCGCAACCTCGAGGAGGTGGAAGCGCTGCTCGAGGAAGGCGACGGCCCTTCGCCCGGCTACGCCGTGGTCGACCTGAAGCTCAACGGCGAGGCCTCGGGCCTGGCCTGCGTGCAGATGCTGCACCGGCACGACGCCGAAATGCTGATCGTGGTGCTCACCGGCTTCGCGAGCATCGCCACCGCCGTCGAGGCCATCAAGCTCGGCGCCTGCCACTACCTGGCCAAGCCCTCGAACACCGACGACATCGAGGCCGCCTTCGGCCGCGCCGCCGGCACCACCGAGGTCGAACTGACCAACCGCTCCACCTCGATCAAGACGCTGGAGTGGGAGCGCATCCACGAAATGCTGGCCGAGACCGGCTTCAACATCTCGGAAACCGCGCGCCGACTCGGCATGCATCGGCGCACATTGGCACGCAAACTCGGCAAACAGCAGGTCAAGTAACATGATCTGCCGGTTTCGCGAATTCTTGCGGAACCAACACCGATCCCGGAGGCTCTGTTCCTGATGACGAATAGCCCGCCGCTGCAGCTGCAGCCCGCCCGTTCCACCGATCTGCAGAAAAAGCAGGCGTCCGCCGCGCGCGACCAGACCGCGATGGAAGAGCTCTTCAACGCCCTGAGCCACGGCCTGGGCCTGCTGCTGGCGATCGCCTCGCTGCCGATCCTGGTCTACAGCGCCGCCCAGAAAGGCCAGGCCGCGGCCGTGGTGGGCGCCTCGCTCTTCGCGGGCACGGCCATCGTGCTGTACCTGATCTCCACGCTGTACCACGCGCTGCCGATCGGCCGCGCCAAGGCCTGGTTCAACCGGCTCGACCACGCGGCGATCTACCTGTTCATTGCGGGCAGCTACATGCCCTTCCTGTTCGGCGTGCTGCGCGGGCCCTGGGGCTGGACGCTGTTCGGCGCCATCACCGCCGCGGCTGTCCTGGGCGTGGGCGCCAAGCTGTTCAACCGCCTGCAGCACCCGCTGTGGTCCACCGGCCTGTACGTGGCGATGGGCTGGATGGCACTGATGGCGGCGGTGCCGCTGTACGAGCGCATGTCATCGGCCGGTCTGGCCTGGCTCGTGGCCGGCGGGCTGTTCTACACGGCCGGGGCCGTGGTGTTCCTGTTCGACAACAAGGTGCGCTACGCGCATTCGGTGTGGCACCTGTTTGTCTTGGCCGGCAGCACCTGCCATTTCTTTGCCGTGCTCTGGCACGCGCACGGCTGACCGATCCTTCGTGAAACACCGTGGAACCGGCTTTGCCGGGCCACCGGTGTTGCCCCCCGGCGAGGGGGTTGGCGAAGCGACACGAAGTGCGCGAAGCCTGGGGGAGTGATTAGTAATGGGGAGGGAGCTCGTCACGCAGGTTGCGTGCGCCCCCGTCCTGCCCTGCGTTCTGGCTTTGCAGCCGCAGCTGCGCGACCTGCAGGATCAGGCTGTCGATCTGCTGCTGTTGCCGGTAGATCGTCATGTTCAGCTGCTCGAGCAGGTCTTCGGCATAGCTCGACTTGATCTCGAGGTCGTTCAGGCGCTCTGTCACGTCGTTCGGTGAATGTTCCATGCCGCTATTGGACAGGAAGATCCACCGCCTTTCTTGGCAGCGCCCCGCTCAGCGCCGGACCTTCGCCTCGAGCAGGTCGCCCATGCCGATGCGCCGGGCGAAGTCGATGCGCACGCGCTCCGACACCTCGAAGACCTCGGCCGCACCGTCGCCCACGAAGTCGATCAGCGAACGCATCGGCCGCGTGCCGGCCGGCAGGCCCACGATGCGCACGATGTCGTCGGCCACGGCCTGCGGGTCGGCGTGCTCGGGCGTGAGAGCGGACAGGCGCTCGCCGATGCGGTCCATCACGCCGTCGTAGCGGCCGTAGGCGGCGGCAATGGCAGCATCGGAGGGCTTGCCCGCACTCGGGAAGTGATCGGTGCCCCGGGTGAATGCGCCCGGCACGACGATCGAGGTCTCGATGCCGAAGCGCGCGATCTCGTAGGCCAGCGTCACCGCCAGCGAATCCATGGCCGCCTTGGCCGCGCCGTACGGGCCCATGAACGGCGGAAAGCCGCCCTTGGTGGTCGTGCTGCTGATCCACAGCATCAGCCCCGACTCCTGCTGGCGCAGGTACGGCAGCACCGCGCGGTTCACGCGCTGGGCGCCGAGCACGTTGGTGTCGAACACCCGGGCGATGTCTTCCGGCGTGAAGGCCTCGGTCGGCCCGACCACGAGATGGCCCGCGTTCTGCATCACCACGTCGAGGCGGCCCTGCGCCTGGACGATGGTCGCCGCGGCGGCATCGGCGGAGGCCTGCGACAGCACATCGAGTTCGAGCGGATGCAGCTGAAGCCCCTGGGCCGTGGCCAGCGCACGCAGCTCGGCCGCGCGCGCCTTGTTGCGGCCCGCGATGTCGCGCATGGAGGCATAGACGATGTGGCCCGCTTCGGCGAGCGCCTGCGCGCTGAGCTTGCCGATGCCGGAGCCGGCGCCAGTGACGAGGATGACGGATTGCATGAGGGAACCCCTTGAATGAAGGTGAGAGGGAAGAAAGGAAAGTCCGGCGGTCAGCGCACGCGGCGCTGCAGCAGGTGCGCCACCCACGCCGCCATCGATCCGAGTGCCGCCGCGCCGGCCAGCGTGGCGAACAGCGACAGCGAAGGGGGCTGGTGGACCGCGAAGAACGCGATCAGCCCGAGGAAATAGCACAGCAGGTTGTTCAGTCGCGGCACGCTGCGCATCGACACCACGAGGAGCGCCACGAACAGCACCACCACCGGCAGCGCCGCGGCGCCCGCGATCGGGGCCAGCGCGGCGATGGCCAGCGCCGCGCCCTTGCCGATCAGCAGGCCCAGGCTCACGCAGACGAGGTTGAACACGCCGTCGCGTGCGGTCGCGCCGCGGGTGTAGAACGCCACCCAGCCGACGAACATCGCCCACACGGGCAGTTCGAGCACGAGCGCCATCGCCGAAGCGGCAGCGGCCACCACGGCCGCGGCGGCCGTGAACGCCGTGTAGGCGAGGCTGAAGAAACGCGGGGTGGCCGCGTGGGGTGAAGGCGAGTGCATGGTGCGTGCTCCGTGGATGTCGTGAGAGGCCACCGCTCAGGCCACGCCGCCGTTGGCCCGCAGCACCTGCCCGTTGACCCATCCCGCGTCCGGCCCCGCCAGGAACGACACCACCGAGGCGATGTCTTCCGGCTGGCCCAGGCGCTGCAGCGGCGGCATCTGTGCGAAGGCCTGGATCTGCTCGTCGGTCTTGCCGTCCAGGAACAGCGAGGTCGCGACCGGCCCCGGCGCCACGGCGTTCACCGTGATGCGCCGGCCGCGCAGCTCCTTGGCGAAGACGTGCGTGAAGGCCTCGACCGCCGCCTTGGTGGCGTTGTAGATCGCGTAGCCGGGCATGTGCAGCGCGAGCGTGGTGCTCGAGAAGTTGACGATGCGCCCGCCCTCGGCGAGCCGGGTCGCGGCCTCGCGCAGGGTGTTGAAGGTGCCGCGCACGTTGATGTCGAAGGTGTGGTCGTAGAGCGCGTCGCTGTGCGCGGCCAGCGGCGCGGTCTGGAGCACGCCGGCGTTGTTGACCAGCACGTCGACCGGGCCGAGCTGCGCTTCGACGGTGTCGAACATCGCGCGCACCGCTTCGGCGTTCGCCACGTCGGCCTGCACCGCGAGGGCGCGGGCGCCCGTGGCCTTCAGCTCGGCGACCAGCGCTTCGGCCGGCGCGGCGCCCGCGGCGTAGTTGACGGCGACGGCGAACCCGTCAGCGGCGAGCCGGCGGGCGATGGCGGCGCCGATGCCGCGCGAGGCGCCGGTGACGAGGGCGACGCGGGTGGGCAGCGAAGCTGAAGTGGCGGCGGTGTTCATGGCGCGATTCCTAGGGAGTGGTGAGTGGATGAAGCGAATGGTCGGCCATTCCACCCAAAAGATAATCAGCACCAATTCGTCAATAAAATTCCATTTACTTAAACAATAGGCGCGAAGGGCGACCCCATGGACCGCTTTCAGGAAATGCAGGCCTTCGTGCGCATCGCCGAGCGCCAGAGCTTCACGCAGGCCTCGGACGACCTGCAGATTCCGCGCGCCACCCTCACCACGCTGATCCAGCGGCTCGAATCGCGCCTGGGCGCCCGGCTGCTCGAGCGCACCACGCGCACCGTGCGCCTCACGCAGGACGGCGAGGCCCACTACCAGCGCTGCGTGCGGCTGCTGGCGGACGTGGAAGAGGCCGAGGGCGCGTTCACCCATGCGGCGCCGCAGGGCCTGTTGCGCGTGAACCTGCAGGGCACGCTGGCGCGGCACTTCGTGGTGCCGGCGCTGCCCGCTTTCCTCGCCCGCCATCCGGGCCTGCAGCTGCACATCGGCGAGGACGACCGGCTGGTCGACTTGGTGCGCGAAGGCGTGGACTGCGTGCTGCGCGCCGGCCCGCTGCAGGACTCCTCGCTGGTCGCGCAGCGCGTGGCGCTGCTGCCGCAGGTGACGGTGGCGAGCCCCGGCTACCTCACGGCGCACGGCGAGCCCGTCGACCTGGCCGCGCTGGCTTCGCACCGCGCGGTGCACTACGTGTCGAGCAGCACGGGCAAGGCACTGCCGCTCGAGTTCACGGTCGACGGTCAGGTGCGCCCCGTGCAACTGGCCGCCACCGTGTCGGTGACCGGCGCCGACCTGTACACGGGCGCCGCCGTCGTGGGCCTCGGGCTCGTGCAGGTGCCGCACTACCGCGTGGCGGCCGAGCTGGCCGATGGCCGCCTGCAGGCGGTGCTTCCGGGCTTCGCGCCGCCGCCGATGCCGGTCTCGGTGCTGTATCCGCAGAACCGGCAGTTGTCGTCGCGCGTGCGGGTGTTCACGAGGTGGCTGCGGGACATCTTCGAGGTGGCGCAGGCCGGCTAGCGTCACGCGCCGCCGCGATGAGCACCCCACTTTTCCACGCTCATCGCAATTTTCTAAGGCACGCCCGCTTCGGGTGACGATTGTTCGCAGTGCATGCGACGGCATCCCCGCAGACTACTTCGACCTCTTGGCTTGTCACGGAAGACGTCGATGCCGCGCCCACTTTCCATTGCCCCCTCGATCCCCCTTGTCCTGAGACAACGCCTGCTTGAACTTGTGCGGCTGGCGAACCAGGAGGGACTCAGCCAGCTGTTTGCACATGAGATTCGGCTCAAGACGCCGAATCCCGGATCACGCTGGGTGGCTCCCATCCCCATCAGATCAACGCAGTGATCGCCGAAGGCGAAGCCTGGGCATGCGACCGCAAATCAGTGTTCGTCATGGCTTCGCGACGCGCGGGCCCGAATGTCCCTCTCACCCCACTCCTCACCGGCCAACGCTTCAGCGCATGGTCCCAGAACGCGGTAGTCCATGACCAACGAACCCAACACAGGCACTTCGGTGTGCGATTGCAGCGACCCGGCGCAAAAGGTGGCAGTGATTCTGTATCCGAGCCTGGGAGCCCCGCTGCTGATTGGCCCTGGCCAGAAAAAATGCAGCCTCTTCATCGCCACCGCATCGCTCGGCGTCGCCAACAACAACGGAGCCCGGGACACGCAGGACAAGCGCTCTCAGGTCATCCCCATGGACGGCGACAGCGAGAAAATCGCTGCCGCCACGGTGGCACGGCACCTGCGCCTCGTCGGGATGAAAGGTCCCAAGCCCGACGCCGACATCCAGTCCGGCGAACTCACCGGTGACGGCAAAGACTGCGCCACGGCCAAGAGTGCCATCAAAGTCTGGCGAGTCGCAAGGTTCGATGCAGGCGCGCTCATCTACAACCAGAAAGGCGAGGTGTTCGCCACCCTCAGCCCACAGGCAGTCAAGGCGTACACCGAATCGGGCTTCGCGGGAGGCTATGTGTATGAGGTCGAGCTTGACCTGGCCACGCTGAGCGTGCAGCCGGAGTCCGGCAGCTTCAAGAGCTTTGCATGGATGGTCGAACCCACCCAACAGCAAAAGGAGAACCTGCCCACGCTCTGCGCTGCCAGCACGGTGCACTCGCAGGATCTGCTGGTCGAATCCTTCCTCATCGCCCAGGTCGAAGACCTTCGCTACCGGCATCAGGCGGCCAATGCCACGAGCGCGCGCCAGGGCAAGGAAACCTGCCTGCTCGAATACGACGTCCCTCAGACCGCGCAGAAGGCCCGCACCCTGATCACGAACAGCGCCGAGCGCCTGGCCGCCTGGCACCCAGTCATCAAGCTGGCCGGCAACGAACCGCTCAATCTCGGGCACCTGAGCGATGTGCACATCAACGTGCGACACAACGCGCTGGCCAAGTCGCCCGCGCGCGTCATCGAAGACGCGCAGTACACAAGCCTTCCGGTGGGCTCACGCGTGTGCAACAGCTTCAATGCGCTCAAGGAACTCTTCGACAAGATCGGTGCCGGCAAGAAGCCGGACACGGCCCTGCTGCTGACCGGTGACCTGATCGACTTCAATCGCAACATCGATCCCGCCCAAGTCCCTGATGGCATTGGTGAGCAATGGAAAAAGTTCAACGTGCTCAACAATGTCAACACACCTGGCCTGTACCCCCGCGGGCAGGACGACATGCTGGCCTTCAGCCTCGTGCGCTACGCCTACAACGAGCTGCTGCTGCCCGTGTTCATGACCAGCGGCAATCACGAGGCGTATTCGGTGCCCTACGGCATCAGCCCGCGCCTGAACGAATGGGCTGCCTCCATGGGCGTCATGGAAGACACCACCGACGCGCTGGGCGACAGCTATGGGCGCGATCGCCCCTTCACCGCGACCCGGACCGTGAGCACCCCGCGAGGCGGCACGCACCAGGTCAGCACCATCGGCCTCAAGGCCGAGGTCGGGCGCAGGCTGGTCAACAAGAACAAGAACCTCGACATCAAGGACCTGGAGACGTCCTACCTTGACTTCGACGGCGCCAGCAAGTGGAGCGCCAACATGCCCAACGAAGGCATCTCGGCCGACCACAACATGACCATCTACGAGACCACGCTGGCCTACGGTCCAACCTACGGTCAGGCGCTCACCGGAAACAACTACAAGGTGGACAACTACGATTGGTTCTACACGCTGTTCACTCCGCTGGAAGACATGCTGATCGCTCTGGGCGTCGAGCCTGACGAGAGCGGCCCCGCCACACAGGTGATTGCGGCGTTGGGTTGGGGCCAGGGCGAGAACTTCAAGAACATCGTCACGGGCGCGATCTTTACGTCCATCGACAAGCAAGGTGCAGGCATCCTGCCACGTGCACCGCAATCCTTCAGCACCAATCAGCTGCGATTGCTCGGTCAGGCACAACGCCACAAGCGCACCAGCCCCGGCGCGAGCCTCACGGTTGCGAGCCACTTCACCATCATCAACTACGACGAGCCCATTGCCTATTCGGCCAAGCCGCAAGACATGCGCTTCAGGCCCGCCAGCAACACCTACACGCTGCTGCCCGGAGGCCGGCCGGGCTTCAACATCGTGAACACCGGCACCTGCGAGATCAACCAGGACAAGTACTTCGAGCGCTGCGTTCGAACCGAGGGCAGCGGCAATGCCACTGACCGCAACGGCGCACCCACGGTGACGCCGGAGACCATGGTCGACTGGCACTTCAGCGGTCACAGCCACCGCAGCGGCGTATACACCGTGGCGTGGCGCCAGCCGGCCAGCGGGGGGCGGGTCATCGAAGTCACGAGTGCGGTCGACCCCGGAATTCAGAACGAGCAGAAAGCACCGGCGCGCCAACACACGCGCTTCATCGTCAGCAGCTGCGGCGGCCCCATTGGCCGGCAGAACCTCGATCATGAACTCGATGGCTGGACCCTGCGACCACCCTCGGGTTCACTGCTGGAACCGACCAGCGGGGTGATCAGACAGGTCAGTACGCAACGCGCCAGCCGAAGCGCTGGCGCGCCGCTGAACGAGGTGCCTCGGCTTTGTGTGGCGCTGGACTACATGACGGTGATGAAGCGGAACAAAGACAAGGCGAAAGAGACGCCGCTGGAATTCGAACCTGCCGAACTGAGTGCCGGGGGCGGACGCGTGCCGGTGGTGCTCAGTCGCACGATGGCGAAGCTGGAGTGCATTGCGGGGATGCGGATTTGGGCGTTCGAGGGCGGCACCGATGAATTCGAAAAACCCCGCCCCCCAACATGGCACCTCCTGACGCCGACCTTTCACGCGGACACCAAGAGCCCATCGATCGAATTCACAGCCGAAGACTTGAAGACCCTGCTCGGCGCCATCGATGCCAATGGCGGAGAAGCTCTGGCGCAAGGATTCTGCGAAGTGCTGCTCAAGCAACCCAAAGTCGGCGAGCACGATTGGAGCAAAGACATCGACTGCACAGACACGTGGATGTTTCCGCTCAGCGTGAGGCTGGGATCGGCCAGCTTTGGTGGGCGCTCGTGGAATTTTCTGCGCCCTCCCGAGGAGCGCGGGGAGGTACCCGATTGGGACTGGCTCGCATCAATGTATTTCGACAAGGGGTACATCCCTTCCAAACAAGCCATAGAACGAAAAGGCAGCTGAGGCTCAGCCATGGCGACCCGTCGCAATCTCCTCATCGCACTTCCACTGGGATGGGCATCTGCGCTACTTTCCATATCAGGACACAGCATGACGACCAAACCAAAAATCACAAGCTTTGGAAAGCCATTTTCCTATCTCGAGGATCCCGAGCTACGTCGCAAAGAGACAAGCGACTCTCTTTTGAGGATTGAAGGAGCCTTGTTCAGTGGTGAAAATTTTGAGGATGTTGAATGGCGCAATATCAATTTCGTAAGCTGCGACTTTGTCGGCGGATACGAGATTAGCCTTAGTGCCTGCGTCAATGTCACCTTTACTGATTGCAATTTTTCTGGCGTGCTGAGTTGGGGCGACACACTCGATGTCCGATTCTTGCGCTGCGCCTGGATCGGCCAGTCAGTGATGTATGGCGAGAGGCATAGCAAAAACACAGTTTTTGAATCCTGCGACTTCCGCGGGACCAGCAGCGACAAGAATCACTGGGGTGCCGTGGGGACACACGGAGAAGCTCTGTTCATCAACTGCAACGCCAAGTGGTTTAACTTGGATGGAGACGCCAAGCTTGGTCTTCAGGGTTGCGTACTGGAAGACGTGATCTGCGAACCATCAAGGAAATATGGTGGATCACATGTCACGATCGAAAACTGCAAGCTTCGCGGACTCTTTCGGATGGCAGGAGGCGGAACGCTTGTGCAGTCACTCACCATTCGCGACACCGTGCTGGAAAATCTCGATCTCTTCAACGCCACAGTCAAAGAGGATGTAGTGATAGAAAGAGTAAGGGGTGGCACGTTGAAAATTTCTGTGAAAGAAGGCGCACGCAACTTTGTGCTCAAGGACAGCCAGATCTACGGCGACGCCAACGCCATTTGCAGCGTATACGCGGGGGCCTTCAACACCCTTCTTATCGAAAACAATATTTTTGGTGGCGGTCCGGGCAAGCGCACAGGTATCGGAGGTGGTTTTGAACCTGGCGACAAGAGTCCGCAACCCGTTCTGACGCAAAGCCTCGTGTTCAGGAACAACAAGATCCCATCGCTGCGTAGCGGCCGGCTGAATGCCGCTCAGGTACTGCTCGAAGGCAACGCCATCGATTCGTTGGAGCTTCAACAGGGCCGCATTGGCAGTTTGAAGATCGTTGGCAACACCATCAGTCGTTCGGTCGACTTCACCAACACGCAGGTCAAAGAAAGCAATGTGCAGTCGCTCGCAAACGGACAGGCCAAGCTCGAAGGCTCCAACATCAAGCTGAACTGAGGTGGCGCCCCGCTCAGGACGTTGAGCATTTCAGCGCAGCCTCCGCGCCGTGCGACTCGACCTCCCCGCGCAGGAACAGGAACACCACCACCGCCGTCAACACCGTCACCCCAGCCAGCACGCACAGCAGCGTCCCGAACGCGGCGCCATACGCGTGCAGCAGCGCGGCGCGGTCCATGCCCGGCAACAAAGCCAGCGCCTGCGTCAGGTCACCCGTCGCCACGCGCTGCGCCGCCTGCGACACCGCCACGGACGAAGGCGACGATGATGCCTTCAGCTGCAGCGCCACGAGCGCCGTGAGCCCCGCCCCCACCAGCGCCAGCGCAATGCCCTCCCCCGCGACCCGCACCGTGTTGAAGATCCCCGACGCCATGCCCGCCCGCTCGCGCGGCACCACGCTCACGGCCAGGCCGTCCATCAGTCCCCACGGCAGGCCGATGCCCGCGCCGATCAGCAGCAGCGGGCCCACGAGGCCGTGCAGCGACGTGCCCGGCGCGCAGCAGGCGAGCCACACGAGCCCCGCCGCGCACACCAGCAGCCCCACGGCCGAGATCACGCCTGCAGAGAACCGGTGCGCAAGCCACGCCGCCAGCGTCGGCACCACGAGGATCGGCCCCGACAGCGCGAACATGAAGCCGCCCGCCTCCAGCGCGCTGCGCCCTTCGAGCCCGATGAAGCGGATCGGCAGCAGCACCAGCAGCACGACAAAGCCGTAGGCCGGCGCCGCGGCCAGCAGTTGCACGCCGACGAAGCGCGGAAAGCGAAACAGCGACAGGTCGAGCATCGGATGCGCCACGCGCCGCTCGATCGCGATGAAGGCCGCGCCCATGGCCAGCGCGCCGGCCAGCGCCGCGAGCACCCACGGGCTGCCCCAGCCGCTGTCGGGCGCCTGCAGCACGCCCAGCGTGAGCAGGCTCAGCGCGGCCGTGAAGCTCAGCGTGCCCGGCACGTCCAGCCCCATCGCCTGCGGGTTGCGCGACTCGCGCATGCGCGGCGCGGCCAGGCCCAGCGCAACGAGGCTCACGGCGCCGGGGCTCAGCATCACGGCGTGCCAGCCGACGGTGTCGGCCAGCCAGCCCGAGAGGATCGATCCGCACGACAGCCCCACGCCGCACGAGGTGCCGATGAGGCTGAACGCCCGCAGCCGCGCCGGCCCGTCGAACAGCTGCGCCAGCGCGGCCGTGCCGGCTGCGAAAGCCGCCGCCGAACCCAGCCCCTGCACGGCGCGCGCGAGGTCGAAGGCGACGATGCCCGGCGCCAGCGTCAGCAGCGCGCTGCTCAGCGCCACCACCGCCAGGCCCAGCAGGAAGACGCGCTTGCGCCCATACGCATCGGCCAGCGCGCCGGCCGCCATCAGCGTGGCGCCGAAGCTCAGCATGAAGGCGTTGGTGACCCAGTTGAGCTGCACCGGCGTGCCGCCCAGCGCGTCGCGGATCGCGGGCAGCACCACGGCCGGGCCGGTGAAGCTCAGCGGCATGCCGAGCGCGGCCAGGCAGACGGCGGCGAGCAGCCAGGCCTTGTTGGAATCGGGGGAAGACATCGAGAGGGCTTTCACGCGGGAGAAGGAAAAAGGAAGGGAATGCGTGAAGCGAAGATAAAAAGGATTCAATGAAACGAAAATGGGCCCTCAGCTCCTCACACTGCCAACCCCAGGTTGCCAATCAAGCCCATGGACAGCTTCAGCGGACTCGAATCCTTCGTGCGGGCGGCCGACCTGCAGAGCTTTGCGCGGGCGGGCCGCGACCTGGGCATCTCGGCCTCGGCCGTGGGCAAGAACGTCGCGCGGCTCGAGGCGCAGATGGGCGTGCGGCTGTTCCACCGCACCACGCGGCAGGTGCGGCTCACGGCCGAGGGCGCGATGTTCCACGAGCGCTGCCGCCGCATCCTCGACGAGCTCGGCGATGCGCGCGCCATGCTGCAGGACGCCGTCGCCACCCCGCGCGGCCGCCTGCGCGTGAGCCTGCCGACCATCGGCTACCGCTTTCTGCTGCCGATCCTGCCGGCGTTCAGGGCACGCTTTCCCGAGATCGAGCTCGACCTCGACTTCAACGACCGGCTGGTCGACGTGGTGGCCGAGGGTGTCGACGTGGCGATCCGCAGCGGCGAGCTGGTCGATTCGCAGCTCGTGGCACGCCGGCTCGGCCCGTTCAGCTTCGTGCTCGCCGCCTCGCCGGCCTACCTGACACGGCACGGCGTGCCGCAGGTGCCGGCCGACCTCGCCCGCCACAGCTGCCTGCGCTACAAGTTCGTGACCGGCGGAAAGATCGAGGACTGGGACCTGCCCGGCCTGCCGCCCCAGTTGCCGCCGGGCCTGGTCTGCAACAACATGGAAGCCATGCTCGGCGCCGCCGTCGCGGGCCTGGGCATCGCGTACATGCCCGACTTTCTGGCGCGCGATGCGCTGCGCCGTGGTGAGCTGCAGCGCGTGCTGGCCGCGCACCTCGTGCGGCAGGGGCAGTTCTCGGCGCTGTGGCCGTCGAGCCGGCAGCTGTCGCCGAAGGTGCGGGCGTTTGTGGACTTCGCGAGCGAACACATGTTCACTGCGACTGCCGACGAGGAAGAGAAAGACAACCGCCCGCCACGCCGCTGAACGGCGGGCGGGGTGGGTGCATCAGGCCGCGACCGCGAGGGCGGGCGCTTCGACCGGTTGCGGGGCTGGCGCAGCCTCCACGGGGGCCGGCTGCGGTTGCACGGGTGCAGCCGTGCGGCCCCACAGCGCCGCCAGCGTGTCCAGCGGGAACAGCGTGCGTGCATCCTCCGGCGTCGCCGCGCGCACCGTGGTGCCCGTCACGTCGTCGATGTGGGCCGCGCGCACGGCGTCGGGGCGGTGCGCCGGCACCATGAACGGCGAATGCGTGGTGTAGAGGATCTGGTGGCCGAAGTCGTTCTCCAGGTGCGCGAGCAGGTCGGCCTGCGAGCGCGCGTGCAGGTGCAGCCCGGGCTCGTCGAGCAGCAGCACGACGTCACCGGCGGCCACGCCTCGGGTGCCGGCGAAGAACGCGATGTAGAACGAGAAGAACCATTGGAAGCCGCGGCTGCGCTCGTCCAGGTTCACCTCGACTTCGTAGGCCCCGTTCGGGTCCGACACCAGCGTCTCCAGGTGCTGCCCGTCGAGGTTGAAACGGATCTTGAGCGGGCGGTCCTTCCACAGTCGTCGGATCTCGGCGGTCACGACGGCGCCCGCCCGGTTCACCAGTTGGTTGCGCGTCGCCAAGTCGTTCTTAGCCAGCAGGTCCTGCAGCTGCTGCGGGTCGAGCCCCGCCACCTGGCACAGCTTCTCGAAGTTGCGCTCGCCCGCCGTGCGCTCGCCCCAGCCCTTGCGCGTGAGGTACTCGGCGATGTTCTGGCGGCCGGGCAGCGAGGCGTAGTCCTCGACGTAGATGAAGCGCGGCAGTTTCTCCAGCACCCAGGCGCGGGCGCGGGCCAGCGCGGGCTGGTCGTTGTCGATCGTGCGTGCCAGTTCCTCGAGCTCGGTCAGCATCTGCGCCTGCTTGTCGGCGATCTCGGCGCCGGCGGTGGCCAGCGCCTGGCGCAGCGCCTGCAGTGCCAGCAGCGCGCCGGCCGACCACTTGACGAAGTCGGGGCTCGGGATCATGGCGGCGTCGAAGGCGTCGGCCTCCTGTTCGAGCGGCGCCTTCAACTCGTCGGCGACCTTCTCGGCCGCGGCCTTCACGGCGGGCACGATCTTGCGCACCTTGGCCTTGATGTCGCTCACATCGATCGACAGCGGGCCCAGGCCCTCGAAGCCGGTCGTGCGCGTGGCGCCGTAGCCGCGCCCGGCCGTGACCTGGCGCACGCCCGCCGCGCGCGGCAGGATGGCGGCGAGCGCCAGCTGTTCGGAGGCGTCGAGGTCCCAGCGCGTGTGCACGACGGGGGTGTCGTCGGTGCATTCGTCCAGGCGGCGGTGCCGGGGAAAGTCCTTGATGGGGCTGAGTGCCGTGAGCCCGTCGGTCGGGTTCAGGCTGTGCAACGCGCGCAGCAGGTTCGACTTGCCGCTGTCATTTCGGCCGAGGATCGCTGTGATCTGGGAGGAATCGATGGAGCCGCTGTCGTGGATCGAGCGATAGTTGGTGATCTGGAATGACGCCAAGCGCATGCAGGAATTTCTCTTCTGAATTGAATACGGGGCCGGGGAATGTATTGCATCCCCGGCCCCGTCCTGCCGATCGCGGAAGAAAAAAACTGTACGGGCCTGCGCGGCCCTACTCGGCCGCGCGGCGCAGCGTGTCGACCACCGGCCGGCGCAGCACATCGCGCAGGCCCCACCACCCGGCCGCCAGCGCGAGCACCGCGCCGGCCAGCGCGCCGGCCACCGGCACGAGCGGCGACGCGGTCCAGGTGAACTCGAACACGTAGCGCGCCAGCCCCCAGCCGATCACCGAGGCCACGATGCTCGCCAGGAAGCCCGCGAGCAGGCCGACGCCCACCAGCTCGGCGCGCTGCACCTGTCGCAAGAGGCTGGCGCGTGCGCCCACCGCGCGCATCACGGCGAACTCGCGCGCACGTTCCTCGCGCGTGGCGGTGACGGCGGCGAACAGCACCACGAGCCCGGCTGCCAGCGTGAAGCCGAACAGGAACTCGACCGCGCGCACCACCTGGTCGAGCACGCGCTGCACCTGGTTGATAGTGGCGCTCATGTCGACGTTGGTCACGTTGGGGAAGCTGCGCACCAGCGCGTTGTCGAAGCCGCGCGTCTCGGGCGCGCGGAAGGCGCCCATGTAGGTCACGGGCACGTCGGCCAGCGAGGCCACCGTGTACATCACGAAGAAGTTGGCGTGCAGCGAGCCCCAGTCGACCTTGCGCAGCGAGGTGATGCGCGCGTCGTTCTGCATGCCGCCGATGTCGAAGCGCAGGGTGTCGCCCAGCTTCAGGCCCAGCGTCTGGGCCAGGCCTTCTTCCACGCTCACCTCGTTCTTCGCCTCGGGCGTCCAGGCGCCGGCGGTGACGCTGTTGTGCGCGGGCGCCTCGGTGCTGTTGCTCAGGTTGAACTCGCGGTCCACCAGGCGCTTGGCGCGGTCCTCGGTGTAGTCGTCGGGCGTCACGGGCTTGTCGTTGATCGCCACCAGCCGGCCGCGGATCATCGGGTACCAGTCGAACTTGGCGACGCCCGCATCGCGCAGCGTCTTCTGGAACGCCTCGCTCTGCTCGGGCATCACGTTGATGACGAAGCGGTTGGGCGCGTCGGGCGGCGTGGCCTTGCGCCAGCTCGCCACGAGGTCGGTGCGCAGCAGCACCAGCAGCACCAGCGCCAGCAGGCCCACGGCCAGTGCGCTCACCTGCACCACGGCGTAGGCCGGGCGCGCCGAGATCTGCCGCGTGGCCAGCACCAGCCAGCGCGGCGCGGTGGTCTCGCTGACGCTGCGGCGCAGCACCTTCACGGCGAGCCAGCTCAGCAGTGCGAACACGGCCACGGCGCCGGCAAAGCCGCCGACCGCAATGAGGCCCAGCTTGAGGTCGCTGCTGGCCGCCATCAACAGCGCCGCGAAGCCCGCCACGCCGATGCCGAGCACGGCGAGCGATGCGGGCTTGAGCCCGCCCACATCGCGGCGGATCACGCGCAGCGGCGGCACGCGCGCCAGCTGCAGCACCGGCGGTAGGCCGAAGGCGAACAGCAGCGTGAGCCCCATGCCCAGGCCGAAGGCCACGGGCCACAGCGTGGCGGCGGGCAAGGCGGTCTCGACCAGCCCGGCCAGCAGCAGCACGAACACATAGTGCACGGCGAAGCCGATGGCCACGCCGATCGCGCTCGCCACGGTGCCGATCACGGCGAACTCGAAGGCGTAGGCCGCGGCGATGGTGCGCTGGCTCTGGCCCAGCACGCGCAGCATGGCGCAGTCGTCCAGGTGGCTGGCCGCGAAGCCGCGCGCGGCCAGCGCCACGGCCACGGCCGACAGCAGCGCCGCGAGCAGCGCGACCAGGCTCAGGAATTTCTCGGCGCGGTCCAGCGTCTGGCGCATCTCGGGCCGGCCGCCCTCGAAGGAGTCGAGCCGCACGCCGCGCAGCTCGCCCTTCTTGATGGTGGCGTCGGCCCATTCGGTGAAGCGCTTCACGGCGGCGTCGTCGCCCGCCACGGCGTAGCGGTAGCCCACGCGGCTGGCCGGCTGCACGAGGCCGGTGCGCGCCACGTCGGCCTGGTTGAGCATCACGCGCGGCGAAAAGCTCATGAAGCCCGCGCCCCGGTCGGGCTCCAGCGTGATCACGCGGCCCACGCGCAGGCCGGTGTCGCCCAGCAGCAGCGTGTCGCCGACCTTCAGGCCCAGCGAGTCGAGCAGCGAGGCATCGACCCAGACCTCGCCCGACGCCGGCACGTCGCGCGTCACGGTGCCCGCGCCCTCGGCCGTGGTCGCCGTCTGCAGGTTGCCGCGCAACGGGTAGCCCGGCGTCACGGCCTTCAGGGCCACGAGCTTGCTGGCGCCGCCCTGGGCGTCCTCGGCCCGCGCCATGGTGGGGAAGCCGAAGGTGCCGGTGCCCGCAAGGCCCAGCGACTTCGCCTGTGCAATGAAAGTTTCGGGCGTCGGGTTGTCGCTCACGACCACCGCGTCGCCGCCCAGCAGCTGGCGCGCGTCGCGCTGCAGCCCGCCCTGCAATCGGTCGGCGAAGAAGCCGACCGCCGTGAGCGCGGCCACGGCCAGCACCACGGCCACGATCAAGAGGCGCAGCTCGCCGGCGCGCAGGTCGCGCCAGAGCGTGCGCCAGCCAAGGCGAAGGGAAGCGTTCATGGCGCGAACGATAGCCGACGCCTACCGGCACCGGCGGACTCAAGGGTTATTGAATGAAGGGGCCGCCAGGTGTTGCCCGCCGCGCGGACCTGTCGCACGATGCGAAAAAGAAACGAAGGAGCGCGTGCCGATGACGACCCCACCCGCCCGGCGAGGCCCCGGCTCAGGGCAGCACGACGAGGCCCGGCGCGCCAGCTTCCACGCGGCCGATGACCGCCGCCTGCCCGAAGCCTTCGTTGCGGAAGATCTCCAGCACCGCCTCGACCGCCTCGGGCGCGCAACTCACGAGCAGGCCGCCCGAGGTCTGCGGATCGGTCATGAGCGCCTGCGCGGTGGCCGGCAGGCCTTCGTGCAGTTGCACATCAGCGCCGTAGCCCGCCCAGTTGCGGCCCGACGCGCCGGTGACCAGCCCGCCGCCGGCCATGGCGATCACGTTGTCGAGCAGCGGCACGCGCGACCATTCGACCACCGCCGCGAGCCCCGCGCCGCGCGCGAGTTCGAGCGCGTGGCCGGCCAGGCCGAAGCCGGTGACGTCGGTCAGCGCATGCACGCCGTCGAGCGCCGACAGCGCGATGCCGGGCGTGTTGAGCTTGGTCGTGTTCTCGATCAGCTGGCGGTAGCCGGCCTCGGACAGCTGCTGCTTCTTGAGCGCCGCGGACAGCACGCCCACGCCCAGCGGCTTGCCCAGCACCAGCACGTCGCCGGCCTGCGCGTCGGCGTTGCGCCGCACGCGCTTGGGGTGCACCAGCCCCATCGCGACCAGCCCGTAGATCGGCTCGACCGAATCGATGGTGTGGCCGCCCGCAATCGGAATGCCGGCCGCGCGGCACACGTCCTGGCCGCCGCGCACGATCTCGGCGATGACTTCCACCGGCAGCTGGTTGATCGGCATGGCGACCAGCGCCAGCGCCATGATCGGGCGCCCGCCCATCGCGTAGACGTCGCTGATCGCGTTGGTCGCGGCGATGCGGCCGAACTCGTAGGGGTCGTCCACGATGGGCATGAAGAAATCGGTGGTGGCGATCAGCGCCTGCTCGTCGTTGAGCCGGTAGACTGCCGCGTCGTCGGCGGTCTCGATGCCGACCATGAGCTCGGGCGGAATCAGCCCGCCCGCATGGTTCTTGAGGATCTGCGACAGCACGCCCGGCGCGATCTTGCAGCCGCAGCCGCCCCCATGCGAGAAGCTGGTGAGCCGCAGCGGCGCCAACGGATTCAGGAGCTTGGAAGGTGCGGCTTCGATCATGGCAGCGGGTCGGTCGAATGGAACAAGCCGCGATTATCGAAGCCTGCACCGCCGTCTGCCCGAGTGCCCCGACACACCCTTTTCTTTTTCCACTGAACGCGTCATCACACCATGCAAACGAAACAAACCGTGTCCCGGCTCGCGCTCGCGCTGGCCCTGTCCCTCACCGCCGTGGGCGCCTTCGCCCAGGGCGTGCTGCGCGTGTCGGCCATTCCCGACGAGGCGCCCACCGAGCTGCAGCGCAAGTTCACGCCGCTGGGCGACTACCTGAAAAAGGAAACCGGCATGGACGTGCAGTTCACGCCCGTGACCGACTACGCCGCCGTGGTCGAAGGCCTGGCGACGAACAAGATCGACCTGGCGTGGCTGGGCGGCTTCACCTTCGTGCAGGCGCGCATCCGCACCAACGGCGGCGCGGTGCCGATCGTGCAGCGCGCGGAAGACGAGGTGTTCACCAGCAAGTTCATCGTGCCGATCGACAGCCCCGCCAAGACCCTGGCCGACCTGAAGGGCAAGACCTTTGCCTTCGGCGCACCCTCGTCCACCTCGGGCAGCCTGATGCCGCGCTACTTCCTGCTGCAGGCGGGCATCAACCCCGAGAAGGACTTCAAGACCGTCGCGTTCTCGGGCGCGCACGACGCCACCGTGGCCTTCGTGGCCGCCTCGCGCGCCGAAGCGGGCGTGCTCAACGCCTCGGTGTGGGACAAGCTGGTCGAGGCCAAGAACCCCAACGCCGCCAAGGTGCGCGTGCTGGCCACCACGCCGACCTACTACGACTACAACTGGACCGTGCGCCCGGGCCTGGACGCCGCCGTGACGAAGAAGCTGACCGACGCCTTCCTGAAGCTGGACCCGGCCAACCCGGCGCACAAGGAGATCATGGCGCTGCAGCGTGCGAGCAAGTTCATTCCCACCAAGTCGTCGAACTACGACGGCATCGAGACGGCGGGCAAGTCGGCCGGCCTCATCAAGTGAGCGGAATGCGCGGATGAGTTTTTCGCTCGACAGCGCGGGCGTGGTGCACCCCAACGGCCAGCGCGCGCTGGCCGGCGTGACGCTGGCCGCGCGCGACGGCGAGCGCATCGCCGTCATCGGGCCCTCGGGCGCGGGCAAGACC
>NZ_BCUS01000001.1 GCF_001591345.1 Variovorax boronicumulans NBRC 103145 | reverse complement strand
ATGCCTTCCTCGATCAGGTCGATGTCGTGGTTGGTGAAATTCAGGCTCACGTACACATCGGGGTAGAGCTTGATGAACTCCGCGATCACGTCCGAAAGCCAGCCCGCGATGAGCCCGTGCGGCGCGCTCATGCGCAGGCGCCCGCGCGGGTGCGAGCCGTGCGCCTGCAGGTCGTTGAGCGTGTTCTCGGCCATCGTCACCAGCTCGGTGCTGCGCTCCAGCAGCACCTCGCCCGCGTCGGTGAGGCTCAGGGAGCGGGTCGAGCGGTTGAGCAGGCGCACGCCGCTGCGCGCTTCCAGCTCAGCCACATAGCGGCTGACCGTCGCCTTGGACATGCCCAGCGAAAGGGCCGCGCGGGAGAAGCTGCGCCGGAACGCGACTTCGCGGAACGTTTTGATGAGATCGAGACCATCCATAGATCGGCGCATTGTTCCAGCATCGGGGGAGGGGGCACGGGTCGTAGGGGCATCCCGGTTTTGCGCTGCGAAGGGGGTGGAGGTGCGTGGCTATACTGCGGCCGTCACGTCAAAAACAGGCGTGGCCGGGATTGGCGTCCCGTGTAACTGCTGCGACGAAAGCCGCAGATTTCTCCGCAGAGACTCTGTGGCTTTGTCGTTCGTGCCTCCTTTTTTTGGCGGCTCGAGCAGGGAGCCGCGAGGCTCGCCGGTTTGCGCAAGCAGTTCCCGGTACGCCAACCTGTTCGAGCTGCCGCCCTCAATTGGCGTTGGGTGCGACGGTTGTTGCAAACCGAACTGCCTGGAGGCCACGCATGGCTCTCGCCCCTTCCGTCACAGCCGAATCGCTCGCCTTGCAGGCCTGCGACGACCTCGACAGCTTTCACACGGTGCGCCGCGCGTATGCGTGCGTCGAGAAACTCATCGTGCCGCAACACGTGAACGACATCGACGATGTGTACCCGACGCGCACCGAACTCGGCGCGCTCGTGCGGCTGATCAACGAAGAACTGCAGCGGCGCATCGAAGCCGCCGAGGCCACGCTGCAGTCGCTGCGTGCTGCCGTGGGCGATGCCTAGCTAGGCTGACAGCTCAGGAGGGGCGCTCGCCGCTCTCCGTCGGTGGTTGCTGCTGTCGCTGCTGCAACGTCGTCGAGATGCCGTAGAGCGCCAGCATGCCGAGCACGTGCCCGATGGCAACGCCCGGCTCCCCCGATTCGATCCGCGCGATCGTCTGGACATGAACGCCCAGGCGCGCGGCAGCGACGGCCTGGCCTTCGCCAGCGGTGGTGCGCGCCAGCTTGGCGGCAGCCCCGAACGCCTTGATCGCTTCGATCGCGTCGTCCCCAATGTCGGAAGAGATTCGTTTTCCTTTGGCCATGGGGTGATTGTGTCCGCTCCTGGCGAAGGTCGGTAGAGAGGCTTCCGCGCAGAGGGCGCACTGCGCGGCGCGCTTCGGCACAAAGGCTGTTGGCGACGTTCTCTCGATGAGCTGCGCGATTGTTCCTACTCTGTGTTTTACAGTCAGACATGCGACATCTTCTTGTGCCACTTGTTTTTGCGCTTTGTGCTGCGTGCTCCGTCCCAAAACAACCGTCGACGGCTTCCGCGTCTGCGAACGTTGCGGCCGACTTGCGAGAGGGGCCAGCTGCGTTCGCCTCGAAGCAATTGCTCTTGGGCAAATGGCGTCACATTGATCTGGTGAAGATCGTGAACGGGACGCGGCTTGTACCGCAGCCCAGCAACGGAGAAAGTTTTGCGGAGTTCGGACCAACTACATGGTCTTCAACCGGCCCAAACTTTCGATCTGCCGGGACCTACAGGTGGATCGACGATCAAACCATCGAAACGACCATCATTGAGTCGAATCTGGCAATTCAGCTTGGAATGGTTTCCAGGAAGCGCGTGGAATTTGATCAAGGGAAATTGCAGTTGATTGTTGAGCAGACAGCCGCTGAGCTAGCGAAGATCATGCCGCCGTCGGCTGGTACCAGTCAGCAGACCGACATCGTTGTGATTACACGTTTCGCGCGAGCCGGTTCATAGCGACGGAACTTGGCTGGTCGAGGTGCAGTGCAGCTCGAGCAGGTAGTACGTTCAGGGCCGCAATGTGGAACCGCTCATGGCCCGATCGTTGTGAGCGCGTCCGACAGAAAGTCGACCAGAACCGGACGTGCAATCGCAGCCTCCAATCTCAAGTCTCTGACGTATCCCCAGCCATGCACCTAGTCAGCCTGTCAGTACTTGCCCCCGAGGATGTTCACGCGATCTGGCGCCTGGCCGCATCGCCCGCTGTGGATGTTCAAGGCACCGCCGCCTGGTCGTTCGAAGGAAATGGCATTCGCACGCGCACGACGTTCCTGAAGGCGTTCCACGAACTGAACCTGTCCGTCATCGAACTGCCGAATCTCCTGAAAACTGGCGAACGCGTGTGCGATCTCGCAGGCTATCTCGACCCGTTCTATGACATCTACGTCATCCGGGAATCGAACCATGAGCGCCTCGCGGAGTTCGCTGCTTCGTCCCGCAGGCCGGTCGTCAACGCGATGTCGAATGCCGGCCATCCGTGCGAAGTTCTTACGGACGCCTACTTCATCGAAACGACCATGAGTCCGATCCAGAAGGTGCGCATCTGCCTTTGGGGGCCGCCGACCAACGTGTTTCGTTCGTGGCACGAGCTGGCCAGCGTGATGGGCTTTACGCTGGTTCATGTCTGCCATGAGAGCTTCCACGAAACCATCCCCAACGTCGCCTTTTCATCGTCCTCCCCAGAAGCAGCGGACGTGGTCATCACCGATGGCTGGCCTCGGGGCACGGAGCAGTTGAGCCGTCCGCTGTCCGTCGAAGATCTGACTCGGATGGGCAACCCCGTGCTGTTGCCGACGCCACCGTTCACTGTCAGTGGTGAACTTTCGGTGGACCCTCGTCGCTATCCGCACTTCGCCGGCTACGAGCAGAAGAAGCTCCTCTTGCCGGTGCAAAGAGCGGTGCTTCAATATCTGCTTGCAACCTGAATCGACCGGGCTCGGTCAGTCGAGTGCTGAACGGAATAGAGTCGAAAAAACCTGAATAGCCTATGAGCGAGGACTTCATCTCCATCAGTCGATCGCTTGTTGAGGACGCATGGAACAACCCCGACAAGTGGGAAGCCAACCTTGCCTCTGCGCAAGCGTTGCTCTCGAAGGCGCTCGTTGAATCTCCTGGCAATGTCCTTGCGCTGACGTGCTTGGGCGCCGTGCTTTCCGATCAAGGCAAGCACAAAGAGGCTGCATCCGTCCTGAAGCGTGCAGTCGAACTCGGCTCCACCGATCGGAACACGTTCTTCAACCTCGGTGTGGCAACGATGAACTTCGGCTCACGCGCGAAAGCCATGTCTGCATTCCGTGGGGCCGAAGGGCTCCAGGCTTCGCCGCTGTCGTGGCCGGCATACTTTGATGCGCAGGCCCATTGAGCCCCCTCCCACCCCAAGCAAGGAGACCCGCATGAGAACGCTGAAAATCATGGAGCACATCTCGCTGGATGGCGTGATCCAGACCTCGGGCGAAGACGGCTTTCCCTACGCGGACTGGACCACGCCCTACCGCAGCCCCGCCGGTCGAGATGAAGTGCTCGCCGCGCATGGCGAGCGCTTCGACCTGCTGCTCGGGCGTCGCACCTACGACATGTGGTCGGACTACTGGCCCAAGGCACCGAGCAGCGCGATGGCGGACGGCTTGAATGCGGCGACCAAGCATGTCGTGACCCACCGCCCCGAAAGCCTTTCGTGGGGCCCGTTCGAAAGCGTGGGGCCGGACGTCGTCGAGGGCGTTCGCCGCATCAAGTCGCAGGCTGGCCCGAACCTGATCCTCTGGGGCAGTTCCACGCTGACATCGACGCTGCTGGAGCATGGCCTGGTGGACGAAGTCCTGCTGGTCGTCTATCCGGTGCTGCTGGGCGCAGGAAAGCGCTTCTTCGCGCAGGGCACGCCACCCCGCGCCTTCGAGCTCGTCACCACGAAAGCAATGCCGTCAGGCATCCTCCTCAGTGCCTACAAGGTCGTCGGCCCTTTGAAGGCCGAGTAGTCGAACCGCGAAACATCGCGAGCGAAATCACAAGGAACATCTTGATCCACCGCATCCGCACGGCCCTCGTGGCCTGCACATTGGGCGCCGCGGCACTGGCCGTTTCCGCGCAGGTCAACATCGGCTTCGTCGGCACGCTCTCCGGCCCCGGGGCCGCGCTCGGGCAGGAGCAGTACGACGGCTTCATGCTGGCGGTCGAGCAGCGCCAAGGCATGCTCGGCGGTGTTCCCGTGGCGGTCCTCAAGGAAGACGACCAGCACAACCCCGAGCGCGGGGCGCAGCTGGTGCAGAACCTGATCGAGAAGGACAAGGTCAGCTTCATCACCGGTGTGACCTTCTCCGACGTGATGATGGCCATGGCCAAGCCGATGGCCCGGGCGGGCATGCTGTTCGTCGGCTCGAATGCCGGCCCCGCGCCGATCGCCGGCAAGCAGTGCAACACCAGGTTCGTCTTCGCCTCGTACCAGGACGAGTACCAGGCCGGGATCGTGGGACGGTACGCGGTCGACAAGGGTTACTGGAAGACGCTGTTCATTGCGCCCGACAACGCGTCGGGCAAGGACCAGCTGCGCGGCTTCAAGCGCTACTACTCGGGTGAGGTGGTGAGCGAAATCAACGTCAAGCCCGACCAGACCGACTACGCGGCGGCGCTGACGCAGATCCAGCGCGTGGCGCCCGATGCGGTGGTGGCCTTCCTGCCGGGCGACATGGGCGTGAACTTCATCCAGCAGATGAACCGCTCGGGCCTGCTGAGCAAGGTGCCCTTGCTGACCGTGGGCACGGTTGATGGCACGACGCTGCCGCTGCTCAAGGATGCTGCGCTCCATGTGCTGGCCGGCGCGGTCTGGGGCCCCGACCTGCCGAGCCCGACGAGCAAGGCTTTCGTTGCCGCCTTCGAAAAGAGGCACGGGCGCATCCCCTCGCAGTATGCGGCGCAAGGTTTCGATGCGGCGCTCCTGATCGACCGCGCGCTGAAGGAGACCAAGGGCTCCGTCGCCGATCGCGGAGCCTTGCGCAACGCACTCAACGAGGCCGACTTTTCGTCGGTGCGCAGCGGCTTCAAGTTTCTGCGCAACGGTTTCCCGGTGCAGGACGGGCACGTCTTCGTGGTCGCGAAGGACGCGCAGGGCCGCGTGTCGCTCAAGCGGGTCGCCACGCCGCTGGAGGCGAATCCGGATGGGTACTGGAACGAGTGTCGGTAGGGGCGGCGGCCGGGACATGTCGCTCGCCGGGTCTTCGGATCGCGCGGTGCGAGCCGGAAGACCCGGCGGTTCCACTCAGACTCAGGGCGCCAGCGTGAGCTTGAAGATCTGGTTGCCGTTGGAGGCGCCCACGTAGACGCTGCCGTCGCTGGCCACTGCCACGCCGATCGGGAAATTGAACGCCATCGCCGCGCCGGTGCTGTCGCGCAGCGTGCTGATCTCGCCCGCAGGCGTGACCACGCGCGCCACGCCGTCCCAGGCGTGTGTCAGGAACACGTTGTCGTGCGCATCCACCGTCACGCCGTAGGAGAAGCCGAGCCGGGCTGGCGTGGCGGAGGTTCCGTCGACCACGCCGCCGTTGGCGCAATCGCCCAGCGGCGTGCTCACCGTGGCGCTGGCCACGTCGATCTTGCGCAGGCACAGGCTGTCGGTGTCCGTGTCGTACAGCGTGCGGCCATCGCGGCTGATCGCCAGGCCCTGCGGGCGCGCAAACTGGGCGGCGGTGCCGACCCCGTCCAGGTTGGCCTGCGTGCCGTCGCCCGCGAGCGTGCTCGTGGTGCCATCGGCTGCGACCTTGCGCACGCGCTTGTTTCCCAGGTCCGCCACGAACAGGTTGCCCGCACCGTCGAGCGCGATGCTGGCGGGGTTGTCGAACATCGGCGTGGCCGGGCTGTCGGCATAGCCTCTGCTGGTGTCGCCGACCCAGGTGCTGTAGGTGGTGGCGTTGGGGGCGATCTTGTTGATGCGGTGCTGGTCGCTCACGTACAGGGTGCCGTCGGCTGCCAGTGCCAGGCCATACGGCGTATTCATGGTCGACCCCGGCGTGACTTCGGCGCCGGTGCCGCTGGCCGTGTCGATGCGGTAGACCGAGCCGTTGCCGCCCATGGCCACGTAGAGGTTCGCGCCGCTGGCGTCCAGGACGAGCTGGTAGGGGCGGTTGTAGGTCACGCCGGTGGTCGCCAGCACGGTGGCGACCCAGGGCTTCACGGTCAACGTGGCGGCATGGCTGGTCACGCTGCCGTTGCCGCCGGTCACCTGCACGCGCAGCTGCTGGCCGCTGTCGGCCAGCTGGCCGGCGGCGGTGGTGAAGCTGTCGCCGGTGGCGCCTGCGACGTCGCTCCAGCTGGCGCCGCCATCGACGCTGCGCTGCCACTGGTAGGCGGTGGCGTGCACGGCCTGCACCTTCAGCGTGGCGGCCACGCCCTGGCCCACGGTGGTGTCCGATGGCTGCGTGGTGATGGCGGGCGTGGTGTCTTCCGGCGCGGGGGCGGGCGGCGGTGTGTCCTGGGCTGCAGGGGCCGGTGCAGGGGCGACGGCGAAGCCGGGGAAACCGCCGCCTCCGCCGCCGCCCCCACCGCAAGCCGCGAGCACGAGGTTCATCACCATCAGCGCGGCAGGTGCGCGCCATGCACGAAGAACGGGACGAGAGGTAGTCATGAGGGGCCTTCCTTTTTTCAAGTGGAGTGAGAGAGAAGGCCTCCACGGTAGGGTCGGCAATACCCGCAATCCAGTGTCGAAGGTCATCGACACCCCGCAAAAAAAGTGCTCAGGCGCGCATGCCGGCGTGCGTTGCATCGTGCCCGGTCAGCGATGCCAGGGTCTGCAGCAGCCGGTCGGCCGCCACGGGCTTGAGCAGCACCTGCAGCCCCGATTCGCGCATCTGCTGCTGCCGCTGCGGCGCGGTTTCGCCGGTGATCAACAGCGCCTGCAGGCCGGGGCCGAAGCGCGCGCACAGCCGCTGCGCGGCGGCCAGCCCGTCGCCGCCGTCGGCCAGCCGCACGTCGCACAGCAGCACCTCGACAGGGGCGCTTGCGTGCGCGGCCTGCGCGAGCACGGCCTCGGCTTCGGCCTCGCTGGCCACGGCGTCGATGCGCACGCCGTGGGCCTGCAGCAGCCCGGTGACGGCCTGGCGGATCGCGGCTTCGTCGTCGATGAGCAGCACGCGCTGCGGCAACGGCAAGGCAGCGTCCGGGCGCACGGCGAGCGGCGCGACGCCCGAAGCCGACACCGCCGGCAGCACCAGGCGAAAGCGGCTGCCGTGGTCCAGGCGCGAGCGCACCTGCAGCGGGTGCGCCATCAGGCGCGAGAGCCGGTGCACGATGGACAGGCCGATGCCCAGCCCCTGCGCGCGGTCGCGCCCCGGATTCCCGACCTGGTAGAACTCGTCGAAGATGCGGCCCAGGTGCTCGTGCGGGATGCCGATGCCGGTGTCGCAGACGTCGATCCACACCAGCGGCCCGCGTGCACGGGCGGCCACCACCACGCCGCCGCGCACCGTGTACTTGAGCGCGTTGTCCACGAGGTTGGACAGCAGCCGCTGCAGCAGCTGCGGGTCGCTCAGCACCCAGCACGGCGTGGCGCGCAATCGCAATTGCAGGTCGCGGTCGGCCGCCTGGGCCGCGAACACATTGTTGAGCGCAAGGAACAGCGGGTTGAGTTCCACAGGGCGGATCTGTGGCGACACCTCGCCGGCGTCCAGCCGCGAGATGTCGAGCAGGGTGTCCAGCGAATCGCCGAGCGTTCCGACCGCATCCATCAGCCGCGCCGCGTGGTTCCATTCGTCGCTGCCCTGGAGCTTCTTCTCGATGACGGCGCCGAACAGCGCGATGGCGTGCAGGGGCTGGCGCAGGTCGTGGCTGGCCGCGGCAAGGAAGCGCGTCTTCTCCTCGCTGGCGCGCTGGGTCGCGGCAATCTGGTGGCTCAGCTGCTCGGCCAGCGCCTCCTTCTCGAAACGCATGGTCAGTGCGGCGGTCAGCAGCCGATGGTGCTGCAGCGCGAAGATGATCATGACGCCCATGTACAGCAGGCAGCCGGTGGCCAGGAACAGGTGCACGGTATCGCCGCGCCAGGCCAGCGCCAGGGTCAGGCTCGCCATGCTGGGCACGATGAAGCGGGGGATGTTGCGCTTGAGAACGGCCAGCGACAGCGCACCGCCGGCGCAGCCGCCCATCATCATGACGATGACCATGACCCACAGCCCGAGGTTGCGCCCCGGCGGCACGCACAGCCAGGGCGCCAGGCCCCAGACGCAGGAGCGCATGAGCACGTTGCGCGCATTGAAGCGGGCCCAGTACTCGGGGTGGGCCGCCGCATCGGGGCTGCGCTGGTAGCGCCGGTACGCGCGTCGCAGGGTCAGTGCCAGGTGCAGCGCCATCCACAGCAGCACCTGCCAGCGCCGCGTGGCCACGAACAGGCCGATGCCCAGCGTCTGCGCCGTGAGGAAGTCCGCGAGGTAGGCGGCCGGCGCGTTGGCATGCACCGTGGCCACCTGCTCGCGCAGCACGCGCTGCGCCAGCGCGGGCGGATGCAGCTCGGTCATCGCAGGCATGCGGGCATCGCCATGTCGAAGGCCGCACCGTGCGCGGGCGTCACCTCAGGCTGCTGATGAGCTGGGCCCGCGAGCGCATGCCGAACAGCAGCAACAGGGTGGACACGTGGTTCTTGACCGTGCCCTCGGTCAGGCGCGACAGCTGGGCGATCTCCTTGTTCGACTTGCCGGCCAGCAGCCAGTCGAGGATCTCGACCTGGCGCGCATTGAGCTGCGGCTGCAACTCGGCCACGGCCGCCTTCGCGTGCACGGGGGCGGGTGCGTCCGCCAGGGGCCGGGCCGGCAGGCCGACCAGGTCGTTGTCGCGCACGTAGCGCAGCACCTCGCCCAGGTGCCCGGTCTTGGGCAGGAAGGCCTGCGCGCCGAGCGCCATCGCGCCCTGCATCAGCGGATGGCTGTCCTTGCCCGAGAGCACGACCACGCGCGATGCGGGAAAGGCGCGCTTGAAGCGCACGAGGGTGTCCAGCCCCTGGGCGTCGGGCAGGTCGAGGTCGAGCAGCACCAGGAAGTGCGACGCGAGATGAAGCTCGTACAGGTGCAAGGCGTCGGCCAGCGAGCGTGCCTCGTACACCGGCACGCTGCCGGTCTCCGCCAGCAGCAGCGCCCGCAGGCCCAGGCGCACCAGCTCGTGGTCGTCGACCACCAGGATGCCTCGCGCGGGAATGGCAATGCCGGCCTCGCTGCGCAACGGCGCGGCATGCGACGGCTGTGGTGTGGCAGTGGCCATGGTCCGGGCATGGTAGTGCGGACGACTGCGAACCTGAAATGACCAAAGTCATGACGCACGCCGCATTGGCGAAGGGAAAAGACATACGCACAAAGGCATATGCCTTGCCGGCCGACCGGCTACAGTCGGTCGGGACCGACCTGCGCAGCGCCTGTTGCAGGCGTTCAGAAACCAGCCTCCTTCCTCCCGGCCACTGCCGGGAGACAACCCGCCTATGCAATCGACCGGAACCCTGCGCGGTATCGCCGCGATGCTGTTGGCCTGCGCCTTCTTCGCCTGCATGGACGCGCTGCTCAAGACCCTGGCCGGGCACTACCCGCCGGTGCAGGTGATGGCGCTGCGCGGTCTCACGGCGCTGCCGCTGGTGTGCGTGTACATCGCCTGGCGGCGCGAGGCGGCCGGCGTTTTCAACCGCCGGCTGCGCTGGCGCCTGCACCTGCTGCGCACGGCGCTGAACATGACGATGCTGGTGCTCTTCGTGCACGGCCTGAAGACCCTGGGCCTGGCCGAGGCCTACACGCTCACGTTCATCGCGCCGCTGCTGATGGTGCTCATCGCCGTGCCGCTGCTGGGCGAGTCGATTCTGCCGCGGCACTGGATCGCCATCGGGCTGGGCTTCGTCGGCGTGGTGGTCGCGCTGCGGCCCGAGCAGGGTGCTTTTCTCTCGACGGGCGCGCTGGCGATCCTGGTGGCGGCCGTCTGCTATGCGCTGTCGAACATGCTGGGCCGGCTCATCAGCCGCACCGAGCCGAGCGCCGCGCTGGTCTTCTGGACCACGGCGGGCATGGCGCTCGGCGGCAGCCTGTTCGCGGCGCCGCAATGGGTGCCGCTGCAGGCCGGGCACGCGTGGGCGCTGGCAGGCCTGGCCCTCAGCGGCTTCCTGGGCCAGCTGGCCATCGCCGAGGCCTTCCGCCACGGCCAGGCCGCGGCGATCGCGCCCTTCGAGTACAGCGCGCTCGCATGGGCTCTGTTGATGGACTGGGTGTTCTGGCAGGCCGCGCCCGATGCATGGACGCTGGGCGGCGGAGCGTTGATCGTGGCGAGCGGACTGTGGCTGGCGCGCAGCGAGGCGCCGAGGTCCGTACAGAAAAAGCGGAAGGCCGCTTGAGCTGTTGAACGGCTAGAGTCGGCCGGAAGCAGCCACGCGCACAAGACTTTCAATGCCCCGAACCACTTCCGAGATCGCTCACGACATCGCCAACTTCGAACCGCCGGAGGACGGCAACTGGCGCCACCTGGATTCGCTTCTGGATGAACTCTGGCGGGCGGGCAGTCCGGAGCAAGCCATGCCCGAAATGCTGAGCGTTTTCGAGCGCTACCCGGAGGAAGACGGCTACGGGGTCATGTGGACCATCGTTCACGGATTGGAGAGCTTGCCCAACTACCAGCCTGAGCTTCTTCGCTCCCTCGCGCGACAGCCCAGCGAACTCGGCATCACGATGGTCGGGCGCATCCTGAACGCCGGCACGACGGAGATCGGCGGCGTCTCATTGCTGCAGACGCTGCACGATCTGGCGAACACGGCGGCCTCTTCGTACCTCAGGGAAGAGGCGCAACGTGTGGCGTCGCGACCGCGCTGAACGTCCGCCGTCAAGAACCCAGAACCGCTTCGGCGCAACGTCGACCTAGCAGCGGCGCCAGGATCACGCCAGGGTGCGCGACCACGGCATGCAAGCCTTCGATCTTGCCGACAGGGCCGCAAAGCGGCCTGCCGTCGTTCGTCATGGGGCGCTGCGCGGCGTGGATGGAAAGCAGCGGTGGCGCCACCGCGATCCCGAGCAGCTGCGCAATGGCATCGCCGGTTCGCGCGGCAAGGGCTGGCAGGCCGTGCTCGCCGTCGTCCGGGCAGTCGGCCGCAGACACAAGGCCACCGCCCAGAGTGGGGCGCAGCTCCAGGTCCTGTGCGCAAACCAGGTGACGCATGCCGTGCGCCTGCGCATCGAATCGAATCAGCACCGCGGGTGACGCATGGATCGGCAGGTCGACGCCGACCGTCGAGGCCAGCGTGCGCGCGCCATGGCCGTTGGCGAGCACCACGATGTCGGCAGAAAGTGAGTGCCCGTCGATCACGACACCGGTGACCCGATGGCCCGTGGCTTCGATCGCTTCCACCGTGCCCTGGCGGATGCGGGCCCCGGCGGCTTGCGCTGCTGCCAGCAGCTGGCGTGCGAATGCGGCCGGCTCCAATGCGAAGTCGTCGGGCGCCCAGGCGGCGAGCGGCGGTGGGTCTGCCAGCGTCGGTTCCTTCTCGGCGACATGGTGGCGGGCGAGCCCTTCCATGCGTGTGCCGGCGGCTCGATGTTCGGCAACCATGGCGGCCGTTTCGTCTTCCGTAGAGCACCAGAGAAGCGCGCCGCGCGCTGCGATCGGCAACGGGCCGAGTTCGCGCTCGAGACGGGCGAACTCTTCCAGCGCCTTCAATCTCTGGGCGAAGGCGGCCGGGTTGCCGGAAGGCGTGCTCGCGCTGGCACCGACCCATCCGAAAGACGAAGCGGTCGCAGAGAAGAGATCGTCGGGCGCGCGTTCAACCAACGTGACCGTGGCACCTGCCTTGGTCAGATGCCACGCAGCCGACGCCCCCATGAGGCCGCCGCCCACCACGATGACCTGGGCTCTGCGCTTCACGAAGCAGGGATGCCTGATGGCCGAGCCAGCACAGCCGCTTCATGCCGCGAGGCCACTTCCGGCTGGCCATCGAGCGTGGCCCGCGCCCCGGCAAAGCAATCCACGTCGGCCGGCAAGGCCACGCCGCTTTGGGCGGAGCGGGTCCAGATGTGGCTCGTGAGTTCGACCGCGTTGGGGTCGTCATAGCAACCGCGCGAGATGGCGCGCACATCGGGCCAGCGCTCGAAGGTCAGGCCCATCGTCGTGCCGCACGAGGGGCAGAAATGAACGAAGACCTGCTTGTGGCTGCCGTCCGATCGGTGCGCGTACTGCCGCAGTTCGCCTTCGTTGAACTGCACGGCGTCCATCGGAAAAAGCGACTCGGCGTAGAAGGACGTGCCGGTCATGCGCTGGCAGAACGTGCAATGGCACGCGAACGTGCGCAGCGGCGGCTGGGTCGTGCTGAATCGGACCTTGCCGCAGAGGCAACCCCCTTCAAGTACAGCTGGCATACGGCACCCGGAAAAAAGAGGGGATTCTGCCCCCTCGACCGACGGCGCTCGACGCAGCTGCGCCAACCGCCGCTCAGGCCAGCCCCAGCTCCTTGGCCTCGGCTTCGTAGTGGGGGTACGACGCCTTCATCGTCGCGCCATTGAGGATCATCTCGGCCACGAGCGTGCGCGACGGCATCTCGTAGACCTTGGTGCGCACCCACACGGATTCGGTGCGCGCGCTCTCGCTCAGCGCGATGATCTCGCGCTCCAGTTCGTAGTCCTGGTCGACGAAGAGCGGGCCCTTGATGAGGCGAATCTCCTGCCCGGCGAACAGGCCCACGGCCGGCTTGCGGCCATTCAGTTGCGCTTCGGCGCTGGTGGAGCCGAGCAGCACGCTGATCATCTCGGTCGGGATGATGGCCCGGCCCCACGGCGAGCGTTGGCCGCCTTCGGCCGTGTACCAGTCGCAGGGCTCGGTGATGACCTTGAGCTTGTCGGCGAGCGTGAAGGGGTAGTGGTCGCCCATGTGCTGGTCGAAGCCCATGCGGATCTTCTCGACGACGGCGCCGCGCTGGCCCACGCGCAGGTCGCGGTTGATGACCAGGCCTTGGGCCGGGCGCAGCTTCGCGATGCGCTGGGGCAGCTCGTGCGGGTGCTGCGAGGCATCGCCCACCGATGCGGTGCCGGTCAGCACCGGCGTGCCGT
The DNA here is from genome assembly GCF_001591345.1 of Variovorax boronicumulans NBRC 103145. Classification (GTDB taxonomy): domain Bacteria; phylum Pseudomonadota; class Gammaproteobacteria; order Burkholderiales; family Burkholderiaceae_C; genus Variovorax; species Variovorax boronicumulans. Next base: position 157,524 of record NZ_BCUS01000001.1, on the reverse strand, counting down.
CGGCCTTCTCGGCGCGCAGGCGCACGAAGGTGGCGCCAGGCGCGGGCAGGTCGACAAAGGCGCGCACCGACTCGCCCTCGACCACCATGTTCTGGTAGTGAGCGCTGATGCAGCCGGTTTCGAACCAGGCCTGTCCGAACACATGGAACAGCAAGGGGTCGAACTGGCTGAAGTGCGTCGGCCCTTCGATCGGCCCGGCGCGCAGGCCCAGCGTTTCCGCCGTCGCGTCGTCGTGGATCGACTTGTGGTCGTCGTAGGTCTGGTCGGCCAGCATCTGGCGCGGCTGGCGCAGCGGGCCGCACAGGCCCAGGGCGGTGGTGGTGAAAGGCGAGGTCATGGGGGAGGGCTCCGTGTAGCCGGCGGCGGGCGCCAGTCGAGTTCGCGATGATGGCAAAGTCTCCGCGTCGCGCCTGTCGCCTAGGGAACGCCTGATGCGGCCGGCCACACGGTCACTGGCGGTTGGCGCCCGGCAGATGCATCGGTCGTCCTTGCATGACGGTCCGGGTGGTCGCTTGCCTCATTGCGCCTCGACGCCCAGGTCGCGCATCCGCCTGGTGATCACGTTGAACTCCTCCTTGTATGACACCGCGAACTGCTCGGGCGTGCTGTTCATCACCTCGAAGCCCCGGCCCACGAACAGCTGGCTGACATCGGGCGAGCCGACGATGGCGCGCACTTCACGGGCCAGTTTGTCGACGATGGGCTGTGGCGTCTTCGCCGGTGCCAGCAGCCCGATCCAGACGTTGGTGTCGTAGAGCGGGTCCTTGAAGCCCAGCTCGTTCATGGTCGGAACCTGCGGGAGCGAGGTGGAGCGTTGTCGTCCCAGCACGGCCAGCGGCACGACCTTGCCCGTTGGCACATGCTGCATCGCGCTGGGCACCGACGACAGTCCGACGTCGATGGTGCCCGACAGCAGGTCGGTCACCACCGGCCCTTCGCCGCGCTGCGGCACATGCACCATGCCTGCATTCAGGCCGCGGTTGAGGCTCTCGCCGGCCAGGTGGCCCAGCCCGCCGACGCCCCAGGACCCGTAGCTCAGTTTCACGCCCTTGGCCACCTTGGCCTTCAGGTCTTCGATGCTCCTGATGCCGGTGCCGGGGTGCGTGGAAATCAGCGCCGGGCTGCGCACCACCTGCGTGACGCCGACGAAGTCCTTCTGCGGGTCGTAGGCCAGGGTCTTGAACAGCGCCGTGTTGTTGATCTGCGAATCGGTGATGGTCATCAGCAGCGTGTAGCCGTCGGGCCTGGCGCGGCCGACTTCGCCGGCGCCGATGGCACCCGCCGCACCCGCCTTGTTGTCGACCACCACCGGCTGCCCCATCGATTTCGACAGGCGATCGCCCAGGGTGCGTGCCACGAAGTCGGTCGCGCCGCCGGCGGCGTAGGGCACGACGAGGCGGATCGGCCGCGAGGGGTAGCTCTCCTGCGCGGCGATGGGCAGCGCCAGCGTGATCGCTGCGCATGCGGCAGTCATTTTCTTGAACATGGTTGTCTCCAGTGGTGGGGTTGGGTTGTTGGTGTTGTGGGGGGACGTCAGAGATCGAGGACGAGCACGGCGCTGCGCGCGCGAGACACGCAGGGCAGGATGCAGGTGTGGCTGTCGCGCTCCTCGTCGCTGAGCACGAAGTCGCGGTGATCCGCCTCGCCCTCGAGCAGCGGCACCTCGCAACTGCGGCACATGCCTTCGCGGCACGAGAAGGGAACGCTGACGTTGGCGCCTTCCAGTGCATCGAGCAGGCTCTGCCGCGGTGCGACCTCGATCCTCTGGCCGCTGCGATGCAGCACCACGGTGAAGGTGCCGGCCGGCGCTGCGGGCGTGGCTTGTTCCGGCGGTGCGAAGCGTTCGAAATGGGTGGCCGCCTTGTCGATGCCGACAACGCCTGCGGCCGCGCCGACCGCGTTCATCAGCCCTTCGGGGCCGCAGCAGTAGAGGTGGGCGCCTGGGGCCGTACCGGCCAGCCAGCCCGCCAGGTCGGGTGGCGTGCCCGCCGCTTCCTGGTCCACGTGCAGCTGCACGCGGTCATGGTGGCGCGCCAGCGTCCACGCATAGGCGGCACGGGCCCGCGTGCGCACGCAGTACAGCAGCTTCCAGGGCCTGGCGTGGGCCTCGCACCAGAGGATCATGCTCAGGATGGGCGTGATGCCGATGCCCCCGGCCACGAACACATGCTCTGTGGCGGCCGGGTCGATGCCGAACAGGGCGCGCGGCGCGCCCACCTCGAGCACATCGCCCACGGCAAGGCGCTGGTGAACGAAGGCCGAGCCGCCGCGCGAGGCTGGCGCCAGGCCCACACCGAGCACGTAGCGGTGGCGCTCCAGCGGCGAGTTGGCCAGCGAGTACTGGCGGCGGATGTCGCCGGGCAGCAGCAGGTCCACATGGGCGCCCGCGGTGAAGGGCGGCAGCGCAGCGCCGTCCTGCGCACGCAATTCCAAGCCGAGCACATCCTGCGCCTCTTGCGTGAGGCGGGTGACGAGGAGCTTCATGGCTCAGGCCTTGACGGGTTCGGGCGCTGCTGTGGAGGCAGGGCGGGCCCCGGCTTCTTCGAGCGCTTCTTCTTCCAGCCGGCGCGAGACCATCCAGCGGAACTGGTTCAGCGCGGCGTCGATGCCGAAGGCCATCATCTTGAAGTCGGGCGCCAGCGCCAGGCTCTTTTGCTGCGCGGTGATGATGTCGCGGTCTTCGTCGAAGGCATCCACCACGGCCTGGTGGATCGAGTGCGTGACTTCGGGCTGGTCGATGGCGAAGTTGTGGGGATGCGCGAAGAAGTAGTGGGTGGAGTTTTCCGTCTCGGGCGTGATGGCCTGGCAGCCACGAAACTCGATCGCACCTTCGCGGTTGCCTTCGGCAGCGCCCTGGCCGGTGGGCGCCATGCCGGAGTCCATCAGCAGGATGGCCGGGATGGTGAAGTTGTAGATGTTCCATCGATCGACCCTGCTGCCCCAGTCCTTGACCGCCTGGGCGAAAGGCGGCGGCTCGGTGTCGAGGGCCCACCGGGTGATGCGCACGCCGTTGTCGATGCGTTCGACCTTGGGCTGGGCGGCGGCGTAGTCCGCACTGCCTCCCAGCGTGGTCGGGTGCACGAAGGGCAGGTGAGAGAAGTCCAGCAGGTTGTCGCAGATCAGCAGGTAGTTGACGTCGTAGTGGATGTAGCCGTCCAGGCTGCGCCAGTGCGGGTCGTCCAGCCATGGCGTGTCGGGGATCAGCGCCGGGTCGGCCTTGTCGGGGGCGCCCATCCAGATCCAGACCCAGCGGTGGCGTTGCACCACCGGGAAGGTGCGCACCCTGGCCTGGATGGGAATGCGTTTCTGGGCCGGCGCCTCGATGCACTGGCCCGAGGCGTCGAACTTCAGGCCGTGGTACATGCAGCGCACGCAGTTGCCTTCTCGCCGTCCCACCGACAGGGGCGCGCCGCGGTGGCAGCAGCGGTCTTCCATGGCGACGATCTCGCCGTCGTCCTTGCGGTACATGAGAACGGGCACGCCGATGATGGTGCGGGCGAACAGGCCCTGCGGCGTGAGCTCGTTGTCCCAGGCAGCCACGTACCAGGTGTTTTTGATGAACATGGGGCGTCTCCTTTGTTGTTCGCCGCGTTCGGGTCACGGCATGGGCAGAGCGTAGGACGAGGGTTCTCATGTATCAATGTCATTTCAGTCATTCCTAGAATGCGCGGCATGCATGCTGAAAACCTCGACCTGAATTTGCTGGCGGTCTTCGACGCGATGTTTCGCGAGGCCAGTGTCACGAAGGCCGCGCAGGGCCTCGGGCTGACGCAGAGCGCGATGAGCCATGCGCTCAACCGGCTGCGTGCTTTTTTCGACGACCCCTTGTTCGTCAAGGTCGGCAGCCGCATGGAGCCCACGCGCAAGGCCGAGGGCATGCGCGCTGCGGTGGTGGAGGTGATGACCACCGTGCGCCAGCAGATCCTGGCGGGCGCCCGGTTCGAGCCCGCACTGGCGCGACGCACCTTCACCCTGTGCATGACCGACATGGGCGAACTGGTGTTCCTGCCGCCGCTGCTCGAGCGCTTCAAGAAGGAGGCGCCCGGTTGTTCGCTGCGCACGCTGCAGGTGCCGCTCGAGCAGGTCGAAGGGCTGCTTGCGTCAGGCGAGGCCGACCTGGCGGTGGGGTCCATCCGTGCGGCGCCCGAGGGGCTGTTTCATCAGCGCCTGTTCCTGCACTCCTTCGTGACCATCGCCAGCGCGCGGAACAAGGACATCGGCGCCACCCTCACGCGCGAGCGCTTCGAGGCGATGCGGCACATCGTGGTCTCGCTCACCGGCCACTCGGCGGAGAGCTACGACAAGGTGCTGGAAGACCAGGGCATCCGCCGCACCGTGGCCGTGATGACGCCCCACTTCCTGATGGTTCCGCTCCTGATGGACCGGCACGCCGATCTGCTCGCGACCGTGCCGCGCGAACTGGCGGAGGTCTTCGCCCGCATGGGCACGGTGCGCATGTTCGAGCCGCCGGTGCCCGTGCCCCAGTTTCAGCTCAACCAGCACTGGCATCCGCGCTTTCACCACGACCCGGCCGTGGTCTGGCTGCGCGATGTGATGAAACATACCTTCGAGCACTACCCGCGCATCACCACGCAGGCCGGTCCTGCGGCCAGGAAAAGTGCGCGAGCCAAGTCGCGTTGACGTGCTGGCCGGCGTCGACTTTTCCTCTGCTGCGAACCTCAGCCCCCACCCGTTTCTTCGTGCACGCTTGTTCGAGCGGCCGCGCACTGTTACAAAGGGCGTCTCCATGCGCTCGCCCACCATTCTTTTCGTTTCGCTGCTCTGGCTTGTCGTGGCCGCTCCGGCCGCGCAGGCGGAGGTGGTGCGTTGCACCGACGCCGACGGCCGCATCGTCTACACCGACGGCGCCTGCCCGCCGGGCACCAGGCAGTCGCGGCAGCTGCGCATCGACGAGCCGCCGCCTGCGCCGCCGCGTGCCTCCAGCGAGGAAGACACGCCGCGTCGTTCGGACTACGCGGCGCCGTCCGCCCCACCGCCGCAGCCCGCCCCCTCGGGGCCGGCCATCATTCCGCGCTATCCGGTGGGCGAGGCGCCCGCGGCCGCCCCGGGGCCGACCTACATCTGGGGCGGCGATCCGTACTACGGCCCGCCGCGCCCCGGGTATCACCCCCGGCCGCCGCGTCCGCCGCGCGACCCCGGGCCACCGCCCGGCCAGCGGCCGTGCAATCTCGCGGGCATCAAGCGCAACAACTGCTGAGCGCGTTCGTCCTCTTTCCTCTGCTTCCTGCTTCTTCATGACCGTTGCCGCGCCCGAGCGCCTTCCTCCGTGGGTCGTCCACTGCGACGGCAGCGCCATGCCGAACCCCGGGCGCATGGGTGTCGGCGTCGTCATCACGCAGCCCGACGGCACCCGCCACACCTTCTCGCAGGCCACGCACACCACGGGCTGCAACAACGAGGCCGAGCTGCGGGCGCTCACGCTCGCGCTGCGCGAGCTGCAGGCGCGCGGCGCCACCACCGTGCAGGCCTTCAGCGACAACAGCACGCTGGTCGAACAGCTGAGCGGCGCTGCCGACGTGCGGCCGATCGTGCGCATGGCGCCGCTGTTCGACGAGGCGCGCGCGCTGTTGCAGGGCTTCGACGAGGCGCGCGTGCAATGGATTCCGCGCCACCGCAACGGCGAGGCCGACGCGCTCGCGCGGGCCGCGCTGGGCTTCGGGCCGAAGCCGCCGCCCAAGGCCTGGAAGAAGCGGCGCTAGCGGCGCCCGCGAAGGGGCATGCGGCAGGTTCTATCATTCGGGTCGATTCAGACACCCGTTTCCCCATGACCGAAGAAGCCACCTCCAAGCCCACGCTGCCCGACCATCTCTCGACCGATCCGCGCAGTCCGCACCACATTCCCGCTGTGTTCGAGCACCCGATCGGCATCCGCTTCAACGGCAAGGACCGCCTGGACGTCGAGGAATACTGCATCAGCGAAGGCTGGATCAAGGTGCCCGCCGGCCGCACGCTGGACCGCAAGGGCTACCCGCTGCTGATCAAGCTCAAGGGCGCTGTCGAGGTGTACTACCGCGACTGACGGCCCGGGCGCACGCCCTACCGTTTCTGTTTTTCTTTCAGCGCCACTGCAGCAGCAGCGACCACGGCTGCCGGCTCATGTGGCGATCGATGCATGCGCTGCCGCCCGCCGTGCAGCCTTCGGGCAGGTAGCTCGGGTCCAGCAGCCGCGTGCCGGGCGCAAAGGCCAGGCGCCGCAAGGTGACCGACTGCAGCACGTTGCCACCCACGGCATCGAAGCCCGCCCCGTCCACACCCACCACCACATCGCAGTGCATTGGCAACGGCGCGCCGCCCGTGGGGCGCCCGGCGAGCCACTCGCCGATCTTGGCGAAGCCGTCGAGCGCGGCACCGCGCGGGCCGCGTGCATGGCAGACGAGGTCGCCCGGGCGCGGCGGCGTGCGCATCAGGTCGCAGGCGCGCAGGGCTTGCGGTGTTGCGCGGCCCGCTGCCTCGTCGATGCCGGCCTGCCAGGCGGCGCCGGCGTAGTCGACGTGGGCCTCGGAGAAGACGAACTCGTCGGCACCGAGCCCGACCTCGCGTGCGACCCAGCTGATGAACGCGGCGGACCAGGGCGTGTCGATCACCGCGACGCGCTGCAGGGCCACCTCGATGGCGCGCTGGTCCGACGCGTCCAGCCCCAGGCCGGGGCCGACACCCAGGCCTTGCAGGCGCGCGGCGCTCGCCTGGTTCAGCGCGTCGGTCAGCCGCGTGCGGTCGGCCGCGTGCGGGGCGCCGAAGCGAACGAGCGAGGGCAACCGCTCGCTCGCTGGATCGACCGCGCGCCAGTAGCGCAGCACGCGTTGCCATGCGGGCAGCGCGTCGATCGGATAGCGCGTGTCTTCTGCTTCCGAATAGCCAGACTCGGTGAGCCGGCCTTCGGCGTCCATGGTCTGGCTGCCGAAGGCAACGTGCTCCTGGCGCGCCAACGCCGCCATCGCGAGGGCGCGCGGCGGTGGCGGAATGTAGGAGGCCGTGGCAAGGCAGCCGGACGCTGCCGATGCGAGGGTGGGCGCCGCCGCGAACACCAGGGCTGCGCACAGCGTGCGCGCTGCGTGGCGCAGCGGTTGTGTGAGCGCGGAGGAGGGCGCGATGACGGGCGGTGGCGACATGTGAGGCGAGCATAGCGGGCGATGCCGGTGGCAAGCAGAATGCAGGGCGCTCCCTGAAGCGCCGGGCCGTCCGGCGCAGGCGCTCCACCGTGAAGCTCAAGACCATCCTGCTGCGGATCCTCGGCGTCATCGCCGGCCTCGTCGTCGTGGGCTATGCCGCGTTCCAGTGGAGCCCGTGGCCTTCGGTGCTGATGATCCGCTACGCCTTCGGCAAGGGCTCGGACGCCGCGTCGCAGTCGCTGCAGAAGCACGTGCCGCCCGGTATCGCGGCGGTGCTCGATCAGCACTACGACGAGGCCGACCCGGATGCCTACCTCGACGTGTTCCGCCCGGCCTCGGCGGGCGCGCAGCCCTTGCCCACCATCGTGTGGGTGCACGGCGGTGCCTGGGTCTCGGGCCACCGGCGCGACGTGGCGAACTACGCGCGCGTGCTGGCGGGGCAGGGCTTCACTGTCGTGGCAGTGGGCTATTCGATCGCGCCCAGGCAGGGCTATCCGGTGCCGGTGCGGCAGGTGAACACGGCGCTGGGGTATCTCGTGCGCGAGGCGGCGCGGCTGGGCGTGGACCCTGCGCGGCTCGTGCTGGCCGGCGACTCGGCGGGCGCGCACATCGTCGCGCAGGTCGCGAACGCGGTGGCCGTCCCGGGGTACGCGAAGGCCGTGGGCCTCACGCCCGTGATTGCGCGCGAGCAGCTGCGCGGCATGCTGTTGCATTGCGGTGCCTACGACGCGGCACAGGCCCGGCTCGACGGTGCCTTCGGCGGTTTCCTGCGCACCGTGTTCTGGTCGTACAGCGGCAGCAAGGATTTCCAGAACGCACCGGCCTTCGAGACTGCGTCGGTGCGCCGCTATGTGACCGGGGCCTTTCCGCCGTCGTTCATCACTGCAGGCAATGGTGATCCGCTCGAAGGGCAGTCGCGGTCGATGGCCGAGACGTTGACCGCGAAGGGCGTGCAGGTCGACAGCCTGTTCTTCCCCGCCGATCAAACGCCGGCGTTGCCGCACGAGTACCAGTTCAACCTCGACGATGCGCCGGGGCGGCTGGCGCTGGAGCGCTCGCTGCAGTTCTTGCGGCGCGTCACGGCGCCGTAGCTAGGTCAGCCCTGGGGCTTGCTCGGCAGGTCGCCTTCGCGCAGCTTGCGGCCGACCCACATCAGGCCGGTTTCATAGTCGGCGCTGCCGACCTGCACGCCGCCCACGGTGCGCAGCGCACCGGTGCCGTCGTCGGTGGCAGGACCTTCGCCCGTGAGGTCGCCGGGAACCAGCAGGCGGCCGTCTTTCAGGAAGTCGGCAATGCGCAACTGGCGCATGCCGCGGCCCCAATGCCAGTGCTGCTTGAGGTCGAAGGATTTCGGCGATGGCGCGGGTTTGGATTTCTTCACGGGATGTCGGGGAGGGGCTTGCGAAGGTTCGCGTCGGCGCGATCAAACGTACAAGTGAACGCACCATGAAAAAAGCCTGCTACCTTGTGGGTAGCAGGCTTTCCAGCGTTGCCGCGATGTTGGTTGGTGGGCCCTGAGTGACTCGAACACTCGACCTACGGATTAAGAGTCCGCTGCTCTACCAACTGAGCTAAGAGCCCTTGCTTTGAAAACCGTTAGTGTTTTCTGGCAAGACCACGAGTATATACCAATCTTTTTGGGACTTCAAAAAATTTCTGCACATTTGTACGAGAGCGTTAGGATGCGCGACCGTCGGGGCCCCGCCCCACCCCCTATCCGAGGAGTTTTCGATGAGCGATGCAAGCAACACGCCCCATGTACTGATCACCGGCGCCGCGGGCGCGCTGGGCCGGGCCGTGGCCCAGCACTTTCTTGACCAGGGTGCGCGGCTCGCGCTGGTCGACCACCACGCCGGTCGCCTGGCCGAAGTCTTCCCGGGCCTGGACAACTCACAGCACCTGCTGCTTGCCGGCGACGTGACCTTGGCGCCCGACATGGCCGCGCTCACCGGCCAGGTGCTGCAGGCCTTCGGCCGCGTCGACGCGCTGGTGCACATCGCCGGCGGCTTCGAGATGGGCGAGGCGACGCACGCACTCACGCGTGCGAGCTGGGACCGGATGATGAATCTCAACGCCTGGTCGTTCGTGGCCGTGACGCAGGCCGTGCTGCCCTCGATGATCGAGCGCCGCGCGGGCCGCATCATCGCGGTGACGGCCAAGGTGGCGGCGCGCGGCCTGCCGGCGATGGCGGCGTACATCGCATCGAAGAGCGCGCTGCAGCGGTTGGTGGAATCGATGGCGGCCGAGGCCGCGCCGCACGGCGTGAACATCAACAGCGTGGCGCCCAGCGTGCTGGACACGCCAGCCAACCGCCAGGCGATGCCCGGCGCGAACCCGGCCGAGTGGGTGTCGACCTCGGTCGCGGCGCAGACCATCGGCTTCCTGGCATCGCCGGGCGCCGCGGCATTGCACGGCCAGCACCTGACGCTCGACGCCTGACATTTCCCGGCGGCAGCGCACAGCTGCAAATGAAAAAGGCCTTGGTGATTGCCAAGGCCTTTTTGCTGGGTCGGTTGGTGGAGAGGAGGAGGATCGAACTCCCGACCTCCGCATTGCGAACGCGGCGCTCTCCCAGCTGAGCTACCCCCCCCCCAACACAGCCCACATTTTATCCAGCCGCGCATTTCCATGCACGCGGCCGTGCCAAGATGCGCCCCGGAAAAACAAGGAGCAAGCACCGCATGGAAGCGCACGACCCCGCCTGGCTGGAAGGCATGTACAACAACCTGGCGCGGGTGAAGGACCACCCCGCGTACTTCGCGCGCTGGGGGCGCGATTCCGCCGCGGCGCGCGACACGCTGCCGTGCCGCATCGACGTGCCCTACGGCACCGGCCCGAACGAAACGCTCGACGTCTTTCCGGCGCCCGTGCCCGATGCGCCGGTGCTGGTCTTCATCCACGGCGGCTACTGGCGCGCCATGGACAAGAAGGACCACTCGTTCATCAGCCCCGCCTTCCACGACCGCGGCATCTGCGTGGTGCAGCCCAACTACGCGCTGTGCCCGGGTCCGGTCGACCAGCCGGTGACGGTGCCGGGCATCCTCTTGCAGATGGTGCGGGCGCTCGAATGGACGTGGCGCCACGTGGCGGCGCATGGCGGGGACCCTTCGCGTATCACCGTCGCGGGGCATTCGGCAGGCGGCCACATGGCGGCGGCGTTGCTGGCCTGCGACTGGAAGGCGGTGGCGCCCGATCTGCCCGCGCAACTGGTGCGCAATGCGCTGTCGGTCTCGGGCCTGTTCGACCTGCGGCCGTTGCAGCGCACGCCCTTCCTCGAGCACACGCTGAAGCTCACCGATGCCGACGCGCGGCGCGCGAGCCCGGCGCTGTGGCCCGCGCCGGCGCGCGGCCAGCTCTATGCGGCGGTGGGGGGCAACGAGAGTGCGGAGTTCATCCGCCACAACGCGATGATCCGCGAGGCCTGGGGCCGTCACACCGTGCCGGTGTGCGAGGTGCTGCCGGGGCTCGACCACTTCGGCGTGGTCGATGCGCTGGCCGATCCGGCGCACGCGCTGCACCGCTATGCGGTGCAACTGCTCGAGGCCTGAAAGAAAAGACGGGCGGGCAGAGGGCCGCCCGTCGCGCTCACATCAGCAGGTGTTCGCCGGCGTTGTCGCCGCCCAGCGTGACGTAGTTGACCTTGCGGATGTCCATCAGCGTGCGGCCGCCCGCGTAGCTGATCGAGCTCTGCACGTCCTGCTCCATCTCGACCAGCGTGTCGGCCAGCTTGCCCTTGATGGGCTCGAGGATGCGCTTGCCTTCGACGTGCTTGTACTCGCCCTTGTTGAAGTCGCTGGCCGAGCCGTAGTACTCCTTGAAGAGCGTGCCGTCGACGTCGACCGTCTTGCCCGGCGACTCTTCGTGGCCCGCGAACAGCGAGCCGATCATGACCATCGACGCGCCGAAGCGGATGCTCTTGGCGATGTCGCCATGGTCGCGGATGCCGCCGTCGGCAATGATGGGCTTGGTGGCCACGCGCGCGCACCACTTGAGCGCCGACAGCTGCCAGCCGCCCGTGCCGAAGCCGGTCTTGAGCTTGGTGATGCAGACCTTGCCCGGGCCGATGCCGACCTTGGTCGCGTCGGCGCCCCAGTTCTCCAGGTCGATCACGGCTTCGGGCGTGCCGACGTTGCCGGCGATCACGAACGACTTCGGCAGCTTGGCCTTGAGGTAGCCGATCATGTTCTTCACGCTGTCGGCATGGCCGTGCGCGATGTCGATCGTGATGTATTCGGGCACAAGGCCTTGGGCCACCATCTGGTCGACGGTGTCGTAGTCGGGCTTCTTCACGCCCAGCGAGATCGAGGCGAACACGCCCTTGCCCTGCATGTCTTTCACGAACTGGACGTTGTCCAGGTCGAAGCGGTGCATCACGTAGAAATAACCGTTCTGCGCAAGCCACAGGCAGATCGACTCGTCGACCACCGTTTTCATGTTGGCAGGCACCACCGGCAGGCGGAAGGTGCGTTCGCCCAGCGTGACGCTGGCGTCGCATTCCGAGCGGCTTTCCACGCGGCATTTGCGCGGCAGCAGAAGGATGTTGTCGTAATCGAAGATTTGCATGACCAGGCTCCTGAAAGGAATCGTTGAGTGGAACGAATGAGCGCTTGGTCCGGCCGGTTCTCGTGGTCGCGTCATGAAAATGACGGCCAAAAAAAACCGGACGCAAGAAACTTGGGCCCGGTGATTGATTTTACGGCCATGGCGATGATGCGCAAGTTGCCGGGGCGTATTGACCCTATGGGTTGCTGCGTATACCCGACGACCGCAGTGCGGTTCTTTGTCAGAACCGGTAGCCGATGCCCACGCCGAACAGCCACGGGTCGACCTTCACGGTCGACAGCTGCACGCCATTCATGTTCACTGCGCTGCGGATGCGCAGCTTCTTCACGTCGAGGTTGAGGTAGGTGTTCTTCGCCACCTCGATGTCGACGCCGGCGCCCAGCGCGAGGCCGAAGCTTTCGTTCTGCAGCTGAAGGCGGCCCACTGTCGGCACCTGCAGGTTGACGCTGCTCAGTCGCGTGTAGTTCAGGCCCGCGCCGATGTAGGGCCGGATCTTCGCGGTGGGCATGAAGTGGTACTGCAGCATCAGCGAGGGCGGCAGGTGCTTGAAGGTGCCGATGTCCACCGGCCCGCCCAGCGCGCTCTGCTGCACGGTGACCGTCTGTTTCTGCGGCACCGTCAGCACCAGTTCGGCGGCGATGTTCGGCGTGAAGAAGTAGGTGACGTCGAGCTCGGGAATGGTCTTGCTGTTGACCGTGATGGCATCGGCCGGAATCGACAGGTCGGCCACCGGCGCCGAGTGGTTCGCCGGCTTCAGGTACACGGCGCGGGCGCGCACCAGCCAGTTGCCTTGTGCTTCCTGCGCTGCGGCCGGCAGGGCGGCCATGGCGCCGAGCAGGGCGGCGATGCAGGCGGGGGCGAGTTTCTTGGGCATGGGTTTCTCCAGTGACGGCCGGCGCGCAGGGCCGGCAACTGGAGGGCAGTCTCCCGCCGGGCATGGCCGCCTCGCTTGATCTGTCGCAAGCGCGGCGGGCCCGCGCACGCCGGCGGGCACTGCCTTGATCCAGGTCATGCCCGCAGGGGCAAGCGCGCCCGGCGGGGCCCTGGGCGGGGCAGCTTTCTACAATGGCACCCATGCTCCCTCACGACCTGTTTTCCGGCGCGCCCGCAGCCGATACGGGCGGCCCTGCCTCGCCGTTGCTGAACAACCTCAACGCCGAGCAGCTTGCTGCCGTCACGCTGCCCGCGGGCAACGCGCTCATCCTTGCCGGTGCCGGCTCCGGCAAGACGCGGGTGCTCACCACCCGCATCGCCTGGCTGCTGCAGACGGGGCAGGTGTCCGCTGGCGGCATCCTGGCCGTCACCTTCACCAACAAGGCCGCCAAGGAAATGATGACGCGGCTGACCGCGATGCTGCCGGTGAACGTGCGCGGCATGTGGATCGGCACCTTCCACGGCCTGTGCAACCGCCTGTTGCGCGCGCACTGGAAGCTGGCCAACCTGCCCTCGACCTTCCAGATCCTCGACACGCAGGACCAGCTCTCGGCCATCAAGCGCCTGATGAAGCAGTTCAACGTCGACGACGAGCGCTTTCCGGCCAAGCAGACGCAGTGGTTCATCGCCGGCGCCAAGGAAGACGGCCTGCGCCCCGGCGACATCGAGGCCCGCAGCGACGACGACCGCAAGAAGGTCGAGCTCTACCAGCTGTACGAAGAGCAGTGCCAGCGCGAAGGCGTGGTCGACTTCGGCGAACTGATGCTGCGCAGCTACGAGCTGCTGCGCGACAACGAGCCGGTGCGCGAGCACTACCAGCGGCGCTTCCGCCACATCCTGGTCGACGAGTTCCAGGACACCAACCGCCTGCAGTACGCATGGCTGAAGATGCTCGCGGGCCACACGGCGATCGGCGGCCATTTCACGCCGGGCGAGCACAACAGCGTGATCGCCGTGGGCGACGACGACCAGAGCATCTACGCCTTCCGCGGCGCGCGCGTGGGCAACATGACCGACTTCGTGCGCGAGTTCGACGTGCGCCGCCAGATCGTCCTGGAGCAGAACTACCGCAGCTACAGCAACATCCTCGATTCGGCCAACGAGCTCATCAGCCACAACAAGAAGCGCCTGGGCAAGAACCTGCGCACCGACCAGGGGCCAGGCGAGCCCGTGCGCGTGTACGAATCGCCCACCGACCTCGCCGAAGCGCAGTGGATGGTCGAGGAAATGCGCCAGCTGGCGCGCGACGGCTTCGACCGCAAGGAAATGGCCGTGCTCTACCGCAGCAATGCGCAGAGCCGGGTGATTGAAACGGCGCTGTTCAACGCCTCGGTGCCGTACCGCGTGTACGGCGGCCTGCGCTTCTTCGAGCGCGCCGAAATCAAGCATGCGCTGGCCTACCTGCGCCTGCTCGAGAACAAGGACGACGACACCAGCTTCCTGCGTGTCGTCAACTTCCCGCCGCGCGGCATCGGCGCACGAACGCTCGAAAGCCTGCAGGACGCGGCGCGCGCCGCCGGGCGTTCGCTGCACGACGCGGTGAGCGCGGTCGGCGGCAAGGCCGGCTCGAACCTCACGGCTTTCGTCGCCAAGATCGACGTGCTGCGCGAGCAGACCCAGGGCGTGAGCCTGCGCGAGATCATCGAGCTGGTGCTCGACCACAGCGGCCTCGTCGAACACTACAAGGCCGACCGCGAAGGCGCCGACCGGCTGGAGAACTTGGACGAACTCGTGAACGCGGCCGAAAGCTTCGTCACGCAGGAAGGCTTCGGCCGCGACGCCGTGGCGCTGCCGGTCGACGAGCTGCGCCAGTCGCCCGCCAGTCAGGGGCTCGACCCCAACCGGCCGGTGCTCGACGAGCCGCTGGCACCCGATGCCGAAACCGGCGAAACGCTGAGCCCGCTCGCGGCCTTCCTGACGCACGCGGCGCTCGAGTCGGGCGACAACCAGGCGCAGGCCGGGCAGGACGCGGTGCAGCTCATGACCGTGCACGCCGCCAAGGGCCTGGAGTTCGACTGCGTGTTCATCACCGGCATGGAAGAGGGCCTGTTCCCGCACGAGAACTCGATGAGCGATTTCGAGAGCCTCGAGGAAGAACGCCGCCTGATGTATGTGGCAATCACGCGCGCACGCAAGCGCCTGTACCTGAGCCATTCGCAGACGCGCATGCTGCACGGCCAGACGCGCTACAACGTCAAGAGCCGCTTCTTCGACGAGTTGCCGGAAGGCGCACTCAAGTGGCTCACGCCGAAGAACCAGGGCTTTGCGCCGTCGGCCTTCGGCTATGGCGGCGGCTACGGCAGCACGCGCGGCGGTGCCGGTGGCTACGGTGGTGGAGGAGGCGGCGGCAACCGCTACGGTGGTGGCGGCAGCAGCGCCGGCAAGGACACCTTCGCCAGCCCGCCCGTGCCGCCGCAGAAGACCGCGCCGTCGCACGGCCTGCGTTCAGGCATGCAGGTGTTCCACAACAAGTTCGGCGAGGGCACGGTGACCGCGCTCGAAGGCACCGGCGACGACGCGCGGGCGCAGGTGAAGTTCGCGCGCCACGGGGTGAAGTGGCTGGCGCTGTCGGTGGCGAAGCTCACGCCGGTCTGAGTCCGGCGGTCCCGCTTGCCCGAAAGGGCAGCGGGCGATGCCGACCTCAGTTCGCGTCGAAGCTGTCCCGGAACGTGAACCAGGTCGAGGCCAGCGACATGGCCGCCAGCACCAGCGCGGTGCCGATCATCAGGATGTTGCCGATCGCCAGGGCTGCGCCGTCGGAGCCCATGGCGCCGACGCCGATCAGCACGGTGGCGAGCAGGCCGATGGCGATGCCCGCGAGCATGAACACGCCGAACCACGCCAGGCCGAACAGCGCGTAGGCGCCGAAGTTGCGGAACAGCGCGACGATGCTGAAGAAGACGCTCTTCACCGGCTCCACGCGGTGCCAGTGCACCAGCGCCGGCGCATGCCACATGGCCAGCGACAGCGGCAGGTTCAGGCACATCAGCAGCGTGCGCGCCGTGAGGAACTCGCTGCTCTTCATGACCTCGGGCGTCACCGCCTCGTCGAACAGGTAGGCGCGCATGAGCTGGCCGCCGTCGACCAGTGCCGTCAGCGTGACGGCCAGCACGAAGTACACGGCCGAGATCACGCCCAGCACCACCAGCGAGCGCCATTCGGTACGCATGGCGTCGAACACCGCGATGAACATGGCCGAGCCCGTGGGGCGGCCCAGGTCGCCCGCGTTGCCCAGGCCGTCGGCGTTGTCGGTTGCTGCCACCGAGGTCGCGACCATCAGGCCGAGGGTCATGAAGGGCAGCAGGATCGGTGCGAGCACGCTGCCGAGCAGCGGCAGCATCGACACCGTCGAGATCATCGCCATCAGCAGGAAGAACAGCGAGATGAAGGCCAACGGCTGGCGCCAGAAGGTCTTGAGTCCGAGGCGGACCCAGTCGAAGCCGGTGCGCGCCGGCACGAGGTGGAGTTTCATGTGGGGGGGCAGAAGGTGTGAATGAATCCGGCGTGGCCGAGCAGGCCGCCCAGACGCGCCCAATCAAGGCGCAAAGCGCAGCCATAGCTTGGGCTATGGCGAGCATTTGCAACGCAGAGTGGGTGTGTCTGGGCGGGATGAGCGGGCATGGCGGGTTCGGTCACACCTTCTTTAGGCTGCCAGCGCCGGCTCGAGGACGTGGGCGATGGCGTGCGGGTGGGTGGCGCGCTCGCGCAGCACGCGCTCGAAGTGCGTCGGGTCGTGGGGCTTGAGCATGCTGGCCTCGCGCGGCAGGTGGAAGTCCCACAGGCGCGAGATCCAGAAGCGCAGCGCGGCGGCCCGCAGCATCGCGGGCAGCAGGGCGCGCTCAGAGGCGTTCAGCCTGCGCACGCTTTCATACGCGGCGAGCAGGGCGTCGGCGCGGGCGGCGTCGTGCCGGCCGCTGGCCAGGTCGATGGCCCAGTCGTTCAGGCACACGGCCAGGTCGAACAGCCAGGTGTCGGTGCCGGCGAAGTAGAAGTCGAACACGCCCGTGAGGCGCGGCGGCGCGTCGGGCTCGCCGCCGGTCGCGAACATCACGTTGTCGCGGAACATGTCGGCATGCACCGGGCCGCGCGGCAGCGCCGCGTAGGCCGACGATTCGGCGACATGGTTCTGGTAGGCCAGCTCGGCGCGCAGCAGCGCAGCTTGCGCCTCGTCCATGTGGGGCAGCACCACCGGGGCGGTTTCGTTCCACCAGGGCAGGCCGCGCAGGTTGGGCTGGATGCGCGGGTAGTCGCGCCCGGCCAGGTGCATGCGGGCCAGCATCGCGCCCAGTTCGGCGCAGTGGGCGGCCGTGGGGGCCAGCTCGCTGCGGCCCGACAGCTTCTGCACCAGCGCCGCGGGCTTGCCGGCCACGCGGTGCAGCAGCTCGCAGGGCGCCTGCGCGGGGATCGACAGCGCATGGCCGGTCGGCGGCGCCACGGCCGGGTCGGCCACGGGCGCGGGCACCGGCAGGCCGGCACCGGCCAGGTGCTTCATCAGGCAAAGGTAGTACGGCAGCTGCTCGGCGCTCAGGCGCTCGAACAGCGTCAGCACGAATTCGCCCGATTCGGTGGTGGCGAAGTAGTTGGTGTTCTCGATGCCGCCCTCGATGCCGCGCAGCTCGCGCAGGGCGCCCATGCCAAGGCGCTGGACGAGCGCGTCTGCCTCGCCGAACTGGACTTCGGTAAAAACTGCCATGGCGATGCTCAGCGCCGGACGGCGGCTGCGGGAGAAAAGAGGGAGGGCGGGAAGGAAAACGACAGCGTCACGGTCAGAACTTCAGCACGTTCCAGACACGCGGGCCGTTGCCGCCGCTGTTCGCGTCGCCGGTCGTGCCGGGGCGGGCGCTGCCGCCGTCGTTGGGCAGCACTTCGTAACCGGGCATGTTCGACTTGGGCTTGACGTTGATGCTCTGTGTGCGGCCGCCGTAGCGCACCTCGTCGACCGAGGCGCCGCTGTCTTCCGTGTGGATGTGCTCGACCTTCTGGTTGCGCCGGCCGTCGGCCTGCTCCTGATTTTGTAGCGGTTCCGCCGGGGCCGGCTTGGCGGCGGGCGCGGCCGGCGCCTGCGCGAGGGCGGCAACGGGGGTGGCGAAAGCCAGCGCCAGCAGGATGCGGCGGGCGACCAGGAGTGGGGAGCTAGGCATGCACGGATTGTAGGCGTGCACCCGCTGGCGGCGTGTCGGCCGCCAGCCGACCCTGGTGTCGTTCCGGACGCCGGTCCGGGCACGGCAAAATGCCCCGATGACCGACAAGAAAACGCTGCTGCTCGTCGATGGCTCGAGCTACCTTTACCGGGCCTTCCACGCGATGCCCGATCTGCGCGCCGTGCCCGGCGACCCCAAGAGCCCGGCCACCGGGGCGATCCGGGGCATGATCAACATGATGACCGCGCTGCGCCGCGAGGTGCGCGCCGACTACGCGGCCTGCATCTTCGACGCCCCCGGCAAGACCTTCCGCGACGACTGGTACCCCGAGTACAAGGCCAACCGCTCGCCGATGCCCGACGACCTGCGCAGCCAGATCGACCCCATCCACGAAGTGGTCAGGCTGCTCGGCTGGCCGGTGCTCACCGTGCCCGACGTCGAGGCCGACGACGTGATCGGCACGCTCGCCAAGGTGGCGGCCGCGCAGGGCGTCGAAGTGATCGTGTCCAGCGGCGACAAGGACCTGAGCCAGCTGGTCGACGAGCACATCACCATCATCGACACGATGAACGGCAAGAAGCGCGACATCGCCGGCGTGACGGCCGAGTTCGGCGTGCCGCCCAGCCTCATGGTCGACTACCAGACGCTCATCGGCGACACGGTCGACAACGTGCCCGGCGTGCCGAAGGTCGGCCCCAAGACAGCGGCCAAATGGCTGCTCGAATACGGCTCGCTCGATGCGCTGGTCGAACGCGCCGCCGAAGTGAAGGGCGCCGCCGGCGAAAACCTGCGCCAGGCGCTCGACAAGCTGCCGCTGAGCAAACGCCTCGTCACCATCCGCACCGATTGCGACCTGAACGGCCATGTCGAAGGCCTGCCCTCGCTCGAAGGCCTGCCCGTCGGCGCGCCGCAGACGGCCGAGCTGAAGCCCTTCTACGAGAAGTTCGGTTTCAAGAGCCTCGTCAAGTCGCTCGAAGCCCAAGAGGTGCCGCCTGAGCTGATCGAAGAGAACGCGAAGAAGAAGGCCGCTTCCAAGGCCGACCGCGACCAGGGCGGCCTGTTCGACGAGCCTTCGGAGCTGGAAGCGCAAGAGGCCGCCGCGCCCGCGAGCAACCTGAAGTACGACACGATCATGGAGTGGGCGCAGTTCGACGCCTGGCTCGCCAAGCTCGAGGCCGCCGAACTCACGGCCATCGACACCGAGACCACCTCACTCGACGAAATGGTCGCGCAGATCGTGGGCATCAGCTTCAGCGTCACGCCGGGCGAAGCGGCCTACATTCCGCTCACGCACAACTACCCCGACGCGCCCGCGCAGCTGCCGATCGACGAGGTGCTTGCCAGGCTCAAGCCCTGGCTCGAGAACGCCGACAAGAAGAAGCTCGGCCAGCACATCAAGTACGACCGCCACGTGTTCGCCAACCACGGCATCGAGGTGCAGGGCTACGCGCACGACACCATGCTGCAAAGCTACGTGCTCGAAGTGAACAAGCCGCACGGCCTGTCGTCCCTGGCCGAGCGCCATCTGGGGCGCAGCGGCATCTCGTACGAAGACCTGTGCGGCAAGGGCGCGCACCAGATTCCGTTCAGCCAGGTCGACATCGCCAAGGCCGCCGAGTACTCGTGCGAAGACAGCGACCAGACGCTCGACGTGCACCACGCGCTGTGGCCCCTGCTGCAGAAGGAAGAGAAGCTGGCCTACATCTACCAGCTCGAAATGGATTCGAGCGAGGCGCTGTACCGCATCGAGCGCAACGGCGTGCTGATCGACGCGCCCACGCTCGCCGCGCAGAGCCACGACCTGGGCACGCGCATCATGGCGCTGGAGCAGGAGGCCTACGACATCGCGGGCCAGCCCTTCAACCTCGGGTCGCCCAAGCAGATCGGCGAAATCTTCTTCACCAAGCTGGGCCTGCCCGTGGTCAAGAAGACGCCGAGCGGCGCGCCCAGCACCGACGAAGAAGTGCTCGAGAAGCTGGCCGAAGACTATCCGCTGCCCGCCAAGATCCTCGAGCACCGCGGCCTCTCGAAGCTCAAGGGCACCTACACCGACAAGCTCGGCCAGCTCGCCAACCCGCGCACCGGCCGCGTGCACACGCACTACGCGCAGGCCGTGGCCGTCACGGGCCGCCTGAGCAGCAACGACCCCAACCTGCAGAACATCCCGATCCGCACGCCCGAAGGCCGGCGAGTGCGCGAGGCCTTCGTGGCGCCCGCGGGCAGCGTGATCGCCAGCGCCGACTACTCGCAGATCGAACTGCGCATCATGGCCCACATCAGCGGCGACGAGTCGCTGCTGCGCGCCTTCACCGACGGCGTCGACGTGCATCGCGCCACGGCCGCCGAGGTGTTCGGCACCACGCCCGACCAGGTGTCCAGCGAGCAGCGCCGCTACGCCAAGGTCATCAACTTCGGCCTCATCTACGGCATGAGCAGCTTCGGCCTGGCGAAGAACCTGGGCATCGAGACCAAGGCCGCGGCCTCGTACATCGATCGCTACTTTGCGCGCTACCCGGGCGTGAAGACCTACATGGACCAGATCGTGGAGTTCGCGCGCGACAAGGGCTATGTCGAGACCGTGTTCGGCCGGCGCCTCTACCTGAGCGAGATCAACGGCGGCAACGGCCCCCGCAAGAAGGCGGCCGAGCGCCAGGCCATCAACGCGCCGATGCAGGGCACGGCGGCCGACCTCATCAAGCTCAGCATGGTCAAGGTACAGAACGTGCTTGACGAAGAAAAGCGCGCCACCAAGATGATCATGCAGGTGCACGACGAACTGGTGTTCGAAGTGCCCGAGGCCGAGGTCGAATGGGTGCGCACCGAAATCCCGCGCCTGATGGCCGGCGTGGCGGCGCTCAAGGTGCCGCTGCTCGCCGAGATCGGCGTCGGTCCCAACTGGGACAAGGCCCACTGATCCTCCTTCGCACGATCCCCAAGAGACAAACGACAGAAAGAAGAAACACGCCTATGAAACTCCAGCCCCGCACCTTCCTGCTCGCCGCCGTCTGCGCGGCCTTCCTCGGCAGCGCTTCCGCAGCCCCTGATGCCCGCATCGCCGCGCTGGCCGCCAAGGAAAAGCCCGCCCTGCTCGAGACGCTGAAGGAGCTGGTCTCCATCGAGTCGGGCAGCCGCGACATCGAAGGCCTCGAGAAAATCTCCGATCTCATCGCCGCCAAGTTCAAGGCACTGGGCGGCGAGGTCGAGCTCATCGACCCGAGCGCCGACGCCTACCGCATGGAAGACACGCCCGAAAAAATCGGCCGCGTGGTGCGCGCCACCTTCAAGGGCACGGGCACCAAGAAGATCATGCTCATCGCGCACATGGACACGGTCTACACCGTGGGCATGCTCAACAAGCAGCCGTTCCGCGTCGACGGCGACAAGGCCTACGGCCTGGGCATTGCCGACGACAAGCAGGGCGTGGCCGTCATCACGCACCTGGTGTCGATGCTGCAGGCGCTGAAGTTCAAGGACTACGGCACGCTCACCGTGCTGATCAACGGCGACGAGGAAATCAGCTCGCCCGGTTCGCGCGCGCTGCTCACCAAGCTGGGCGGCGAGCACGACGCGGTGCTGTCGTTCGAGGGTGCATCGATCAAGGACGACAAGCTCTCGCTGGCCACCGCGGGCATTGCCTCGGTCACGCTGAACGTGGCGGGCAAGGCCTCGCACGCCGGCTCGGCGCCCGAGCTGGGCGTGAACGCGCTGTACGAGCTGTCGCATCAGATCTTGCAGATGCGCGACCTGTCCGACCCGTCCACGGGCCTGAAGATGAACTGGACCATCTCCAAGTCAGGCACCAACCGCAACGTGATTCCGGCCAGCGCCACCGCGGGCGCCGACGTGCGCGTGCTCAAGGTGGCCGACTACGACCGCATCGAGCAGCAGGTGAACGAGCGCGTGAAGAAGCAGCTAGTGCCCGAGGCCAAGGTCGAGCTCAAGTTCGAACGCCGCCGTCCGCCGCTCGAGGCCACCGACGCGTCGCGCGCGCTGGCCAAGCACGCGCAGGCCATCTACAAGGACGAGCTGGGCCGCCCGCTGGGCGCCGACGACAAGGCCGCCGGCGGTGGCACCGACGCGGCGTTCGCCTCGCTCAAGACCAAGGCGCCGGTCATCGAACGCTTCGGCCTGCAAGGCTTCGGCGCGCACACGGCCGACGCCGAGTACGTGCTGATCGACTCTATCGAGCCGCGTCTCTATCTGGGCGTGCGCATGGTGATGGACATCGCGACGGGCAAGACCACCGTCCGCTGACCGCCACCGACCGCTGTCGGCCATGCGGCTGCGCCACATCGAGGTCTTCAACGCGATCATGCTCGCGGGCAGCGTGAGCGCGGCCGCGCGGCTCATCAACATCACGCAGCCGGCCGTGAGCCGCACGCTGCAGCATGCCGAGCTGCAGCTGGGCTTTCCGCTGTTCCAGCGCGCCAAGGGGCGGCTCACGCCGACCACCGAGGCGCTCACGCTGTACCCGCACATCGAGCGGCTGTTTGCGCAGCTCGACGAGGTGCAGCGGCTGGCGGCGAACCTGCGCGCGGGCAACGACACGGGCGAGCTGCGCATCCTCAGCGTGCTCGCGCTGAGCTACGAAATCCTGCCGCGCGCGCTCAAGGCCTTCCGCGAGATGCACCCGGGCTACGCGATCACGGTCGAGTCGCTGCACTCGCCGCAGATCATGTCGGCGCTGCTCTTGCAAGAGGCCGACGTGGGCTTCGCCTTCAGCCCCGCGGTGCATCCCTCGCTCACGCAGGAGACGCTGGCCGACAGCCGCATGGTGTGCGTCGCGCCCAAGGGCATGCTGCCGCGCGCGCTGGTGCGCAACGGCTCGGTGGCGCTGCACGACCTTATCGACCGCCCGGTGATCGGCCTGGACGGCCGCGACCCGGTCGGCACCAGCCTGAGCCAGGCCTGCCGGCAGGCGGGCGTGGGTTTCCAGCAGGCCGTGGTCACGGTGCAGACCTACCATGCGGCGCTGGCCATGGCACACCACGGGCTGGGCGTGGCGCTGGTCGACGGCTGCACGGCGCGCTCGGCCGACCGTGCCAAGGTCGACGTGCTGACGCTGGAGCCGCACATTCCGGTGCCGGTGCGCGCGCTGCGCTTCGCGGGCCGGCCCGACTCGGTGGCCGTGCGCGGCATCACGCGCTGCATGCGCGAGGCCATCGAGCAGACCGCCTGAGAAAGGTGCGGGGCATTCGCCTCGCGCCATAATCCGCGCCCATGCACGCCCTTCGAACCTTCTGCGCAATGCACCGCCTGGTGCTGGCGTGGTTCATGGCGTCGCTGCTGGTCGCGGGCGCGTCGCCGCTCGTGAACCCGCAGGCGATCGAACTCGTGTGCTCCGCCGCGGGCACCGTCAAGCTCATCGTGCAGGGCGACGACGGCGCCACCGAAGTCGGCATGGCGGCCATGGACTGCCCGCTGTGCATGGTCTCCGGCCCGCCGCCTGCCGCCGTGCAGGTGACGCTGCCCACGCCGCTGCCGCTGGGCCGCGCGCTGCAATCGATTCCCGCTGCCCGCCTCGCGGCAGCCACGGCCTCGCCGCTGCCGGCGCGCGGGCCGCCCACGCATCTCTCCTGAGCTTCGTCGTTCCTGCACCTGACGCCGCCTGAACGGGCCGCGCGGTGTGTTCCCGGTCGTTGTGCGGCCGGCGCTGTGCTTCATTGGTTTCGCCAGCGCCGTCGCAAGAGAGATGCCATGCCCACCCTTTCCCGTGCCCCCGCCTTGGGGCTGCTTGCCTTGTTCGGCGCCGTCAGTTCGCCTGTCCAAGCCCAGACCACCGTGTCTTCACTGCCTTTGATCGAAGTGGCCGACGACGCCCCGCGCCCCAACGGCCGGCTCGACCTCGACACGCCCGCCGACACCGCGAGCCGCCTGGGCCTCACGCCGCGCGAGACGCCCGCTTCCGTCACGGTGGTGAACCGCGCGGTGCTCGATGCGCGCGGCGCGCAGAACACGCAGGAGGCGCTGCGCGCCGTGCCCGGCGTGACCGCGCACGACGCGCCCGGCAACGTCGGCGTGAGCTACCGGGGCTTCGGCAGCGGCTCGATCGCGCAGCTGTTCAACGGCATCAACCTGCAGTACTCGATCGCGGCACGCCCGGTCGACAGCTGGATCTACGACCGCGTCGAGGCCATCGGTGGCCCGTCGAGCTTCCTGTTCGGCTCGGGTGCGCTGGGCGGCTCGATCAACTACATCACCAAGGCGCCCGAGCGCAGCGACTTTGCCGAAGCGCAACTGCGCCTCGGCACGCAGAACCTGAAAGAGGCCTCCTTCGGCCTGAACCGCCGCATCGCCGGCGACGGCGGCGCGAGCAGCCACTACGCGCGCATCGACGTGAACCACCGCGACGCCCACGGCAGGACCGACGGCACCAAGAGCCAATCGACGCAGCTCGCGGCCTCGCTGCTGTCGGACTTCGGCGGCGGCCTGAAGCACACGCTGGCCTACGAATACCAGGACGAAGACGTCACGCGGCCCTACTGGGGCACGCCGGTGCTGAACCCGGCGGGCGGCGAGATGCGCATCGACCGCGGCACACGCTTCAAGAACTACAACAGCGCCGACGGCCTCTACGCGCAGCGCGTGCAGTGGCTGCGCTCGGTCACCGAATGGCAGGCCAGCGACGCGCTGCAGTTCAAGAACACCTTCTATGCCTACGACGCGCTGCGCGACTACCGCAACGTCGAGAACTATCGCTACAACGCGCGCAACACGGCCGTCATCCGCTCGGGCGCCTTGCTGCAGCGGCACGACCAGGACGTGTGGGGCAACCGCGTCGAAGGCCTCTACAAGGGGCAGATCGGTGGGCTGAAGAGCGACTGGTCCTTCGGGCTGGACTTCAGTGTGAACCGGCAGACGCGTTTCCCCAACAGCCTGCCCGGCACCGTGAGCACGGTGAACCCGTATGTCTTCGCCACCGAGCGCTTCTTCGACGTGCCGGGCATGACACCGGGCTTCCGGCCCGACCGCGACAACAAGGTGCGGACCACCGCGCTGTACCTGGAGAACCGCACCGCGCTGCAGCCGTCATTGCACCTCGTGACGGCGCTGCGCCACGAGCGCATCGACCTCGACCTGGTCAACCGCCGCACCGTGGACGCGGCGAACCCGGCCACCTTCCATCGCGGCTACAAGCCCACCACCGGCCGCATCGGCCTGGTGTGGGACTTCGCGCCCGGCGCCAATCTGTACGCGCAGTACGCCACCGCGGCCGACCCGCCCTCGGGCGTGCTCTCGACCGCCTCGTTCGCCGACGTGCGCAACAACAGCGAGCTCACCACCGGCCGGCAGGTCGAGGTCGGCACCAAGCTCGACTTCTGGCAGGGCAAGGGCACGGCCACGCTCGCGGCCTACAGCATCCGCCGCACCAACATCGCGACGCAGGACCCGGCCAACAGCGCGCTCACGGTGCTGGTCGGCGAGCAGTCGTCCAAGGGCGTGGAGCTGGCGCTCGGACTGCAGCCCACGCCGCAGTGGTCGCTGCAGGGCAACCTCACGTACGTCGATGCGCGCTACGACCAGTTCCGCCAGGGCGGCGTGTCGCTCGCGGGCCGCACGCCGACCAACACGCCGGCGGTGGTCGCGAACCTCTGGGTGTCGTACGCCATCACGCCGCGCCTGCAGGCCACGGCGGGCGTGCGGCATGTGGGCAAGGTGTATGCCGATGCGGCCAACACGATGCACTGGCCCGGCTACACGCTGCTCGACCTCGGGCTGAGCTGGCAGGTGAACCGCAACGTCACGCTGGTGGGGCGCGTGCGCAACGCGACCGACCGCGTGTACGCGGCCAACGTCGGCGCCGGTTTTGCCTACCTCGGCGCGCCGCGCACGGCCGATGTGTCGGTGCGCGTGAGCTTCTGAACTGAAGGAGCGCCGCCATGCATGCCAAACGCTGGTTGTTCCTGGTCCACCGCTGGCTCGGCGTGGTCGTCTGCGCCTTCTTCGCGATGTGGTTCGTCTCGGGCGTGGTGATGATGTATGTGGGCTACCCCAAGCTCACCGAGGCCGAGCGTTTGCAGCACCTGCCGCCGCTTGATGCGTCGACGCCCTTGCTGGGACCGCGACAGGCGCTCGATGCGGCCGGTATCGCGGGGCCGTTGCAGGACCTGCGGCTCGCGGTCGCCAGCGGCGGGCAGGCGGTGTACCTCGCGGTGCCGGCGCAAGCGGCCGAACCCGGCGCGCGCCGATCGCCGCCCGGGCGCGGCGTGCTCGTCGTCGATGCGCAGACCGGCGCCGTGCTGCGCCAGGTCGACCGCGCCCGCGCACTCGTGAGCGCACAGGCCTATGGGGGCGAGGCCGTGGTGCTCAGGTACCGGGGCACCATTGACGAAGACGCCTTCACCCATTCGCGCGGGCTCGACGCGCACCGCCCGCTGCATGTGGTCGACCTGGCCGATGCGCAGGCCACGCGGCTGTACATCTCGGGCCGCACCGGCGAGGTGGTGCGCGATGCACCGCGCGCCGAGCGGCTGTGGAACTACGCCGGCGCATGGATCCACTGGCTCTACCCGCTGCGCGGCACGCGCCTGGACCGCTACTGGGCCGACATCGTCAACTGGTTGTCGATCGTCGGCATCGCCGTCACGCTCACCGGCACCGTGGTGGGCGTGATGCGATGGCGCTTCCGGCGCACCTACAAGAGTGGCTCGCACTCGCCATACCAGGGCTTCATGATGCGTTGGCATCACATCAGCGGGCTGCTGTTCGCGCTCGTCACGCTGACGTGGATCTTCAGCGGGCTGATGTCGATGAACCCTTGGCGCGTGTTCGACAGCGGCGCGCCGGCATTGCGCATGGCGGCGATGCAGGGCGGGCCGCTCGTGGTGGACGCTGGCGATGCGGCGCCCGCTGCACTGCTGGCTTCCACGCGCGGCGACATCCGCGAACTGCGCTGGGTGCGCGCGGCGGGGCAGACGCTGGTGCTGGCCAGCACCGCCGGCGGCCGGCCGCTGGTGCGCGACGCGGCCAGCGCGCAGCCGCAACAGATCGACCCCGAGGCGCTGCGCAGCGCCGTCGCGCAACTGCTGCCCGACCCGGTCGCGCGCATCGACGTGCTCACCGCCTACGACAGCCACTACTACACGCGCGACGCGCACACCATGACCGGCGGCAGCGAGAAGCCGCTGCCCGTCTGGCGCGTGGTGTTCGCCGACGCGCACGCCACCTGGGTCCACGTCGATCCGCAGGCCGGCGCCGTGCTCGGCCGCAGCGACAGCACGCGGCGCCTGAGTCGCTGGCTGTTCGCGATGTTGCACAGCTGGGACTGGCTGCCGCTGCTCGAACACCGCCCGCTGTGGGACGTGCTGCTGGTCGCGCTCAGCGCGGGCGGCGCGCTGCTGAGCCTGACCGGCGTGGTGATCGGCTGGCGGCGCCTGGGCCGCAAGCTCAGAAGCGCGACGGGGCCGCGTCCAGCGCCTGCGCGATCCGCTGCGCCGAGCCGAAGGCCAGCGTGAAACCCAGCGCGCCGTGGCCGGTGTTGAACAGCATGTTCGACGGCGCGTGCGGCAGCCGCCCGATGATCGGCAGGCCCTTCGGCGTGGCCGGGCGCATGCCGGTCCAGGGGTGCAGTTCGGCCAGGCGGCTGGCGCGTGGGAACACGGCGCGCGTGGCGTCGGCCAGCGTCTCGATGCGCGTGGCCGGAATGCTCGCGTCGTGCCCCACGAGCTCGGCCATGCCGGCCACGCGCAGGCGCGAGCCGATGCGCGCGAAGACGACCTTGCGCGCGCTGTCGGTCACGTTCACGCGCGGCGCCGCGCCGGGCGCGGGGTCGACGTCGACCGTGATGCTGTAGCCCTTGAGCGGGTACACCGGCAGGTAGGCGCCGAGCGCGCGACCGAGCTTGTGCGAGGCCGAGCCCAGCGCCATCACGAAGGCATTGGCTTCGATGTCGCCTTCACTGGTCTGCACGGCGGCGACACGGCCCTCGCTGCGCGCAAAGCCGTGCACGTCGGCACCGAGCATGAAGCGCACGCCGCGCGCGCTCAGTGCACGCATCAGCTCGGCGCACACCTTGAGGCAGTCGGCCGCGCACTCGCTCGGCGTGTGGACCGCACCCGCCATCTGGCCGCGGTAGTCCGCGAGCGCGGGCTCGATGGCCACGCACTCGTCGGGCGTCACGATGCGCTG
Organism: Variovorax boronicumulans NBRC 103145; assembly: GCF_001591345.1. Lineage (GTDB taxonomy): Bacteria > Pseudomonadota > Gammaproteobacteria > Burkholderiales > Burkholderiaceae_C > Variovorax > Variovorax boronicumulans. The sequence goes on along the minus strand of NZ_BCUS01000001.1, from coordinate 129,629 downwards.
CTCGCTGCCCAGCGTGCGCTGCAGTTCGACCTGCGCGCGCGCACCGGCCAGCGAGGCGGCGCTGGCATAGAGCACCAGCTTGCCGGTGGCGGAGAAATCGCAGTCGGGCGCAATGTCGGCCTGCATGGCCTCGAAGCCGGTGCGGCTCGCGGCCGCCAGCGCGAGCAACTGCGCGGTGGTGTCGCGCGAGGTCGCGGCGTTGCACGCGGCCAGGAAGGCCAGGCCCCAGCGCCACTGCAGCGGATCGAGCTGCGGGCGCAGCTTCAGCGGCGAGGTGGGGGAGAACAGCAGCTTGGGCAGCTGCGTCCAGATCGACGGATCGGCCAGCGGCTGCACGTATGAGTAGCTCAGCTGCGCGCCGTTGCCGCCGCTGGCGCCCGCGCCGGGCGCCGCGCGGTCGATCACCGTGACCTGGTGGCCCTGGCGCTCGAGTTGCCAGGCGGTCGCCAGGCCCACGATGCCGGCGCCGAGCACGCACACATGCATGGAGGCAACTTTCCGGAAGTGAAGAAGAAAGGGAACAGAAGAGACAGCGTGCGACTGTAGAGGCCCCTCGCTTGGCCCGGAAATGCCAAAAGAACCCAGCCCATAACCTTTGGGCATGACCCCGGGGTTAATTGGAATTGTCCCGATGTGTCACTCCTTCTTACACTGGCTGTCTGTTCAATCCAACCGATGAAGGCTCGAATGAAACTCTCCGTTTTGATGGCGTCCCTGGCTGCCGCGGTCCTCTTCACTGCACCGGCCGCGCAGGCTGCCGACACGCTCGCCAAGATCGCCGAGTCCGGCAAGATCTCGCTCGCCTACCGCGAGTCGTCGGTGCCCTTCAGCTACCTGGACGGCCCCAACAAGCCGATCGGGTTCTCGGTGGAACTCTCCAACGCCGTGGTCGAGGCGGTGAAGAAGAAGTTGAACAAGCCCAACCTGCAGGTCTCGCTGATGGCGGTCACCTCGCAGAACCGCATCCCGCTGATCACCAACGGCACCATCGACCTGGAGTGCGGCTCCACCACCAACAACACCGCGCGCGGCAAGGACGTGGCCTTTGCGGTGAACCACTTCTACACGGGCACGCGCCTCTTGACGAAGAAGTCTTCGAAGATCAAGGACTACGCCGACCTGGCGAAGAAGACCGTGGCCAGCACCACCGGCACCACCAACGCGCTGGTCATGCGCAAGTACAACACCGAGAAGAACCTCGACATGAACATCGTGCTCGGCAAGGACCACGCCGACGCGTTCCTGCTGGTCGAGAGCGACCGCGCCGTGGCCTTCGCCATGGACGACATCCTGCTGTTCGGCCTCATCGCCAACTCGAAGAACCCGGCCGACTACGAAGTGGTGGGCGAGTCGCTGCAGGTCGAGCCCTACGCCTGCATGCTGCCCAAGGACGACCCGGCCTTCAAGAAGCTGGTGGACGACACCTTCACCGCCATGATGAAGAGCGGCGAGTTCGAGAAGCTCTACACCAAGTGGTTCATGCAGCCGATCCCGCCGAAGAACGTGCCGCTGAACCTGCCGATGAGCGACCAGCTCAAAGAAAACCTGAAGGCCTTCAGCGACAAGCCGGCCACCTGATCGAAGGCAAGAGAAAAGACATGGTCGCAGCCACACAGGTCGTCGGCATCCTCGGGGGCATGGGCCCCGCGGCGGGCGCCGACTTCGTCCGGCTCTTCGTGCAGGCCTGCGCGCAGCAGATGCGTGCGCGTGGCGAGCCGGTGCGCGACCAGTCCTTTCCCGAGCACTGGCTGGCGCAGGTGCCGGTGCCCGACCGCACCGGCGCGCTGGCCTCCGACGCGCAGGGCGCGCACCAGCCGCTCGAACCGATGCTGCAGGCGCTGGGCCGGCTGGCCGCGCTGGGCAGCCGCGCCGTGGCCATCGCCTGCAACACCGCGCATGCGTGGCACGCCAACCTGCAGGAGCGCTTTCCGCAGGTCGAGCTGCTGCACATGGCGCGCGAGACCGCGCAGCAACTGGCCGCGCAAGGCGCGACCGAGGTGGCGCTGATGGCCACCGAAGGCACCTACCGCGTGCGGTTGTACGAGCAGGCGCTGGCCGAGGCCGGCCTGGGCTGCCATGTGCCGTTGGCCGACGAGCGCCAGACCATCATGCGCGGCATCTTCGACGGCGTGAAGGCCGGCAACCTGCCGCTGGCCGAACGCTGCTTCTCCGAGGTCGCGCTGCGGCTGGCCGAACGGCACGGCCCGGTCACGATCATCATGGGCTGCACCGAGGTGCCGCTGGGCCTGCAGGGCTCGGCCGCGGTGGCGGGGCTGCGCCTCGTCGACCCGGCGCAGGTGCTGGCCGAGGCGCTGGCACGGCGGGCCTACGGCGCGTAGCCGCAGCCCGAAGCGGCCCGGCTGCTTTACGGTCCGGTCATACGGCCCGGCCCGATTTCGCCTACATTGCGGCGTGCGTTTTTCTACGCCACACCCCCTTGTCAGACGATTCAACCGGAGCCCTTGCATGACCTCCTTCGACGACAACCGTTCCGAATTCGATTCGCTGCGCCCCGGCGACAGCACCGAGCAGGGGGCCACGCGCCGCACCGCGCTCAAGGCCGCCCTCGGTGTCGGCTACGCCGCCGCCGTGCTGCCGGTGGCCGCGCAGACGGCCATCACCACCCCGGCCGACGGCCTGAAGGCCGGCCCCATCAAGTACACCGTCAACGGCTTCGGGGTGCCTGCCTATGCCGCGGCGCCGGCTGGCAAGACCGGGCTGCCCGTGGTGCTGGTGATCCAGGAAATCTTCGGCGTGCACGAGTACATCGCCGACACCTGCCGCCGCTTCGCCGAGCTGGGCTACCTGGCCATCGCGCCCGAGCTGTACGCGCGCCAGGGCGATCCGCGCGGCTACACCGACATTCCCAAGCTGCAGGCCGACATCGTCACCAAGGTGCCCGACGCGCAGGTCATGGCCGACCTCGACGGCGCCCTGGCCTGGGCCAAGGCCAACGGCGGCGACACGAGCAAGGCCGGCATCACCGGCTTCTGCTGGGGCGGGCGCATCGTGTGGCTGTATGCGGCCACCGGCAAGGTCAAGGCCGGCGTGGCGTGGTACGGCCGGCTGGTGGGTCAGGCCAGTGAATTGCAGCCCAAGCACCCCGTCGACATCGCCGCCAGCCTGCAGGCGCCGGTGCTCGGCCTGTACGGCGGAAAAGACCAGGGCATCCCCCTTGACACGGTTGATAAGATGAAAGCTGCTCTGGCCGGTGGGACTCCGGCGGCCAAGGCATCGAGCTTCGTCGTGTACCCCGAAGCAGGCCACGCGTTCCACGCCGACTACCGCCCCAGCTACCTCAAGAGCGCCGCGGAAGACGGCTGGCAGCGTGCCACGGCCTGGTTCAAAGCCAATGGTGTCGCCTGACCGAAGACGGCGCCCGTAGCCACCCGCCGCCGAAGGCCGTCCGAAGTGACGGCCTTTCTCTTTTTATGAACGGAACAAGGTCATAACGGCCGTCCCTCTTGCGCAAGCAGCTATGAATTTGATAGTAATCCTCGTGGCGACCCTGGTCGCCGGCATCGGAAGCGTCTGGCTCGCGGCCCTGCTGCTGCGCGTGGGCGTGCGCAGCGGCGGCGGCGGCGTGAACCCGCAGCACCTGCTGAGCCTGGCGGCCGGCGCGCTGCTGGCCACCGCCTTCATGCACCTGCTGCCCGAGGCCTTCGAAAGCCGCATCGAGCCCGCGCTGCTGTTCGCGGTGCTGCTGTTCGGGCTGGTGTTCTTCTTTCTGCTCGACAAGGCCGAGCTGTGGCACCACGGGCATGAGCATCACCATGGCGATGCCGCACCGGCGAAAGAGGGCGCCCACGATCACCACGACCACGATCACCACGGCCATTCGCACGCCCATCACCACCACGCGCCCCCCACGGGCGGCGGCGGCTGGGCCGTGCTCACCGGCGACAGCGTGCACTGCTTCGGCGACGGCATCCTGATCGCCTCGGCCTTCGTGGCCGACATCCGCCTGGGCCTCGTGGCCGCGCTGGCCGTGCTCGCGCACGAGGTGCCGCACCACATCGGCGACCTCGTGGTGCTGCGCCAGAGCTCGGCCAATTCGCGCGCGGCGCTGGTGAAGGTGTCGCTCGCGGGCACCATGACCATGCTCGGCGGCATCGCGGGCTGGTGGCTGGTCGACCAGCTGCATGGCTGGCTGCCGTACTTCCTGGTGCTGGCGGGCAGCAGCTTCGTCTACGTGGCGCTGGCCGACCTGATTCCGCAGCTGCAAAAGCGCCTGCCCGCGCGCCAGACCGCGGCGCAGATCGCGTGGCTCGCGGCCGGCATCCTGCTGGTCACGCTCGTGAGCCGCTTGGCGCACGGCGAGCATGGCCACGAACACGGCCACGATGAAGGACACGGCGAGCACGGCCACGTCCACAAAGACTGACGACGACGCGTGTGGGTGGCCTCGGGGGACGGGAAACTTTCCGACACCGACGTCAGCCCGTCGATCCACCGCAAGGGGCAAAACAGGCGCACCATAGAGGGCCGTTTACTCATCTGCCGAGGAATTCGATCATGACGCCCCAAGCCGATGCCACCGCGCGCTCCGCCTCGTCGTCCGAAGACGACGATGACGACAGCACGCCTGCCGACGACTTCGACGAACTCGAAGCCGATGCGTCCGACGACCTGTCGGACGAAACGGGCATCGACCTCACCGATGCCAGCGAGCTCGATGCCGACAACGTGCCGGCCGACGAAGAGTTCGACCGCGTGATGAACGCGCCGGACTGATTCGCCTGACCCAGCCCGGTCAGGCCGGCTCGGGCCAGCGCGCCTGTGCCGGACGCACCGATTCGTAGAAGCGCGCCATCTGCAGCACGCCCAGGTCGTCGAAGCGACGCCCCGCGATCTGCAGGCCGATCGGCAGGCCATTTTTTGCATGGCCGCAGTTGATCGAGGCGGCCGGTTGTTCCGACTGGTTGAACACCGACGTGAAGTGCGAGTCCTTCAGCAGGTTTTCCGAGCCGCTGTTGATGGCCTCCGCCGCGAAGGGCAGCACCGGCGACACCGGCGACAGCACGTAGTCGAAGGGCTGCGTGGCCGCCACGGTGGCCGCGCGCAAGGCCTGCATGCGCGTGAAGGCGCGGAAGGTGTCTTCGGGCGTGAGCGAGGCCGCGAACTCCGCCGCCTGGTGGATGTAGCCGGCCGCGAGCTTCGCGCGCTCCGGCGCCATCGCGGCCAGGTCGACGCGGCAGCGCATCGTGAAGAAGTGGGCCATGCCCATGCGCATGTCCAGCGTGGTCCAGTCGGCCAGCGGCTCGACGATGGCGCCGGCCTGCTCGAACAGGCGCGCCGCGGCCAGCACCGCCTCTTTGACTTCCGCATCGATGGGCCAGCCGCCCATGGTCTCGGTCCACAGGCCGATGCGCAGGCCCTTCACGTTGCGCTCGAGGCGCTGCCATGCGAAGTCGTTCGGCGGCAGGCTCATGTAGTCGCGCGCGTCGGGGCGCGTCACCACCTGCATCAAGAGCGCGGCGTCGGCCACGGTGCGCGTCATGGGTCCGATCACGCGCGCCGCGGCGGGCGGGTCGACCGGGATGCGGCCGTGGCTGGGCTTGAGGCCGAACACGCCGCAGAAGCTGGCTGGGATGCGCACCGAGCCGCCGATGTCGGTGCCCAGGTGCAGCGGGCCGTAGCCCGCGGCAGCCGCGGCGCCGGCGCCCGAGCTCGAGCCGCCGGTGTTGCGGCCCAGGTCCCATGGGTTGCGCGTGAGCGCGTGGAAGCTCGACGGCGCGGCGCCGAGAAAGCCGAAGTCGGGCATCGTCGTCTTGGTCACGATCACCGCGCCGGCTTCGCGCAGGTGCGCGGCGGCGGGGGCGTCGGCCGCGGCGGGCGCCAGCACGGTGGCGGCGCTGCCGATCGGCGTGGGCGTGCCGCGCGTGGCGATGTTCTCCTTCAGCGTGACCGGCACGCCGTCGAGATCGCCCTGCGGCTTGCCCTGGGCCCAGCGCGCCTCGGAGGCGCGCGCCGATGCGAGCGCGGCTTCGGCGTCCAGCCCGTAGGTGGCGTGGATGTGCGGCTCCCAGCGCTCGATGCGCGCAAGAACGGCCTGCGTCACTTCGACCGGCGACAAGGCGCGGTCACGGTAGCGTTCGAGCAACTGGAGGGCACTGAGTTCGTACAGGGGTGTGGTCATGTCTTCGTTTCTTCTGTGGGTGGTGGGATGAAGGTGGGTTGAAAGAGAGGAAGAGGACGGCGCTCAGCCGCCTCCGAACGCATAGCCCTGGCCCGGCGCCGCGGCCAGCAGCGTGCGCGTGTAGGCCTCGCGCGGCGACAGCAGCACGTCGTGTGCGCTGCCTTGCTCGACGATGCGGCCCTTGTGCATCACGATCAGGCGGTCGCAGATCTGGCTGGCCACGCGCAGGTCGTGGGTGATGAACAGGATGCCGATCGACAGCCGCTGCTGGATCTCCGCGAGCAGCTTCAATATCTGGTCCTGCACCGACACGTCGAGCGCCGACACGGCTTCGTCGGCGATCAGCACGCGCGGCTCGCAGGCCAGCGCGCGTGCAATGCACAGCCGCTGGCGCTGGCCGCCCGAGAACTCGCTCGGGTAGCGGTGCAGCACCTCGGGCTGCAGCCGCACCAGCGCCATCAGCTCTTCGGCGCGCTGCCAGGCCTTGGCATGCGGCACGCCGAAATTCACCGGCCCCTCGACGATCGACTGGCCCACCGTGCGGCGCGGGTTGAGCGAGCGGTTCGGGTCCTGGAACACGACCTGCACCATGCGCCGGAACGCCGAGCGCTGCGCGCCACGCGAGCCCTCGATGCCCGGCACGCGGATGTCGCCGTCGGTCGGCTCGATCAGCCGCGCGATGCAGCGCGCCACGGTCGACTTGCCCGAGCCCGATTCGCCCACGATGCCGACCGTCTCGCCTGCATGCAGCTTCAGCGACACGTCGGCCGCCGCATGCACCGTGCGGCGCTTGCCGGGCCAACTGCCCGTGCGGTAGACCTTGCCCACGCCGCGCGCATCGAGCAGCGGCGCCCGGGCGTCGATGGGCGCGCGCAGCACGGGCGCCAGCCGCGGCACCGCGTCGAGCAGCATGCGCGTGTAGGCCTCCTTCGGGCGGCGCAGCACTTCGTCCTTCGGGCCGCTCTCGACCTGCCGGCCCAGCTGCAGCACCACCACCTGGTCGGCGATGTCCGCCACCACGCCGAAATCGTGCGTGATGAACAGCACGGCCGTGCCGTTCTCCTGCTGCATCTCGCGGATGAGCGCGAGGATCTCGGCCTGCGTGGTCACGTCGAGCGCGGTGGTGGGCTCATCGCAGATCAGCAGGGCCGGGCGCAGGATCAGCGCGATGGCGATCACGATGCGCTGGCGCTGCCCGCCCGAGAGCTGGTGCGGGTAGGCGTCGTAGATGCGCTGCGGCTCGGGCAGCCGCACGCGCTCGAAGATGGCCAGCACGCGCGCGCGGCGCGCGGCGGCGCCCAGCGTCGTGTGCTCGGCCAGGACCTCGTCGACCTGCGCGCCGCAGCGCATCACCGGGTTGAGCGCGGTCATCGGCTCCTGGAACACCATCGCCATGCGCGCGCCGCGCAGGGCGCGCAGCCGCGCCGGGCTGGCCGCGAGCACGTCCTCGCCCTGCACCTCGATGCGCCCGGCCGAGGGCCGCAGCGACGCGGGCAGCAGGCCCATCGCGGCCTGCGCGATGACCGACTTGCCGGAGCCCGATTCGCCCAGCAGGCACACGACCTGGCCGGGCATCACGTCGAACGAGATGCCGTGCACCGCGTGCGCGCGGTCAGCGCCGGCGGGCAGGTCGATGGCAAGGTCGCGCACCACGAGGCAGGGCGCGGCAGATGTTGTGGAAGTGGGGGATGTCATGCTCAGCCTCCGCGTGCCTTGAACTTGGGATCGAGCGCCTCGCGCAGGCCGTCGCCGAGCATGTTCACGGCCAGCACCGTGAGCGCCAGGAAGAGGCCGGGCAGCAGCACGGTCGAGGGGTGCGAGGTGAAGTGCGTGCGGCCTTCGGACATGATGTTCCCCCAGGTCGGCACCTCGGACGGCAGGCCGATGCCCAGGAAGGACATCACGGCCTCCACCAGCATCGCCGCCGCGCAGATGAAGGTGCCCTGCACGATCAGCGGCGCCACCGTGTTGGGCAGGATGTGGCGCAACATCAGCTTCCAGGTCGGCGTGTCGAGCGCGACGGCCGCTTCCACGTACGGCTCTTCGCGCACCGACAGCACCACCGAGCGCACCAGCCGCGCCACGCGCGGCGTCTCGGGCACCACGATGGCCAGGATCACCGTGAGCAGGCTGGGCCGCCACACGGCCACCAGCACGATCGCGAACAGGATGCCGGGGATGGCCATCATCCCGTCCATCACCCGCATGATCACGCCGTCTAGGCGCCGGAAGTAGCCCGCCACCATGCCCACCACGAGGCCGAACGCGACCGAGCCCAGCGCCACCGCCACGCCCACCGACAGCGAGATGCGCGCCCCGTAGGCCGTGCGGCTCCACAGGTCGCGCCCCATGCTGTCGGTGCCCAGCGGAAAGAAGCGATCGAAGCTGTCGCCCGCCAGCGTGGTGAACTCGGCGCGCGCGCCGGGCGGCAGGTGCGAGTTCGCGGGGTCCATCGCGTTCGGGTCGATGGTGCCGAGCCAGGGCGCGGCCACTGCCAGCAGCAGCATCGTGGCCAGCAGGACGCCGCCGATGCGCACGCCGCCGTTGGCGAGCAGGCGGCGCAGCAGCGAGCGGGCCGGGGCCCGGGGTGCGGCGGGAGGAACCGCGGCAGAGGCAGGCGCGTCGTCGCGCAGGGAGATCGAAGTCATGGCGGGGCTTTCGAAGGAAGGTCAGTACCGGATGCGCGGATCGAGCAGCAGGTAGCTCAGGTCCACCAGCAGGTTGACCACCACGTACACGAGCGAGAAGAAGAGGGTGATCGCCTGGATCAGCGGGTAGTCGCGCGAGAGCACGGCGTCCACCGTGAGCTGGCCCAGGCCGGGGATCGCGTAGATGGTCTCGGTGACCACCACGCCGCCGATCAGGCCCGCCACGCTCAGGCCGATGACGGTGGCGATCGGCACGGCCGCGTTGGCCAGCGCGTGGCGCAGCAGCATGCGCCACTCGGCGATGCCCTTGGCGCGCGCGGTGCGCACGTAGTCTTCGGTGAGCGCCTCCGACACCGCCGCGCGCGTGACCCGCGCGATGAGTGCCGCGTACATCACGGCCAGCGTGACGCAGGGCAGCGCCAGGTGGCGCAGCCACGGGCCCACGCCGTCGCCGATGCGCTGGTAGCCCTGTGAGGGCAGCCAGCCGAGCTGCATCGAGAACAGCCAGATCATCACGTAGCCGGCCACAAACACCGGCACCGAGAAGCCGAGCACCGAGGCGCCCATGATGAAGCGGTCGAGCCGGCCGCCGCGCCGCGAGGCCGCGAGCACGCCCAGCGGCACGGCGATCAGCACCGTGAGCACCACCGTCACCGCCGCCACCGAGAGCGTGGGCTCCAGGCGCTGGCCGATCAGGTCGGTCACGCGCATCCGGTAGAAAAACGAGTAGCCGAGGTCGCCGCGCAGCACCTGGCCGAGCCAGTGCACGAACTGCGTCACGATCGATGCATCCAGGCCCAGCTGGGCGCGGATGCGCGCGATGTCCTGTGCGCTGGCCGCGTCGCCGGCGATGGCCGCCGCGGGGTCGCCGGGCGTCATGCGCAGCAGCAGGAAGACGATGACGGCCACGATCAGGAGCACGGGCGCGGTGGCCAGTCCGCGGCGCAACAGGAAGTGGAGCATGTGAATCAGGTCCTTGACGAGGGGCCGGGCGTGTGGCGCGGGCAAAGGAAGTCCCGCCCGGCTGCCGCGCAAGGCGCAGCCGGTCAGGGGTGGCGATCAGAAAGGGGAGAGGGGCGGGCGCGCGGGCCGGCCTATGTCGCGGTCATGGCGATGGCGCGGACGTCTTGCGCACGTTCCAGTACAGCACCGCCGGCGACGGCAGCAGGCCGGTGATGGTGCCGCGGCGCACGGCCGTGGGCGCCTTGCCTTCGCCGAGCGGGGCGAGCACGCCGTGTTCGAGCACGACCTGCTGGATCTGCGTGGCGATCTCCTTGCGCTGCGCGAGGTCGGCGGTGGCGATGAACTTGGTCTTCAGCGCCTCGAGCTCGGGCACCACGGGCCAGCCGAAGTAGCCCTGGTCGCCGTTGCCGGTCAGCGGGCTGTAGCCGATGGGGCTGCTCGCGTCCACGCCGCCCCAGAAGGTGATGAAGGCGTTCCAGCCGCCGTTCTCGGGCAGGTCTTTCTTGGCGCGCCGGGTCACGAGCGTGGCCCAGTCGGTGGTCTGCACGTCGACGTTGAAGCCCACCTGCTTGAGCAGCTGGCCGTACACCGCGGGCAGCTTGTTCAGCGCGGGCGCGTCGCCCGGCAGCAGGATCACCACGGGCTTGCCGTCGTAGCCCGATTCCTTGAGCAGCTTGCGCGCCTCTTCGAACTGCGGCTTGCCGGTGTAGAAGCCCGTCTTGTCGCTCGCATAGAGCGAGCCGCACAGGTAGATGGAGGCGCAGGGCTTGTAGAAATCGCGGAAGGTGACCTGCGCGCGCAGCATCGCCTCCTGGTTGATGGCCAGCATCGCGGCCTTCAACGCCTTGGGGTTGTTGAAGGGCGGCACCTTGTGGTTGTAGAGCACCGTGAAGGGGCCCGCCGGCATCACGTCGACCAGTTCGATCTTGTCGTTGGTGCGCATGCCGGTGTAGCCGGACGAGGGCACGGTCTCGAGCATGTCGACCTCGCCGTTGAGCAGCGCATTGGCCTGCGTCTGCGGGTCGCGCAACATCACCCATTCGACGCGGTCGACGTGCACCACCTTGCCGCCGGCCAGGCCCGAAGCGGGTTCCTTGCGCGGCACGTAGGCGGTGTTCTTGCGGTAGATGACGCGGTCGCCCGGGCGGAAGTCTTCCTTGGCGAGCGTGAAGGGGCCCGAGCCCACCAGCTCGTCGATCTGCTTGTCGGCGGGCGTGTCGGCCACGCGCTTGGGCATGATGAAAGGCACCAGCGGGTTGGGCTTGCCGAGCGCGTCGAGCACCACGCCGAAGGGCTGCTTGAACGTCATGCGAAAGCCGTTGGGGCCGTCGGCGGCGATGCTGTCCATGGCCTCGTACATCTTCTGGCCCAGCGTGTCGCGCTTGGCCCAGCGCGCCAGCGAGGCGATCACGTCCTGCGAGGTGACCGGCGCGCCGTCGTGGAACTTCAGGCCCGGGCGCAGCGTGAAGCTCCACACCTTGTTGTCGGCGCTCGCGCTGTACTTGTCGACCATCTGCGGCTTGATGACGCCCTTCTCGTCCATCGCGAAGAGGGTGTCGTAGATCATCAGGCCGTGGTTGCGCGTGATGTTGGCGGTGGTCCAGATCGGGTCGACGATCTTCAGGTCCGACGAGGGCACGGTGCGAAGCACGGTCTGGGCGGACGCGGTGGCGGCGAAGCACAAGGCGAGCGCCGACAGGGAAGCCGCCGCGACGCGGCGCGGTGAAAGGTGGATTGCCATGGAGCCTTACTTCTTTCGGGAGGGAGCGGAAGAACCGGGGGAGGAAGGGGGCGATTCCTTGCTTTCGCGCAGCTGCACCAGCAGGAATTCGAAGATGTCGCGCGAACCTTCTTCGGCGTCGATGAGCTTGTGCATGATGCGGCGCAGGTTCTCGATGTCGGCGACGCTCAGGCAGTCGAGAAAGCGCGCTTCCATCTCGTGCCCGATGGGCTCGGCGCGCAGCACCATGTCGATGCCGGCGGGGCTCAGGCACAGGCGGATCTGCCGTGCGTCCTCGGCGCCGATCTGGCGCTCGACCAGTTCGCGCTGCACCAGCGAACTCACCAGCTTGGAGACCAGCGTCTTCTCGATGGCGCAGGTCTGCACCAGCTGGCCCATGGTGATGCCGGGCGCGGCGCCGATCATGCGCAGCAGCCGCACGTCGCGGATCGACAGGCCGAGCTCGATCTCGTAGATGCGCGAGCCGCGGTCGCGCGTACGCTGCGACGCCAGGTCGATCAGTACGTTGAGGTAGTCGTCTTTCAGGCGAAGCGGGGCGTGCATGGCGGGTTGGTAGAAGTCTTCAATAGTTGAAATGTTCAACTATGTGGACAAACTACGCAAGCTCCGGGCCAGCTGTCGAGGGAAATCCCCTAGGGGCGCACTGCCAGAGGGGGAAAACGCAAGAGAGAAAGAAAAACCGGGCCCCTGAGGCCCGGCGTGTTCACCGATCCGGTGCTGCGCATGCACCAGGATGCGAAGGCGGGCGCCGTGCAGGCGCCGCCGAGGTGCGCGCTGTCAGGCCGCGTCCTGGCGCACGATCACCTGCCCGTTGCGCGCCCCGCTGTGCACGCCGTGACGCCAGGTGACGGCGCCGTTCACGATCACCGCGTCGATGCCTTCGGCAGGTTCGGTCGGCGTTTCGTAGTTCGCGGTGTCGCGCACCGTGGCGGCATTGAAGACCACCACGTCGGCGTGGTGCCCGACCTTGAGCGCGCCGCGTTCGTGCAGGCCGAAGTTGCGCGCCGTGAGCCCGGTCATCTTCCACACGGCCGTCTCCAGCGGGAACAGGCCCACGTCGCGGCTGTAGTGGCCGAGCACGCGCGGGAAGGTGCCCCACAGGCGCGGGTGCGGCTTGTCGCCCAGCGGAATGCCGTCGGAGCCGATCATGGTTTCGTCGAAGGCGAGCACGCGCTGCACGTCGTCCTCGTCCATCATGAAATAGATGGCGCTGCCGGGCGACAGGCGCAGCGCGGCCTCTTCGCCCGACACGCCCCATTCGGCCGCGATGTCCTTCAGGTCGCGGCCCGCGCATTCGGGGTGCGGCACGCTCGAAGCGATGAGCACGCGGCCGTCCATCATCCCGCGGTCGGTGCGGATCATGGTGGAGCCGGCCGTGTACGGGTAGCAATCGAGCCCGATGCACTGGTGCTTCATCGCTTCCTGGATGAAGGGCAGCGTGACCTTGGTCTTGCCGAAGTTCTGCGTGTTCTGCACCTTGTGGTGCGACACCACCACGGGGATATCGAGCGCGCGGCCGATGTGGAAGGTTTCTTCCAGCGACTCCATCACGCGGTCGCTCTCGTCGCGCATGTGCGTCACGTACAGCGCCTTGCGCGCCGTGAGCGGGCGGCCGACCTCGATGATCTCTTCGGTGGTCGCCTTCACGGCCGGCGGGTAGAAGGTGCCGGTCGACAGGCCGATGGCGCCGGCCTGCATCGCTTCCTCGACCAGCGCCTGCATGGCGGCGATCTCCTGCGCGGTGGCGGGGCGGTCGAGGTCGGACATGGTCACGGCGCGCAGGGTGGAGTGGCCGACCATCGCCGCCACGTTGACCGACGAGGGCGTGGCGCGCAGTGCGTCGAGGTAGGCCGCAAACGTCGTGAAGCGGTCTTCCGGCGGCGTCTCGAGCAGGCTCAACGGCATCGGCAGGTCCATGTCGGCGCGCAGCGGCGCAGCGCTGATGCCGCAGTTGCCCGCCACCACCGTGGTCACGCCCTGCGACACCTTGAAGGGCATCTGCGCATGCGACAGCACGGCCTGGTCGTCGTGCGTGTGCGAGTCGATGAAGCCCGGCGCGACGATGCGGCCGGTGGCGTCGAGCGTCTGGTCGGCCGTGTGGCCCGCGAGCTTGCCGATGGCGGCGATGCGGCCATTGACGATGCCCACGTCGGCGTCGAAGCGCGGGGCCTTGGTGCCGTCGATCACGGTGCCGCCGTGGATCAAGAGGTCGTAGTGGGGTGTCTTGTCGGTCATGAGGGCAATGCTTTCAACGGAAGTGGCAGGCGACCCAATGGCCGCCCTGGGAAGACGAAGGGCGCTCCGTCAGTTCGGGCGTCTTCTCCTTGCACACGGCCTGCGCCATCGGGCAGCGCGTGTGAAAGCGGCAGCCCGAGGGCGGGTTGGCCGGGCTCGGCGGATCGCCCTGCAGCAGCAGGCGGCGTGCGGGCGTGCGCGGGTTGGGCACCGGCACGGCCGACAGCAGGATCTCGGTGTACGGATGGCGCGGCGCCGAGAACAAGGTGTCGCGGTCGGCGATCTCCACGATGTGGCCGAGGTACATCACGGCCACGCGGTGGCTGATGTGGCGCACCACGGCCAGGTCGTGCGCCACGAACAGGTAGGCGATGCCGAACTCGGCCTGCAGGTCCATCAGCAGGTTGACCACCTGCGCCTGCACCGACACGTCGAGTGCCGACACCGGCTCGTCGCAGACGATGAGCTTGGGGTTGAGCGCCAGCGCGCGCGCAATGCCCAGGCGCTGGCGCTGGCCGCCCGAGAACTCGTGCGGAAACTTCTTCGCCGCCTCGGGCCGCAGGCCCACGCGCGAGAACAGCCACTGCACGCGCTCGCGCCGCTCGGCCACCGACACGTCGCCGAAGTTGCGCAGCGGCTCGGCCACGATGTCGCCGGCCGTGAGGCGCGGGTTCAGCGAGGCGTAGGGGTCCTGGAAGATGATCTGCAGGTCGCGCCGGCGCTGGCGCATCGCGTTCGCGGGCAGGGTCAGCAGCTCTTCGCCGTTCAGGCGCACCGAGCCCGAGGTGGGCTCGACCAGCCGCATCACCGACTTGGCCGTGGTGGTCTTGCCGCAGCCCGACTCGCCGACCAGCGACAGCGTCTCGCCGTGCCCCACGGTGAACGACACGCCGTCGACCGCCTGAATGGCCGGCTTGGCCGGGCGCAGCCAGCGCCGCGGCGAGGTGTAGTGCTTGCGCAGCTCGCGCACCTGCAGCAGCGGCGCCTTGGTGGATGGGGTCGTCGTTGTCGTCATGCGCTCACCTCGGCAGCCTCGTCGGTCCATTGTTCCTGCACCGCGAAGCAGGCGACCACGTGCCCGTCGCCCTGCGTGGACAGCGGCGGCGTCTCGCGGCGGCAGCGTTCGCGTGCCTGCGCGCAGCGCGCGGCAAAGGCGCAGCCGCGCCCGAGCTCGTGCGCGGCGGGCACCATGCCCGGAATCTCGTGCAGCCGCGCGCTCGACGTGCTCATGGCGGGCATCGAGGCCATCAGCGCGCGGGTGTAGGGGTGCAGCGGGCGGTCGAAGAGGTCGACCACGTCGGCCTCTTCCACCTTCTTGCCGGCGTACATGACGACCACGCGGTCGCAGCTCTCGGCCACCACGCCCAGGTCGTGCGTGATCATCACCACGCCCATGCCCAGCTCCTTCTGCAGCCGCTTGATGAGGTCGAGGATCTGCGCCTGGATGGTCACGTCGAGCGCGGTGGTGGGCTCGTCGGCGATCAGCACCTCGGGGTTGCAGGCCAGGGCCAGCGCGATCATCACGCGCTGGCGCATGCCGCCCGAGAGCTGGTGCGGGTACTCGTTCACGCGCCGCTCGGGCTCGGGGATCTGCACCAGCCGCAGCATCTCGACTGCGCGCTGCAGCGCCTCGGCGCGGCTGGCCTTCTGGTGCAGCTGCACCGTCTCGGCGATCTGCCGGCCCACGGTGAGCACCGGGTTCAGCGAGGTCATCGGCTCCTGGAAGATCATCGAGATGCGGTTGCCGCGGATCTGGCGCATCTCGCGTTCGCTGAGCTGCATCAGGTCGGTGCCGCGCAGGCGCACCGCGCCCATGTGGCGGCCGGGCGGCGTGGGCACCAGCCGCAAGATCGACAGCGCCGTCACGCTCTTGCCGCAGCCCGATTCGCCGACCACGCCGAGCGTGCGGCCCGCGCGCACGGTGTACGACACGCCGTCGACCGAGCGCACCGTGCCCGCGAGCGTGCTGAAGTAGGTGCGCAGGTTGTCGACCTCGAGCAATGGCTCGCCGGGGGCGAGGGTGGCCTGGGACATGGGAGTGGTCATGGCGCGTTCCTCTTCACAGCTGCCGCGCCAGGCGCGGGTCGAGCGCATCGCGCAGGCCGTCGCCGAGCAGGTTGATGGCCAGCACCGTGGCTGCCAGCAGCAGGCCCGGGTACAGGATGATGTGGAACGCCACGGTCACGAAGTTGCGGCCCTCGGCCATCATGTTGCCCCAGCTCGGCGTCTGCGAAGGCACGCCCACGCCGAGGAAGGACAGCGCGGCCTCGGTGAGCACGGCGGCGGCGGCCACGAAGGTGGCCTGCACCACCAGCGGCGCCACGATGTTCGGCAGCACGTGCCGCACGAGGATCACCGGCAGCCGCGTGCCGACCGCATGCGCGGCCTCCACGAACAGCTGCTCGCGCAGCGTGAGCGCCAGCGAGCGCACCAGCCGCACCACGCGCGGAATCTCGGGCACGGTGATGGCGATGATCACGGTGGTGAGGCTGGCGCGCGTCACGGCCATGAGCGCAATGGCCAGCAGGATGCCGGGGATGGCCATGAGGCCGTCCATCACCCGCATGATCGGGCCGTCGGCCCAGCGCACGAAGCCCGACACCAGGCCCAGCGCGATGCCGAAGAAGGTGGCGAGCACGGCCACCGAGGCGCCGACGATCATCGACACGCGACCGCCCCACACGGCGCGGCTGAACACGTCGCGGCCCAGCGCGTCGGTGCCGAACCAGTGCTCGGCCGAGGCCGGCTGCATGCGCGCCAGCGGGTCGATGTCCTGCGGGTCGTGGGTGGCGATCCAGGGCGCGGCGATGGACAGCGCGGCCACCGCGATGAGCAGCAGCGCGCCGACGATCAGCGTCGGGTGCTTGCGCACCCAGCGCCAGCGCGGCGGTACGAAAGGAGGGTCTTCGGCGGCGTCGGCAACGGCGGCGGGAACCGGCGCATCGACCTCGCGCAAGGGCAGGGCAGTGGACATGGCGTCGTGAGGCTCGTTCTTTGTTCTAGTACTGGATGCGCGGATCGAACAGGCGGTAGCTCAGGTCGATCAGGAGGTTGATCAGCACGTACACGCCCGCCGACAGCAGCAGCACGCTCTGGATCACCGGGTAGTCGTGGCGCTGCACCGAATCGATCACGAGCCGGCCCACGCCTGGAATGGCGAACACCGTCTCGGTGACCACCACGCCGCCGATCAAGAGCGCAATGCCTGCGCCGATGGTGGTGGCGATGGGAATGGCCGCGTTGCGCAGCGCATGGCCCAGCACCGGCAGCACGCCCAGGCCCTTGGCGCGCGCGGTGCGGATGTAGTCCTCGTGCAGCACCTCGAGCACGGTGGCGCGCGTCATGCGCGTCACCAGCGCGATGTACACCAGCGCCAGGTTCACGCAGGGCAGCACCAGCGCGCGCAGCCAGGCGCCGGGGCCTTCGGAGAAGTTCACGTAGCCCTGCACCGGAAACCACGGCAGCTGCACCGCGAAGGTGTAGACCAGCAGGTAGCCCACGAGGAACACCGGCACCGAGAAGGCCAGTACCGCGAACAGCATCACGAGGCGGTCGATCCAGGTGCCCGCGCAGTAGGCCGCGAGCGTGCCCAGCGGCACGGCCGTCACCAGCGTGATGAGCATGGTCAGCGCCGCGATCGACACCGTCGGCTCCAGCCGCTGGCCGAGCAGCTGCGTCACCGGCACCTGCGTGAAGATCGAGGTGCCCAGGTCGCCGGTGAAGATCTTGCCGATCCACAGCCCGAACTGCTGCCACAGCGGCAGGTTCAGGCCGAGCGCGGCGCGCAGCTTGTCGATGTCCTCGGTGGTGGCGAGGTCGCCCGCGATGAGCGCGGCCGGATCGCCCGGCGAGAGGTGGATCAGCAGGAACACCACCACGGCCACCACCGCCATCACCGGCAGCGTGGAAAGAAAGCGTCGAACGATGTAGCCCATGGCGGTGCGCGTGGCTTACTTGTCGAGCATCCAGACGGTGGGCAGGCCGGCCCACATCTTGTCCAGCCCCTTGATGCTGGCGCGCGCCGCGAACGCGGCCGAGTACTGGCCCGCGTTGATGTACGGCACGGCTTCGTAGGCACGCGACTGGAAGGCGTCGAGCAGTTCCTTGCGCTTGGCCGGCACGGTTTCCTTCAGCCAGGCGGTGCGCAGCTCGTCGAGTTTCTTGTCGCAGGGCCAGCCGGGCAGCGTGTTGCCGCAGGCCGCGCCCAGGTAGGCGTTGCTGATGGGCGAGTTCACGTCGAACTCGCCGGCCACCGTGACGTACATGTTCCAGCCGCCGGCATCGGACGCATCGCGCTTGGCGCGGCGCGCACCGATGGAGGCCCAGTCCATGGTCTGTGCATCGACGTTCAGGCCGATGCTCTTCATGGTCTGCGCGGCCATCAGCGCCTCGGCGTTGAGGTAGGGCACGTCGCTGGGCACCATCAGCACCACCTTCTCGCCCTTGTAGCCGGCGTCGGCGAGCATCTTCTTCGCCTTGGCGACGTCGGCCTTGCGGAAGGGCTCCGCGCCGGCCGAGGTGTCGTTGGGGCTGCCGCAGATGAACCAGGTGGCGCAGTAGGCCATGCGCATGTCCAGCGGGAAGCCCATGGCCGCGACGAAGCGTTCCTGGTTCACGGCCTGCAGCAGCGCCTGGCGCACCTTCGGGTTGTCGAAGGGCGGGTGCAGCTGGTTCATCACCAGGAAGCCCTGATAGGCGCCTCCGGAGCCGATCTTGATGTTGCTGTCGGTGCGCAGCGGCGCGATGTAGTCGGGCGGCAGCTGCTCGATGTAGTCGACCTCGCCGCGCTTGAGCGCCGAGATCGCGCTGTTGGCGTCGGGCAGGTAGAGCCATTCGACGCGGTCGAGGCTGGTCTTCTTGCTGCCGGCCAGGCCGCTGGGCGGCTCGCTGCGCGCCACGTAGTTCGGGTTGCGCACGAACACCGTCTTGTTGCCCGGCACCCACTCGTCACGCTTGAAGATGAAGGGCCCCGAGCCGACGACCTCGGTGAGAGGCGCGGTGGCCGGCAGCTTGGCGATGCGCTCGGGCAGGATCACCGGCGGAAAGCCCGAGGGCTTGGCCAGCGCGTCGAGCACCATGCCGAAGGGCTCGTTGAGCGTGAGCGTGAAGTTGCGCGCGTCGGTCGCCTTCCACTCGGCGCCGACGGCCGTCATGGCGCGGCCCAGGCTGTCGCGCGCCGCCCAGCGCTGCAGCGAGGCCACGGCGTCGGCCGAGGTCACGGCGGCGCCGTCGGAGAACTTCAGGCCGGGGCGCAGCGTGAAGCTCCACTGCTTGCCGTCCTTGGAAGTCGTGTACTTCTCGACCATCTGCGGCTGCGGCTTGCCGGTGGCATCCTGCGCGAACAACGTGTCGTACACCATGTGGCCGAAGTTGCGCGAGATGTAGGCCGTGGTGAAGGTCGGGTCGAGGATCTTCAGGTCGGCATGCGCCACCACCTTGAGTGTCTTGGGCGGCGTCTGGGCGAGCGCGGGAAGGCTGGCGGCCGAAAGGGCCAGGGCAGCGAGGGCAGCAAGCGTTCGTCGGGTCATCGTCGGTTCTCCGGTCGGTGGGGCGAAACAAAAAAGAAGAAGAGGGAGTTCAGGCGGCGACGCCGATGGGCCACTTCGGCAGGCGAGCCTTGCGGTACGGCAGGGTGGTGAGGTCGAGCGTCACGGCGCCGGGTGCGCCGGCGTAGATCACATGCTTGGCCACCTGCGAGTACGAGGCGTAGAAGTGCTGCGACGACTTGACCACGACGATCTTCTTGGCCGCCAGGTCGCAGCCCAGCTGCGTGAACAGGTCGGTGCCCATGGCCTGGTTGCGCCGTGTGATCAGCACGATGTCGATGCCGTTCACCTCGACCAGCGCGCAGTCGCCCATGGCGGTGGGCGTGTTCGACAGGCCCGTCATCACCAGGTCTTCCTGCAGCGCCTTCACGGTGCATTCAAGGTCGAGCGGATCGCCCGACAGCGGGCTGATCTTGCCGCCGATGCGCATCTGCAGCCTGGCGCCCACGCCGGCGTCGAAGGCGATGCGCACGGCGATCGGGTCCCACATCGGGCCCAGGGCCGCGTTGGTGATGCCGCGCTCCAGCATGCGGCGCAGGATGAAGGTGGAGTCGCTCGCCGCGCCGCCGCCGGGGTTGTCGGCGCCGTCGGCCAGCACCACGGGGCCGCCGTCGAAGGCCAGGGCCTCGTCGAGCGAGTCGTCGATGCTGGGGTAGTTGACCGTGAGGCCGTCGCGCATGCTGATGACTTCGTCGGCCAGCTGGCGTGCGAGTGCATTCGCCTTGGCCTGGTCGCCGTCGGTGTAGACCAGCACCTTGGTGCCCATCTCGGGCACGTCGCCCCACGAGAAGCCGTGCGTGAGCGAGACCGAGAGGACGCCGTCCTTGCCTTCGAGCGCCTGCATGCGCTGCACGAAGCTGCGCGCCGGTTCGCGCGAGGTGTGGACGGTGACGATGATGTCGCAGTCGACCATCGCGACCACCGGCTTGACTTTGCCTTCCACGGCCGCGGCGCAGATGTCGACCAGCTCCAACCCGCGTTCGAGCACGTCGGTGTGCGGGTACTCCTTGAAGGAGACCATCACGTTGGCGTTGTCCACCATGGCGGGCGTGAGGTGGTTGTGTGGGTCGAGCTCCGCACCGATCACCACGTCAGGGCCCACGATCTGGCGCACGCGCGCCAGCATGTCGCCTTCGCAGTCGTCGTAGCCGTCGGCCACCATCGCGCCGTGCAGGCCGAGCAGCACCATGTCGACCGGCAGCGCGGCGCGCAGGTCGTTCAGCATCTCGTCGCGCAGCGTTTCGTACGCGTGGCGCGTGGTGATGCCGCTGGGCTGCGCGCCCGCCACCATGCCTTCGAGCAGCGTCCAGCCCTTTTCCTTGCCGCGGATGCGCGCGGCCCACAGCGGACCCGAGTAGATCGTCAGCGCATCGGGATGCTGGCCGGCGGGGAAGTAGCCGCGGTCCTTGAAGGAGGCGATGCCGGTCGGCATCGGGCCGAAGGTGTTGGTTTCGGTCGCGAGGGAGGCACTGAAGACACGCATGGTGATTTCTCGTGGGGAAGATTGGTGGGGGAAGGAATGCGGATCAGCCGGCCGTGCGCAGCCGCTGCGGGCCGAGCATCTCGACCGTGAGCCCGAAGCCCGCGATGCGCTCGGGCAGCGGCAGGCCGCGTGCCAGCGCGGCGCAGGCCTCGCCCATGGCGGCCGAGGTCTGGATGCCGTAGCCGCCTTGCGCCGCGACCCAGAAGAAGCCGGGCGCGTCGGGCGCGAAGCCGCCCACCAGGTCGCCGTCGGCCACGAAGGAGCGCAGGCCGGCCCAGGTGCGTGTGGGGCGGCGGATGGCGAGCGTGGTCGCTTCCTCGATGCGGTGCATGGCGATGGCGATGTCCATCTCTTCGGGCTGCACGTCCTGCGGCTCGACCGGGTCGGCGTTGGCCGGCGAGCCGAGCAACATGCCCGCGTCGGGCTTGATGTACCAGCCCTCGTCGGCGGCGAACACCATCGGCCAGTGGGCCACGCTCTGGCCCTCGGGCGGCGCGAAGATGAAGGCCGAGCGGCGACGCGGCTCGATGCCCAGCGGGCGCACGCCGGCCAGCTGCGCGATGGTGTCGACCCAGGCGCCCGCTGCGTTGAGCACCACGGGCGCTTCGTACACCGCGTCGCCGGCCGTCACGCGCCAGCGGTCGCCGATGCGCTCCATGGCCGTGACGTCGGCGTCGCACACCAGCTTGCCGCCGGCCTGGCGCATGCCGCGCAGGTAGCCCTGGTGGATGGCGTGCACGTCCATGTCGGAGGCGTCGGGTTCGTACACCGCGCCGGCCACCTGCTCGGGGCGCAGCGCCGGCACCATCTCGCGCGCCTGCTCGCCGTCGAGGCGCTGGGCGCCGACGTCCATGGCGCGCAGCAGCTCCCAGTGCGCTTCGAGCTCGTGCAGGTGCTCGGTGCCCGCGACCATCATCGCGCCGCGCGGCGTGAGCAGCGGGTGCTCGGCAAAGCCTTCGGGCGGGTGTTCGAGGAAGGCGCGGCTGGCCATGGTGAGGGCACGCACCTGCGGCGTGCCGTAGCTCTCCATGAAGAGCGCGGCCGAACGGCCGGTGGAGTGGTAGCCCGGCTGGGCTTCGCGTTCGAGCAGGATCACGCGGGCATGCGGGGCGAGCCAGTGGGCCACCGAGGCCCCGGCGATGCCGCCGCCGATCACGAGGTAGTCGGCCACGACGGGAGTGGTTGTGTTTGTTGTCATCGCCGAAAAGTGTAGGTAGAAATTTGCGGATACGCAAATTGATTTGCGCCAACCAAGGGGAAACCATGGGTGCACCACCGAGGTGAAATTTGCGTACACGCAATTTGCGCATACGCAAAACGCATGCCGGGGCTGTCGCGCCGTGCGTGGCCGGCCGGGCGCGGGGCTGGCAGAATCGCCCGGCATACCTAGAGAAAGCCAAGCGTGACTCCACACACAGGGAACCGGGGCGGGGCGAAGCCGAAGGAAGAGCCGCCCACGCTGGACCGCACCACTTTCGGCCATCGCCTGCGCACCGCGCGCAAGCGTTTCGGCTGGACGCTGGCGCAACTGGCCGAGCGCTCCGGCGTGTCGATCACCACCATCTCGCGCGCCGAGCGCGGCCAGCTCGCGCTCGGCTATGAGAACTTCACCGCGCTGGGCCGCGCGCTCGAGATGGACATGAACGCCATGTTCGCGGGCGCCGGCGTCAAGCCCGAGCAGCTTGACGGCCCGGTCGTCACGCGCGCGGGCAAGGGCGTGGTCTACAAGGGGCTGGCCATCGCCTACGAGTTCCTGGGCACCACCGCGGCCGGCAAGCAGATGAGCCCCATCGTCGGCACCGTGCACGCGCGCCGCATCAACGGCCCCGAGGACTTCGTGCGGCACACGGGCGAAGAGTTCGCCTACGTGCTGTCGGGCGAGATCGACGTGTACTTCGACAACGGCGAGGTGGTGCGCCTGGCGCGCGGCGACTCGCTGTACTTCGACAGCCGCCTCGGCCACGCCTACGTGAGCGTGAGCCGCCAGCTCGCGAAGATCGTGGGCATGACCTCGGGGGAGAGCGGGC
Organism: Variovorax boronicumulans NBRC 103145; assembly: GCF_001591345.1. Taxonomy (GTDB): domain Bacteria; phylum Pseudomonadota; class Gammaproteobacteria; order Burkholderiales; family Burkholderiaceae_C; genus Variovorax; species Variovorax boronicumulans. The sequence continues at coordinate 106,847 of NZ_BCUS01000001.1, read as the reverse complement.
ACATGAAGTCGGCGCGCGAGGCGCCTGCGATGAAGCCGGCGCGCAAGACTGTGGCGGTGAAGAAGACCGGTCGGGGCGGGAAGGGGTGAGCTCGTCGCCGACCGGCATGGTCCGGGTCTATGTCTACGGCGCCGAAGCGACCTACAGCGGCGTCGGCGACTTCGAGTGGGATGCACCGGCCGTGGGTGGCAGGCACAAGCTCATGCTCTTCCTGGCGCAAAGTGAAGACGTCCCTCGCGAAGAGGATGCTGTGTCGGAGCTCGCGAAATTCGGATTCGTCGACCTTCGCCTTTGGGAAGGGCGCCCGGTGGATGTCGAGGCGCTGAACGATCCTCGGATGCACGCGTTCCGGAAACACTACGAAGGCGCATTCGATGAGGGGTGCTCGGTCGTCTGGTATCCGTAGCCACGAGCACCCGGCCAGAATCGACCATCCGGCCGACATGAAGGAGCAATGACGATGCCTGAGCACAAGATTTTCGCGATGCCGTTCGCGAAGGTGTACCCGATGTACGTCCAGAAAGCGGAGCGCAAGCAGCGCACGAAGGACGAAGTCGATCAGGTCATCTGCTGGCTCACCGGCTACGACCCCGCGGGGCTGCAGCAGCAGATCGAACAGCAGAACGATTTCAGGACCTTCTTCGCGCAGGCCCCGGCACTGCACCCGAACCGCGCGCTGATCAAGGGCGTGGTGTGCGGCGTGCGCGTCGAGGAAGTCGAAGACCCGCTGATGCAGAAGATCCGCTACATGGACAAGCTGGTCGACGAGCTGGCCAAGGGCAAGGCGATCGAGAAGATCTTGCGGACGTAGCCCGCGCGTTGCGCGTGTCTAGCCCGTCGCCACGATGACGTGCGCCTGGATCTTGCCCGCCACCGGCCCGGTGCCATGCCGGCTGGCAATCGCCTCCTCCGCGCGGTCGGTCGCAAGCTGGAGCAGGCTCGCATCGCGCGCCTCGATCTCGTTGCGCAGCGGCGTGCCCTGGCAGTAGGCCACCGCCACCTCGCGTGCCGAGGGCGAGTGGCTCAGCTTCTCGTGCGTCTGGACCTCGATGTCGGTGAACCCCGCGCGGCGCAGGTCGTCGCGGATCTGCGCGACGTCGTGGTAGCCATGCGGCGTGCGCGCGAGAAAGCGCGGCGGGTCGTCCGGGAACACGGTGGCGACGGCGCGGGTGACGTCGTCGGCGAAGGCGTTGTCTTCGATGCGGTCCCAGACGCTGAACACGAAGCGCCCGCCGGGCTTGAGCACGCGACGCGCCTCGCTGTAGCCGGCGACCCGGTCCGGGAAGAACATGGCGCCGAACTGGCACAGGACCACATCGAAGGAGGCGTTCTCGAACGGCAGGGCGAGCGCGTCGGCCTGCCGCCATTCGATGCGGTTGTCCCTCGCCTGCCGGGTGACGGCGTAGTCGAGCATGGCGGGGTTGAGGTCGGTCACCACGTAGCGCGCACCGGCGCCAAGCTGGGGTGCCAGCATCCGCGTGACCGCGCCGCTGCCGGCCGCCGTTTCCAGCACCGCGCCGGGCGAGAACGCAGCGACCAGGGCGGCCGCGTCGACGGCGTAGCCCTCGAAGATCAGGGGGACCATCAGCGTGTCGTAGAACTTCGGGATCGAGCCCGCGAACACCTTGTCGCTTTCGTCGGCCATGGGAACTCCTTGAAAGCTCTGAACAGAGCGGGCCTGCTCCCTTGCTCCAACGAGTCCGTTGCCTGTTCGGGCATGCGTGACGGGGACGATGGGCCATGGTGGCCCTGCCAGGCATCGTCGTCAACGCCGTTGCGCGGGCGTCCTCCCCTGTAGTGGGTACCGGAGATGTTGCCGGGCGTTTCGGGCGCGCCGATCGGTCGACCGCTCCCTAACGGCCGCGGTCCCCATCGCGCACCGATTCGATCGTGCCGTTGTAGATGCGCACGATGCCGAAGAAGGTGCCCGGCCCGCGGTCGTAGGTCCATTCCTCCATCGGTACGCATTGATTGGCCAGCACCGCCTCGGGGCTGCCCGGCCGATAGGGCGTGAGGACCCAGCCGAGCTGCACCATCGGCACGCAGACCGCTTGCCGGTAGACCGGCTCGCCGCAGGTCTGGAGCAAGGTCGCGGGCGACGCCCCTTTTCCGACGAGGTAGCCGTTGCAGGCGAGGGACTGTGCTGCCGCGGAACTGGCGATCAGCAAGGCGGCCGCTGCGATCGAAACCCCGGTGACCAGGCGTGCGAAACGAGCCGTGCCCTGCATCGTTGACCCTCTTGAATGCTTCATGTGCGCATCACTCACTCACGAACCAGCTGGGCGTACCGCCAGAGGCCCCAGATTGCGCCGACGGTGATGCCGATGCCCACGCTCCAGCCCACCGGCACATCGAATCCGATCGCCAGGATCAGCATCAAGCCGACGCTGACCAGCGCGATGAAAGTCAGCGTGACGAAATCGAAGCGCGCGACCTCGACGGTGTCTTCCGCCACGCTGCGGTTGCGCTGGCCGTGCTTGCGGCGCAGGCCGCGGAACAGCAGGACATCGAGAACGAAATCGAAGATGCCGACGACAAGGTCGGCCAGGATGCTCCACATCGGGACGCTCCATTTGCGGTGACACCCTGGGTTGTCGCTGTGCGCTCAAGGGTCCGACCCGGGTGGTGCGGCGGAGCCGGGCGAAATGTTAGCGTGCTTCCGGCAAGACAGGCCATCGTCACCCGTGTTGGTTCGTCGTTCGTCGATCCGTTTCAACCCGGCATCTTCGGCGGCCAGTTGTGCGTCTCGCCGCGGCCTTCGCTGCACCACGCATACAGAGCGTCGTACATCACCAGCCCGTGCTGCAGCATGGCGTGGTCGTCGGCAAACACGCGCGACAGGCCCAGCGAGATGGCGTAGAGCCCTGCCGACTGCGGCGTGAGGTCGAGCCGCGAGGTGTCCGCACCGCGCACGATGTCGGCCATCTGGTGCAGCGCAGGGTCGGCGAGCCGGTACTTCGCGAGGAAGGCATCGAAGCTGCAGCGCTCGCCGACGTGGCTCATCTCCACGCCCGGAATGTCGTAGGGCGTGGCGCCGGTGCTTTGCGCCATGGCCAGCACGTCGGCCGGCGGCACGTAGAGAAACTCGGCCTCGCGGTCGATGAAGCGCAGGATCAACCACGGGCAGGCGATGCGGTCGATCTTCGGGCGTTCGCGGGTGATCCATTTCATGGCGTGGCTCCTGGGTCGGCAGGCTTGGGCTGGAGCGGCCGGCCGGCGGCCTGCCAGCCGTCGATGCCGCCGCGCAGATAACGTGCATCCAGGCCCGCGGCGCGCAGCCGCAGGGCCGTGCTGCGCCCCACCTCGTGGCCGTACACGCAGTAGACGACGAGCGCGCGGTCGGCCGGCAGTTCGGCGGCCCAGTGCTCGACCGCCGCCGGGTCGCGCCAGCGGGCGCCGGGGAGCATCGACGTGGCCTGCGCGAACACGCCGGCACGGCGCACGTCGAGCAGCATCGAGCCGGCCACGTCGTCCTGCGCCGCGCCGAAGGATTCGCTGGCGGCGTGCACCGCCTGCTGGTAGCGCGCGTACACCGGGGCCCAGTCGACGTTCGCCATGAAGGCATCGACGTACGCGCCGGCGGCGGCGCCGTGGTCCAGGTGGTAGGCGTGCTCGTACATGTCCAGCGCCAGGAGCGGCGTGCCGCCTGCCAGCGCATGGGTGTGGCCAGCAGCCCATTGGTTGACGAGCGTGCCCTCGCGCGGCTGGAAGGTGAGCAGCACCCAGCCCGAGCCGCCGCCGAGCGCCTTGCCCATGGCGGCGAACTCTTCGCGCCATCGGTCGACGCTGCCGAAGCTTGCCGCCAGGGCGAGCGCCATGGCGGGCTCCATCGTCCGGCCGTCGCCGCCGAGCGAGGCGAAGTACAGCTCGTGCAGCAGCATCGAGTTGCTGGCGATGAGCTCTTCGCGCTTGAGGCCGTTGAGCGCGAAGCCGGGCATGGCGGCGAAAGATGCCGTGGCGAGCTGCGCGCGGATGGCGTTGAGGCGCTTGACGGCGCCGCCATAGTTGTTCTGGTGGTGGCTGTTCAGAAGCTTCTGCGACAGGCCGCGCAGCGTGGCGGGGTCGAAGGGCAATGGTTGGGGTCGGGCGTCCATGGGAACTCCTTCAGCGCGGCAAGGAAGACAGCCACGTGAGCGCCAACCCGATGGCCGCGCAGGCACCGAGCAACGTCATCACGCCGACCTTGAAGCGGAACAGGGCGATGACCGCGGCCACGGCCATCACCGCCGAGATCGCGTCGAAGCGGCCTGCGAAGCCGTGCGGCCAGAGCACGTGGTACGCGAAGAACAGCGCCAGGTTCAGGATCACGCCCACCACCGCCGCGGTGATCGCCGACAGCGGCGCCGTGAAGCCCAGCCGGCCGTGCGTGGCCTCGATGGCGGGCCCGCCGGCCAGGATGAAGATGAACGAGGGCAGGAAGGTGAAGAAGGTGACGACGGTCGCCGCCAGCGCGCCGCCGAGGAACAGCGAATCGGGCCCCAGCACCTGCGTCAGCCAGCCACCGACAAAGCCGACGAAGGCCACGACCATGATGAGCGGGCCCGGCGTGGTTTCTCCCAGCGCCAGCCCGTCGATCATCTGCGCGCCCGAAAGCCAATGGTACTGCTCGACGGCCCCCTGGTAGACGTAGGGCAGCACGGCATAGGCGCCGCCGAAGGTCAGCAGCGCGGCCTTGGTGAAGAACCCGCCCATCTGCGTGAGCGTGCCGTGCAGGCCCTGGGTCGCGACGAGCACGCCCATGGCCAGCAGCCACAGGCCCAGGCCGATGCCCAGGATCTTCAGCAGGTGCGCGCGCGAAAAGCGCGCGTGTGCCGGCGTGGGCGTGTCGTCGTCGATCAGCGCCGGGCCGTAGTGCTGCTGCGCGCTGCCATGGCCGCCGCCGAGTGCGAACACCTCGGGCGCCCGTCGCGCGCCGAAGTGGCCGATGAGGCCGGCGGCCAGCACGATCGCCGGAAACGGCGCATCGAACGCGAAGATGGCGACGAAGGCCGCGGCGGCGATGCCCCACATCCACCGGTTCTTCAGCGCGCGGCTGCCGATGCGGTGCGCCGCATGCAGCACCAGCGCGGTCACCGCCGGCTTGATGCCGTAGAAGATGCCCGCCACCACCGGCACGTTGCCGAAGCGCAGGTAGACCCACGACAGCGCGATGAGGATGAACAGCGAGGGCAGCACGAACAGGACGCCGGCCGCGAGGCCGCCGCGCGTGCGGTGCATGAGCCAGCCGATGTAGGTGGCCAGTTGCTGCGCCTCGGGGCCAGGCAGCAGCATGCAGAAGTTCAGCGCATGCAGGAAGCGCTTCTCGCTGATCCAGCGCCGCCGCTCGACCAGCTCCGCATGCATGATCGCAATCTGCCCGGCGGGCCCGCCGAAACTGATGAAGCCGAGCTTGAGCCAGAAGCGAAGCGCTTCGGCAAAGGAAATGGGGGCAGGGGGCGCAGGAAGCGCAGAGGAGGCGTCAGGCAAGGCGGTGTCCACGGAAAACTCCGTTGAGGGTCACCAGCGCTTGGACGGGACACCGTCTTGCTTTGCAGCGCGGGAGGCTGTTTTCCCGCGGAAGGGCATCGTAGCAGTGGCCGTTCCTGCTGGCAACGTGAGGCCCTCAGGCCCTCTTCACATTGCTGGAACGCACCCGTGCGTTTTTTTGGTCAGCGCACTTGCGCGCACACGCGCTTGAACACGATCCCGCTCACCGTGGTCGGGCCGCCAACGGCCTTCCACTCGCTGCGCCGGGCGAGGTCGATGTCGTGCACTTCCAGCGGCCCGTTGTGGCTGACGACACGGCGCATCTTTTCGCGCCGGCCCTTGCAGTCGTAGTCGTAGAGATAGCGCGAGGTGCGAAACGGGGTCTTGCCCACATCGGTCTGCAGCTCGTCGTAGCGGTAGAGCGTCCACGCTTCCACGGCATCGCCATGCGGCTTGACCGAATCGCGTTGCAGCAGCACCTGCTTGCGAGGGGTGGTGGCGATTTCGGTCCAGGTGTCGGCGGCTTGTGCGGGGACTGCAGTCAGCAAGGTCGCCGCAGCGCAGGCGGAGGCGACGAGGCGGCATGCCAGCACGGCGCGGTGCTTGGGCAGACGAGGCTTCATTGGTTTCACTCCCTGTGAATCGGTGGCAAGCAGGCGAAGAATGCCATGCATCGCCGCGGGCGAGAACCTGCGCCTCAGGCCGCGATGAACGCCGACGGCTTCTGCCCGAGCCGCTTGCGGAACATGGTGGAGAAGGCGCCCGGGCTGTCGTAGCCCAGCTGAAGCGCCACCGCGGTCACCGGCCGGCCCATCGCCAGCTGGGCCATGGCCGAGAGCAGGCAGGCCTGGCTGCGCCATTCGGCGAACGCCATTCCGGTGTGCAGGCGGAAGAACCGGCTGAAGGTGCGTTCGCTCTGGTGCAGCTGCCGTGCCCAGGCCAGGGGCGAGGTGCGCACGTCGGGCGCGTGGAGGAAGGCGATGCACAGCGCCGCCAGCCGCGGCTCGCCCGGCAGCGGCGCAAAGAAGGGCAGGGCCGCCGCGCGGCCGACTTCCTTCAGCACCAGCGCCATCAACAGGCCGTCGCGGCCGCGTTCGTCGTACAGCGCCGGCACGTCGATGGCCTCGATCAGCAGCTGCCGCAGCAGCGGCGACACCGCCAGCACTTCGCACTGCGGACCGCCGCGCGGCGCGGCGGCCGGCTCGATGTAGAGGCTGCGGGTGCTGACGCCCACCATCCGCACCCGGTGCGGCTTGCCGGCCGGAATCCAGACACCGCTGTGCGGCGGCACGACCCAGGCGCCGTCGTCCGTGCCCACCTCCATCAGCCCGGTCGCGCCGTAGAGAAACTGGGCGCGGCGGTGGCTGTGCATTTCGAGCAGGGTGCCGGGCGCGTAGTCGGTGCCGATGGCCAGCACGGCGCGGGGCGTGGGGTCGAGGGTGTCGAGAGGCTGGTTGCGCACGGCAGCGGGTCGGTGGGTTGGCCGGAACGCAAATATTGTTGACCGAACATCGCAAGCGCGCCAGCCCCTCGAACTCTAGCCTCGAGGCTTCTTTCCGTGTCGATGGAGTGCCTTGTGTCGTTGTATGTGATGTTGGTGGTGTGCGGATGCCTGACGGGCGTGACCACCGTGCTGTTCGGTTTCGGCGGCGGATTCGTCGTGGTCCCGTTGCTCTACCAGCTGCTGTCCCAGCTGAATGCGGCCGACAGCGCCGTCGGGCAGTCGGCCATGCAGATCGCGGTGGCCACCTCCACCTGCGTGATGGTCTTCGGCGCGCTGCTGGCCACATGGCGCCATCAGCGCGCAGGAACGCTGGACTGGTCGCACATCCGGCCGCTGCTGGGCGTCATCGGTGCCGGTGCGGTGCTGGGTGCGATGGCCGCCACGGCGGTCCACGGGGAATGGCTGCGCTGGGCATTTGCCGCGTACCTGGCGCTGACGATCGTGGACTGCTGGCTGCGCCCCGGCTTTCTTTCGCCGCCCGTGGCGAGCAAGGCGGCGCTCTCTCCCGCGGCCACGGCGCTGTCGGGCCTGGCGATCGGTTGGGTTGCCGCGTTTCTCGGTGTCGGCGGCAGCGTGATGACGGTGCCGCTCATGCGCCGTCGCGGCATCGAGATGAGCCGCGCGACGGCCATGGCCAACCCGCTGTCCCTGCCGGTGGCGCTGGCGGGCACGGCCACCTATGTGGCCCTGTCCGCCACCTCGACGCCGGCGTTCGGGCCGTGGCATGTCGGGTATGTCGACGTGCGCGCGGCGGCGGCGCTCGTGGTGGGCTCGTGGATCGGCATCCGCGTCGCCGCGCTGTGGATCGGGCGCATTCCGGACCGCATCCACGCCAAGGTCTACCTGGTCTTGCTGATCGTGGTGTTCGGGGCGATGGTGGTGCGCTGAGCGCGCGGCACCGTCCCGCTTCACGCCATCGATGCGCCCAGCAGGAAGTCCGTGACCTCGTCCGAGAACACGCTGCGCCGCGCCCCGAGGAGCACGCCGTCCGCGTTCTGCGGGTCGGGCCGCGCCGGAGGCATGCCGTGCGCCACCAGGGCCTGGGCGCAGCCGACCCAGTCGCCGCCTTCGACGGGCTCGTTGAGCGAGGCCCACGACAAGGTGCCGCAGGCGTTGTCGCCGAAGCCGTGCGGCGCCTGCCAGTCGGCACCGTGGTCGAGCAGGAACCGGGTGAGCGCCGCATCGCCGCAGAACACGGCGTGGTTGAGCGCCGAGGCGTCCCAGTCGCCACCACGCACTTCGAGCGGCCAGCCGAGCGCGACCATCGCCTTCACCGCATCGCTGCAGCCCTGGGCCGCGAGCTCGGGCAGCAGGCGAAGCTGCGTGGGCTCGAGCGAGCCGATGAGGCCAGGGTGCTGCGCTTGCAGCTTGCGCGCCGTGGCTTCGTCGCCGCGCGCGCATGCGGCGATGAAGGCCTCGCTGGTGGGGAGTGGCGCCGGGTCGCCGCTCGCGGCCTGCAGCAGCTGTGCGACCTCGGTCAGCCCGAAGCGCAGGGCGATGGTGTGTGCGGGCGTGCCATCCGGCGTGGACACGTTCGGTTGTGCACCGGCGGTCAGCAGGGCTTCGATGTGTGCGGGCGAGCGGCGGCGACGAAGGGCCCACAGCAGCGGCGAACCCCAGTCCGAGATGGGCGGGCCCTGCGGCGGCTCGTTCGCGTCGCCGCCGTGTGCGAGCAGGAGGCGCAGCGTCTGGACGTCGTCCAGGTCGAGCACCCGGTACAGCGCGTTCGAACCCGTCACGCGCGCGCCGGCTTCCAGCAGCAGCTTCGTGCAGGCAGGCTGGTCCAGCGAGTGGTACAGCGATTCGCCGTCGTTCGGGTCGGCTCCTGCATCGAGCAGCAGCTTCGTCAGCTCAGGGTCGTGGTTCTGGCCGGCCGCGCCGTACAGCGCGGAAAGCCGCTCGGTGTCGGCCGGCGCTTCGAGCGATGCGGGAGGCCAGCGGTTGCCGGCGGACTGATCGGGCGAGGCGCCGGCGTCGAGCAGGAACTTCGCGCACGCGTGCAGGCGTTCGCGATGGCCGGGCAGTCGCATCAGGCCGGAATGCGTGACGGCCACGAGCGGCGGCAGGTGCAGCGGGCCACCCGCGCGATGGACCCATGCCGGGTCTTGCGCGGTGGCGTGGCGCAGCGCGGCTTCGTCGCCGATGGCGCAGGCCACCCAAGGGTCGCCACCCGCCGCGAGGGCAGGGTTCTCGTCGCGCATACGCAAGGCCACCGCGGGCCGTGCGCGGTTCGTGCCGCCGGCGATGTCGCCCGCGTACACGAGGCGCAGCCAATGGAGCACTGCTTGGGCCGGGTCATCGGCCTGCGCCCTGCGGGCGTGGACAAAGCCCTGCAGGTCGGCCCACGAGGCGAAGCCGTACTCGCGCGCCACGCACGACTGCGCATCGTGCAGGCGCAAGCCCTGGGCTGCGAGGGCGGCATCGGTCTTGCCCGACGCAGCCGGCAAGGCGCTGCGAAACCGGTGAAAGGCCTCGGGGTCGTTGCTTCGGTAGAGGGCAATCAGTTCCTTGGCCTGCTTCTTCAGGTGGCCGATGTCGGGCCGGGCGGGAATGCGCTTCATGGAAACCTCCGTGCATCAGGCGCCGATGACCCGCAAATCCGGCTGCACAAAAGGCTGTGGATCGTCATGAAGAAGGCAAGTGGGTTCAACCCTTCCCGCGGGCCCGGGCGCGGCTTGCACCGCGGCTCGGATGGTAGCGGATGGGGGCGGGGCGACGCCACGCGCCGAAGCCCGGGTCACCGCTTGCGCGCCACGATGAAAGGGCGGTTCTCGCCACCCTTCGTCGCGTGGTTCTCGCTCGCAAGCACCTCGAAGCCGGCCGCCTGCAGATGAGCCCCCAGCTCCGCCGCCCGGAACACACCGGCATGCGGCGCCAGCCCGATCGCACGCATCGCGGGCAGCAAGGCCAGCCGCAGCAGCGGGGTCATGTCGCCGAGGCAGGGCGTCTTGGAGACGAAGAGGCCCTGCGGTGCGAGCAGGGCGTGGATGCGGCGCAGCGTGCCGGGCAGGTCGCGCACCAGGTGGAGGTAGTTGAAGCCCAGCACGGCGTCGAAGGGGCCTTCGTTCGGTGCCAGCGTCTCGGCGGTCGCCACGCGGAACGCCAGGCCGGGGACCGGGGCGGCGGCGTGCTTCTCTTCGGCGATGGCGATCATGCCTTCGGCGATGTCCGTCGCCAGGTACGCGCGGACGTGGCCCGCAAGGCGCAGGGCCGTCGTGCCGGTGCCGCAGCCCAGTTCGAGCACGCGCGCGTCGGGCTTGAACAGGGCGCGGGTCCGCTCGAGCGTGCGCGCGTAGCCGGCCTCGTCCGCGATGGCGCTCTTGGCGTAGCGGCGCGAGCTGCGGTCCCAGAATCTGGCGTCGTTCGCGAGGCTCATGGTCTTGGACAGGCGGCGTGTGGAAGGATGCGGCGCACTGTAAACCGCCGCCCGGGCGCTGTCGCCGATTTGCGCCGCTTCGCCCGCCATGTCGCTATGCTGGCGCCCGCCAATCACTCTAGGAAAAGAGACTCTCATGACCATGCGTACCTCGTCTTTCTTCTCCCTGCGTTCCGTCGCCCTGGCCTGCGGCCTGGCGCTCGGCGCCGTGGCCACCGCGCAGGCGGCACCCGATGCGAAGCTCCTGGCCGCTGCCGAGAAGGCGCAGCCCGCCGTCATCGACAACCTGAAGGAGATGGTGTCCATCGAGTCGGGCAGCCTGAATGTCGAGGGCCTGATGAAGATGGCCGACGTGATCGAAGGGCGCCTGAAGGCGGCCGGCTTCAAGACGGAGCGCCGCAAGGCATCGGCCGGTGCGGGGGCCGACATCGTCATCGGCACGATCAAGGGCACGGGCAAGCGCAAGATCATGCTGCAGGGCCACATGGACACGGTGTACGCGCCGGGCATCCTGAACAGCCAGCCCTACAAGGTGGACGGCAACCGCATCTACGGCCCCGGCATCGCCGACGACAAGGGCGGCCTCGCGGTGATGATGGCGTCGCTGAAGATCCTGGCCGACGCGGGCTGGCGCGACTACGACACGCTCACCGTGCTCGTGAACCCCGACGAAGAGGTGGGCTCGGTGGGCTCGGGCGAACTCATCGCCACGACGGCCGACCTGCACGACACGGTGCTGTCTTTCGAGCCGACGGCCGCCAAGGCGGTGGCCAAGGGCGAGTCGCTGCTGCTCGGCGCCGCCGGCATCGCGCAGGCCACGCTCGAGGTGAAGGGCCGCGCGGCGCACGCCGGCGCCGCGCCCGAGCTGGGCCGCAACGCGCTGTACGAGCTGTCGTACCAGATGCTGCAGACCAAGGACCTCGCCAAGGACATCCCCGGCGTGACGCTGAACTGGACCGTGGCGCGCGCCACCGGCCCGATCAACCAGATCACCGAGAAGGCGCAGGCGCTGGGCGACATCCGCATCACCCAGCCCGGCGCCGAGAAGAAACTCACCGAGGCGCTGCAGGCCAAGATCGCCAGCGGCAAGCTGATTCCCGACACCGAGACCACGGTGAAGGTCGAGGTGGGCCGCCCGGCCTTCGTCGCGGGCGCCAAGGGCCGCGCGCTGGCCGAGAAGGCGCAGGCGATCTACAAGGAGCTCGACCGCGAACTGGCGCTGACGCCGATGACCGGCGGCGGCACCGACGCGGGCTTCGCGGGCCGCTCGGGCAAGGCCACGGTGGTCGAGAGCTTCGGCCTCGCGGGCTTCGGCTACCACGCGCGCGACGAGTACATCGAGGTCGACTCGATCGTGCCGCGCCTGTACCTCGTGACGCGGCTGCTGACCGAGATCGGCAAGAACTGAGTTCGTAGCGCGCAGTGCGCCCGCGGCAGGAGCCGCGGGTTCACTGCGGTGCGTTGGGATCGCCCGGGCGGCGGCGATGGGCGGCAGCTGCCGCCGCGGCGGCCTGAGCCTGGGCTTGCTGCTGTTGCGCCTGCTGGCGTTGCATCTGTTCCTGCTGGTGCTGCTGCTGGCGGGCCTGGTTCTGCGCGGCCTGCTGTTGTTGCTGCATCTGCTGGCGCTGCATCTGCTCCTGTTGCTGGCGTTGCTGGGCCTGGGCGGCTTGCTGCTGTTGCATCTGCATCTGGCGCGCCTGTTCCATCTGGGCCTGGCGTTGCTGCTGCGCGGCCTGGGCCTGCGCCTGTTGTTGCTGTTGCTGCTGCTGCTGGCGACGGGCCTGCTCCTGTTGAACCTGTTGCTGCATCTGCTGCGCTCGCTGGGCCTGTTCCTGTTGAGCCTGCTGCTGCATCTGCTGCGCGCGCCGGGCCTGTTCCTGCTGCGCCTGCCGTTGCTGTTGCTGGGCGGCCTGGGCCTGCTGCTGTTCCTGCTGGCGACGTAGCTGTTCCTGTTGCGCCTGTTGCTGCTGCATCTGTTGGCGGCGGCCCTGCTCCTGCTGGTCCTGGCGTTGTTGGCGCAACGCCTGTTCCTGTTGCTGCGCCTGCTGCTGGCGACGCGCCTGCTCTTGCTGGGCCTGTTGTTGGCGCTGCTGCTCTTGCGCGGCCTGCTGTTGCTGCTGCATCTGCTGGCGACGGGCTTGGTCCTGCGGGTCCTGGCGTTGACGCAGTGCCTGCTCCTGTTGCGCTTGCTGCTGACGCCGTGCCTGTTCCTGCTGCGCCTGTTGTTGACGTTGCTGGTCCTGCACGGCCTGCTGTTGCTGCATCTGTTGGCGACGGGCTTGCTCCTGCTGGGCCTGTTGTTGACGCTGCGGTTCTTGCGTGGCCTGCTGTTGCTGCATCTGCTGGCGACGGGCTTGTTCCTGCTGATCCTGGCGTTGGCGCAGGGCCTGGTCCTGCTGCATCTGCTGCTGGCGACGCGCCTGCTCTTGCTGGGCCTGTTGTTGGCGCTGCTGGTTCTGTGCCGCTTGTTGCTGCTGCATCTGCTGTCGACGGGCTTGCTCCTGCTGGTCCTGGCGCTGGCGCAAGGCCTGTTCCTGCTGCACCTGTTGCTGGCGCCGTGCCTGTTCCTGTTGCGCCTGCTGTTGTTCGCGCACCTGGTTCTGGGCTGCCTGCTGCTGCATCAGCGCTTGTTGTTGCTGCTGCTGTTGCTGGGCACGCGCCTGTTGCTGCAGCTCCTCTTGCTGCTGCGCCGCCTGCCATGCCGGCGCGCCGATCGGCGCGCCGCTGCGATCGCCTGCGTAGTTGTTGTTGTAGACGTTGCGCACGTTGTTGACCACCGTGGTCGAGCGCGAGACATACGTGCTGTTGTTGTAGACCACCGCAGGCCGGTAGGCCGGGGGCGGCGGTGCCGCGCGGTCGCGCCAGCGCGGTGCGCCCCAGTTCATGTTCCAGGCGTTCCAGCCCCAGCCGTGGCGCTCCAGCGCCGAGCCGACGATCACGCCGCTGCCGAAGGCCAGCGCGCCCACCGCGGCCACCTGGCCGCGGCTGTAGCCGGGCTCGACCACCACCGGCGGCGGTGCATAGGCATAGCCGGGGTAGACGGCCACGGGCATGTCGTACACCACCTGCGGGTCGTAGCGCGGCACGTACACCACGTCGGGCTGCACGGGCTCGATGGTGATGAGTTCCTCGGGCGGCTCGATCACCAGGGGGCCCGCGTACATCGGCTGCATGTCGGGCGCGGGCGTGTAGTTGGGCGGTGTTGCGGCGCGCGCCACGCGCAGCTTGTCGTTGTTCTTGAGGCGGCCGGCCTTCGATGCGCGCTGGCGCATCACCTGGATCGCGTTCATCACGTCGGCCGGGTCGTTGTAGTAGGCCTTGCCCAGTGAGGTGGTCCACGCGATGTTGCCGGCCATCTGGTCCATCACGGGCCGGAACGCGGTGAGCGACTTCACGCTCGGGTCCCACGGCTGCTGGTTGGCGGCATCGGCGAGCGGGCCGGCCTTGAGCGTGGGGTTCTGCTGCAGCCAGCCGTGGGCCGCGGTGATCTGATCGGGGTAGGTGGCACCGGCCAGGATCTGCGCGACGAGCTTGTCGGGGTACAGCGCAATCGGCGCGACCAGCTGGTAGAGCTGCTCGGCCGAAGGCGGCGTGTAGGCGGCGGGCACCGGCGCGGCGACGGGCGCGGGGGCCTGGGTGGCCGGTGCTTCAGCGGTGGGAGGCGGCGGTGCGGGCTTGTCGCAGCCTGCAACGAACAACGCTGCGACGCACAGCGAAGCCATGAGGCGCCGCTGAAGGAGGGGGCGGTGGGGAGAGGGTGTCATCTGGCATGTCCTGAAGACGCCGGCAGGGTGCCCGGAACTCCTTCAACGGCGGGCCAGAGCAGGCGATGACACAGCCTGCGCCCCGGATGCAACGGTCTGTGTCGGCGGTGCGCCGCCCGTCCTGTCGGCGCAGGACCACGAGACCACCGGGCGACGTGGCGATCGCCCGGGGAAGAACCTCTGTCGTTACTTGGCGCCGCCCGAATACTTGGTGACGCTGCTGGCCTTCACGTGGTACCCGCTCACGCCCATCATCGAGTCGTTGCGCAGCGTCTGCAGCTTGCCGGTGACCCACACGGTGTCCATGGCGCGGAACTTGGCGCCCTTTTGCGGAATGACGTGCAGGATCTGGTTGGCCGGCGGCGGCGGCGTGTGGATGCAGGCGCCGAAGTAGGGCACGAGCAGGAACTCGGTGACCTCGCCCTTGGCTTCTTCGAGCGGCACGATGAAGCCGGGAATCTTCACTTCCACGCCGTTGAGCGCGGGGTTGGTGGGCGCGTTGTTCGACACTTCCTGCATCTTCATCAGCAGCTCGTTGGCGCGCGGGTCGCCGTCGTCGAGCGTGCTCAGGTCGATGCCCTTGAAGGCCTTGGCCGGGTCCCAGTCCTTGGGCACCAGTTCTTCCCAGCTGATCTGGCGCGGCTGGCCCGACGCGGCCTGCGGCGCGGCTGCGGCCGGCTTGCCGCCCAGCGGGTTGGTCGCAGTGGTGTCCTTCGGTGCGGGCTCGGCGGCCCAGGCGGCGGCTGCGAGGCCGGCGCCGGCCAGCAGCATCGACAGGGCGGTGAGCACGCGGGGTGTGGAGGTCTTCGTCATGGTCAGATTCTCGGAGAAAGGCCGTCGGCCAGCGACAGTCGGTAGGCCCGGATGCCGGGCAGCAGGCTCGCGAGCCAGCCGGCGACCAGCAGGCTCGCCGTCAGCAGCCATTCGTTCAGTGTAGGTTCGGACAGGCTCAGCGTCAGCCCGAACTGCGCCTGCAGCCATGGCGAGAGCAGGGCGATGCCGAGCACCGCCATCGTCACGCCCAGCAGCACGCCCAGCACGGTGACCAGTGCGCCTTCGAGCGCCAGCAGCGCCAGCACATGGCGCAGGCCCGCGCCCACGGCGCGCAGCACGGCGAGCTCGCGGCGGCGTTCGTTCAGGCCCGCCATCACCACCGACACCAGCCCCGCGAGGCTCACGAGCGCGACCAGGGCCGACATCAGCAGCAGCGCGTTCTCGCCGATGCCGATCACGCTCCACAGTTCGTCGAGCGCCACGCCGGGCAGGATGGCCATCAGCGGCTCGCCGGTGTACGTCGAAATCCAGCGCTGCACGCCGAACACGGCGGCGCGGTTCTTCAGGCCCACGAGCGCGGCCGTCACGTTCTTGGGCGTGAGGTCGAACTTGCGCACCTGCTCGGCCGGGATCTTCACGCCCGGCATCGGCGCGCCGCCCACCCATTCGAGGTGGATGGCTTCCATCGCAGCGAGGCCGATGTGCACCGTGCGGTCGACCGGCGTGCCGGTGCGCGCGAGCACGCCCACCACGGTGAAGGGCTTGTCGGCATGCTCGGCCACGTTGAGCTCGCCGCTGCCGTGGGCCAGCGTGATCTTCTGGCCCACGTGGTAGCCGAGCTTGTCGGCCACCTCGGCACCGACCACGGCATCGAACAGCGCGTCGAAGGGCTTGCCCTCGCGCAGCTTCAACGTCTGCCGGTCGCCGTAGCGGAAGTGCGAGAAGTAGTCGGGCGTGGTCGCCAGCACCGAGAAGCCGCGGTGCGAATCGCCCAGCGACAGCGGCACCACCCAGTCGACGCCGAGGTGCGCCTGCAAGGCCTGCACGCTCTTCCATGAGATGTTGTTGGTGGCCGCGCCGATGCGGAACACCGAGTACAGCAGCAGCTGCGTGGAGCCGGTGCGCGCGCCCACGATGAGGTCGGTGCCCGAGACCGACGACGCGAAGTTCTCGCGCAGCTCGGTGCGGATGCGCTCGACGCCCAGCAGCAGGAAGGTCGACAGCGCGATCGAGAACACCGTCAGCGCGAGCGTGAAGCGGCGGTTCCAGGCGCTGCGCCACGCAATGGAAAAGAGGGCTCTCATGCGTCCACCGCCATCGCGTTGCTCGCCGCACGGTTGATCTCCGGCAGCAGCACATGCCGCGCGAAGCGTGGTGCGATGCGCTGGTCGTGGCTCACGAACACGAGCGCGCTGTGGTTCACGGCGCAGGCCGTGAGCAGCACGTCGAGGAAGGCTTCGCGCCGGTCTTCGTCGAGTGCGGAGGTGGGCTCGTCGGCAATGACGACCTCGGGCTGGCCGATGAGCGCGCGCGCCGCGGCCACGCGCTGCTGCTGGCCCACCGAGAGCTGCAGCGCCTGGCGCTTCCACAGCGCGCGGTCCAGACCCATCTGGTCGAGCAGGTGCTCTGCTTCGTCGCGCGAGCTGCCGTTGCGCGCAGCCTGTGCCTCGCGCCGCGCCGAGAAACGGCAGGGCAGCAGCACGTTGTCGAGCACGCTCAGGTAGGGCAGCAGGTTGAACTGCTGGAAGATGTAGCCCACGTGCGCCACGCGGGCGCGGTCGCGCTGCGTGCCCGAGAGCTTGGCCCAGTCGTGGCCCAGCAGCGTGACGCGGCCTTCGTCGGCCACCAGCACGCCGGCCAAGAGCGACAGCAGCGTGCTCTTGCCGCAGCCGCTCGGGCCGTGCAGGAACACGGACTCACCCGCCGTGATGCGCAGGGCCTCGATGTCGATGCAGGGTGTCTTCACGCCGGGCCAGGTGAAGCGCAGGGCTTCGGCGGCGAGCACGACGCGCAAGTGCGTGGTCTCGGCCTGCGGGAGGGTGCTCACGCTGTCACTTGCCCAGCGTCAGGCGGGAAGGCTGCGCCGCCTGCGCGCCGCTCGGGCGCTTCAGCTGGCGCTTGAACTGGCCTTGCGCACTGGCGATCTGCACGTCGATCTGGCGTGCGCCCTTGAAGGCCGAGAACAGGTTCAGGTCGATGAACTTCGCGGCGGCGGCCTGGGTGCAGTTGAACGAAAAAGAGGCGTCGAGGTCCGCGTGCCCGCTCGATTCGGCCGGGTCGGGGTTGCCCAGGCCGAGCGCGCCGGAGCGCAGGTCGACGGGGCCGAGCTTGCAGTTGGCGGCGGGGTCGATGGTGAAGAGCTTGTCGGCCGCGCGCAGCTGGGCGATGGCGGCTTCGACGGTCTTCTTCTCGGCGTCGGTCTTGGACGCGCGCTCGAAGCCGACGATGTTGTCCAGCGGCGATTCCATGGCGATCACGATGGTGGGCCCGTCGATGGCCACGTCGAGCTTGAGCTGGCCGTGCACATGCGCGTGCTGTTGCTGGGCGTGTGCGGGAAGGGCGGCGGCCGCGAACAGCGCGGCGGCGGTCAGTGCGAAGCCGGACGACGTGCGTCGAAGTCGGGTGTGCAGGGTGTGCATCATGGTTCTGCGCCTTGCCGGGTCGGCAGCCCCGGCGTGTTGCTCCATTCGCTCCAGCTGCCGGCATAGAGCGCGGTCGTCCCGAACCCCGCGATCTGCATCGCGAGCAGGTTGGGCACGGCGCTCACGCCGCTGCCGCACTGGTGGACGACGGTCGCCGCATCGCGCCCTGCGAGCAGTGCTTCGAACTCGGCGCGCAGTTGCGCGGCGGGCTTGAACTTGCCGTCGGGACCGATGTTGTCGGCGAAGGGCCGGTTCAGGGCCCCGGGGATGTGACCCGCGATCGGGTCCAGAGGTTCCACTTCGCCGCGGTAACGTGCACCGGCACGCGCGTCGATCAGGTTCTGGTCAGGCTGGCCGAGCCGGCGCACCACGGTGTCGGTGGTCACGAGCCTGGCGATCGGCTCGCCCTGTACGAAATTCGACTGGAAGCGCGCGGGCTCCTCGCGGTCGGTCACTTCGCCGCCCGCGGCCTGCCAGGCCTGCAGGCCGCCGTCGAGCACGGCCACGGCGTCGTGGCCCATCCACTTGAGCATCCACCACAGGCGCCCGCAGTAGTTGGCGCCGTTGCGGTCGTACACCACGGCCTGCATCGTGTTGGAAAAACCCACCGACGACAGCCAGGCCGCGAACTTCTCGCGGCTGGGCAGCGGATGGCGCCCGCCCGAGGCGGGCACGCCGTCGTCCTGCGCCACCACCACGTCGCCGCGCGCGCCGGGCAGGCCATGCTTGGCGCTGAGGTCGGTGTCCAGGTTGGCGTACTGCGCGCCCGGGATGTGCGCAGCGGCATACAGCTGCGCGCCGGCCTCGGGCTTCATGAGGTCGAAGCTGCAGTCGAATACCATGAGGGGCGAGTCGCCCTCGCGCAGCTGCCTGAGTTGTTCGACGGAGATGAGGGTGGTGTACATGGCGGGAGCTCCTTCGAAAAATGGTTCGGCGATGGGTGCCGTGGCTGCTGCGTTCAGTGTTCCTCGGCCGGCGCCTTCGGCACGGCCCGCTGGCGCAGCACGGTGGCCGCGATGCCGCTGGCGATGATCAGCGCCATGCCGGCCCAGCCCGCGGCGTCGATGCGGTCGTCGAACAGCACCACGCTGTAGAAGGCCGCGAACACGATGCCCGAATATTGCAGGTTCGCCACCACCAGTGTGCCGGCCTGGGTCTTGGCGGTGGCGTAGGCGCGGGTCATGCACAGCTGTCCGAGGGCGGCCAGCAGGCCGATCGGCAGCAGCCACAGCGCATGCTGCCACGTCCACGAGCTGCCGCCCGAAAACCCGGTCGCGGCCGTGGCGAAGGCGCCGGCCACGGCCGAGCCGACCGCGAAGTAGAAGACCGTGCGCAGCTCGGGTTCGCCGATGCGCGACAGCGCCACCACCTGCATGTAGGCAAAGGCGGCCGTGACGCCCGACAGCAGGCCCAGCATGCCCGCGAAGCCGTCGCCGCCGCCCACCGTGGGCTTGAGCATGAGCACCACGCCGGCAAAGCCCGCGAGCACCGTCATCACCAGCGGGCCCTGCAGCGGCGGGCGCTCGATGCGGCCGTCGCGCCCGGGCACCGGCACCCAGGCCAGCAGCGCGCCGCCGACCAGGAAGGCCGCGACCCACACGCTGCTCATGTAGTTGAGCGTGACGGCCGTGGCTAGCGGCATGTGGGCGATGGCGTAGAACCACGCGCCCAGCGACACCACGCCGATGGTGCTGCGCCAGGCATGCATGCCGGGGTATTTGGTGGCCAGCGAGGTGCCGCGGTTGCGCGCCAGCAGCCAGAGGAACACGATGCCGATGAGGCCGCGCCCCAGGACCATCTCACCGCTGTTGAACCATTCGGAGGCCACCTTCACGACCACGCTCATGGTGGCGAACAGAAAGGCCCCGAGCACCATCCACAGCGCTTGCATCGATTGACATCCAGATCAGAAAAAAGAAAGCCCCGGCGGGTGCGGGGCGGGCGGCGTTCAGGCGCGTGGTTGTTGCATCGCGTTGCGGTACCACTCGTGGAACTGCTGCATGCCGTCTTCCATGGGGCTCTGGTAGGGGCCGGTTTCGTTGTCGCCGCGCAGCATGAGCGCGCGGCGCCCGGCGTCCATGCGCTCGGCGATTTCGTCGTCTTCCACGCAGGTTTCCATGTAGGCGGCCTGCTGGGCCTCGACGAATTCGCGCTCGAAGGCGACGATTTCCTCGGGGTAGAAGAACTCGACCATGTTGAGCGTCCTGGTCGGGCTCACCGGGTGCAGCGTCGACACGGTGAGCACGTGCGGGTACCACTCGATCATCACGTGCGGGTAGTAGGTGAGCCAGATCGCGCCGTACTTCGGCGGCTTGCCGTCGCGGTACTTGAGCAGCTGTTCCTGCCACTTCTGGTAGACCGGGCTGCCCGCGCGGCCCAGGCGGTTGGCCACGCCCACCGTCTGCACCGAGAACTCGGGCTTGAACTCCCAGCGCAGGTCGTCGCAGGTGACGAAGCTGCCCAGGCCGGGGTGGAACGGGCCGACGTGGTAGTCCTCGAGGTAGACCTCGATGAAGGTCTTCCAGTTGTAGTTGCACTCGTGCAGCTCGACGCGGTCGAGCGCGTAGCCCGAGAAGTCGAGGTCGGCCTGCGGGCCCAGGCCCGCCATGTCGGCCGCCACGTCACGGCCGCTGCCGTCGGCGTTCTTCTCGAACAGAAGACCGTTCCATTCGGTGAGCGGGTAGTTGTGCAGGTTCAGGCACGGGTCCTGGTCGAAATGCGGGGCGCCGATCAGCGTGCCGGTGGTGCGCGCGTCTTTGGCGGCGTAGGTCCAGCGGTGCAGCGGGCAGACGATGTTGCCGCCGGTCTGGGTGTCGAGCTGGCCGCGGCCCTGCAGGATCAGGGCCTGGCGGTGGCGGCAGACGTTCGAGATGAGCTCCACGCCCTTGGGCGTGTGGACCAGCGCGCGGCCCTGGTGCTCTTGCGGCAGGGTGTGGAAGTCACCCGGCTCGGGCACGGCCAGTCGGTGCCCGACGTAGCGGGGCCCTCGCGCGAAAAGGTTCTGCATTTCGCGGGCGTACAAGGCCTCGTCGAAATACGCGGTAACTGGAAGTTGGCTCGCGGCCTGCTGCAGTTGAAGACTTAAATCAGACATGGAGGACCTGACCAAGCTCCCCACAGGGAGAAAAAAAGAAAAAACGGAAGGCGCCGTCTGCAAGGGTGACGGCCCGAAGAGGTGTGCCAGCGTGACCGGCGGGGGAAGCGGGGATTGTACCCGCGGGGCATTTTTGCGCCCGCCGGGTTTTGGCCCCGCATCCCCGGGCGTCATACAGGGTGTTGCAAAGGGTCGCGCGCGCGTGCGCAGGCTGCCCGGCGGTTCGTTGCGCCCCCGCCCTAAAATGTTCCGTTTCATCCACGATTCGTTGCATGCCCAAGGTGCCTTCTCCTTCCACGACCAGCCCGGCGGCCACGCCCGACACCGGGCCGCTGCCCGCCAGCTACGAAGCCGGGCTCCAGGAACTGGAACAACTGGTTGCAGAACTCGAATCGGGCCAGCTCCCGCTGGACCAGCTGCTGGGCAGCTACCAGCGCGGCGCCGCATTGCTCGGCTTCTGCCGCGACAAGCTGCAGGCGGTCGAGGACCAGATCAAGGTGCTCGACGCGGGCAGCCTCAAGCCCTGGACGGCCGAATGAGCGCCGTCCCGATGACTTCCACCGCCACCACCCCCTGGGACGCGAAGACGCTGGCCAACTGGGCCGAGCCCCATCTGGCCACGGTCGAAGCGGCGCTGTCGCGCTGGGTCGGCGTCGATGCGCCGGTGCTGCTGGGTGACGCCATGCGCTATGCCGTGCTCGACGGCGGCAAGCGGCTGCGGCCGCTGCTGGTGCTCGCGGCCAATGAAGCGGTCGGCGGCAACGCCCACGCCGCGCTGCGAGCGGCCTGCGCCACCGAACTCATCCACGCCTATTCGCTGGTGCACGACGACCTGCCGTGCATGGACAACGACGTGCTGCGTCGCGGCAAGCCCACCGTGCACGTGAAGTTCGGCGAAGCCGACGCATTGCTCGCGGGCGACGCGCTGCAGGCGCTGGCCTTCGAACTGCTCGCGCCCGAAGGCGACGAGGTGCCCGCGGCCATGCAGGCCCTGCTGTGCCGCCTGCTGGCGCGCGCCGCTGGCAGCCAGGGCATGGCCGGCGGCCAGGCCATCGACCTGGCCAGCGTCGGCATCGCACTGAACGAAACCCAGCTGCGCGAAATGCACCGCCTGAAGACCGGCGCGCTGCTGCAGGGCAGCGTCGAGATGGGCGCCGCCTGCGGCACCGTGTCGCCGGCCGCGCTGGCCGCACTGCGCGACTACGGCGCCGCCATCGGCCTGGCGTTCCAGGTGGTCGACGACATCCTCGACGTCACCGCCGACTCGCAAACCCTGGGCAAGACCGCCGGCAAGGATGCCGCGGCCGACAAGCCCACCTACGTGTCGCTGCTCGGCCTGGACGGCGCGCGCGCGCAGGCGAGCCAGCTGCTCGCCGATGCCATCGCCGCGCTGAACAAGAGCGGCCTGCCCGACACTGCCGCATTGCGCGCCCTGGCCCACATGGTGGTCGACCGCGACCGCTGAGAAGAAAAAAGAACCCACCTCCATGGCTCCGCTGCTTCCCACTCTCCACGACCCTTCGCCGATCCGCCAGTACGACCGGGCCCAGCTCAAGCAGCTGTCCGACGAGGTGCGCGCCTGCGTGCTTGACAACGTCTCGCGCACCGGCGGCCACCTGAGCTCCAACCTCGGCACGGTCGAGCTGACGGTGGCGCTGCACCATGTGTTCAACACGCCGCACGACCGGCTGGTGTGGGACGTGGGCCACCAGACCTACCCGCACAAGATCCTCACGGGCCGGCGCGAGCGCATGCCCACGTTGCGCCAGCTCGGCGGCATCTCGGGCTTTCCGCAGCGCACCGAGAGCGAGTACGACACCTTCGGCACCGCCCACTCGTCGACCAGCATCTCGGCCGCGCTCGGCATGGCCATGGCCGCCAAGCAGAAGGGCGAGAAGCGCCATGCCGTGGCCATCATCGGCGACGGCGCGCTCACGGCCGGCATGGCCTTCGAGGCGCTCAACAACGCGGGCGTGTGCGACTGCAAGCTGCTGGTCATCCTGAACGACAACGACATGTCGATCAGCCCGCCGGTGGGCGCGCTCAACCGCTACCTCGCGCAGCTCATGAGCGGCAACTTCTACGCCGCCGCCAAGAGCGTCGGCAAGAGCGTGCTGCGCAATGCGCCGCCGCTGTTCGAGCTGGCCAAGCGCCTGGAGCAGCATGCCAAGGGCATGGTCGTGCCGGCCACGCTGTTCGAGCAGTTCGGCTTCAACTACGTCGGCCCCATCGACGGCCACGACATCGACTCGCTGGTGCCCACGCTCGAGAACCTCAAGCACCTGGACGGCCCGCAGTTCCTGCACGTGGTCACGAAAAAAGGGCAGGGCTACAAGCTGGCCGAAGCCGACCCGGTGGCCTACCACGGCCCGGGCAAGTTCGATCCGCAGGTGGGCCTGGTCAAGTCGACCACGGCGGCCAAGCAGACCTTCACGCAGGTCTTCGGCCAGTGGCTGTGCGACACGGCCGCGCACGACGGCCGCCTCGTGGGCATCACGCCCGCGATGCGCGAAGGCTCGGGGCTCGTGGAGTTCGAAAAGCGCTTCCCTGACCGCTACTACGACGTCGGCATCGCCGAGCAGCACGCGGTCACGTTCGCCGCCGGCCTGGCCTGCGAGGGCCTGAAGCCCGTGGTGGCGATCTACTCGACCTTCCTGCAGCGCGCCTACGACCAGCTGATCCACGACGTGGCGATCCAGAACCTGCCCGTGGTGTTCGCGCTCGACCGCGCGGGCCTCGTGGGCGCCGACGGCGCCACGCACGCGGGCGCGTACGACATCCCGTTCCTGCGCTGTATTCCCAACATGAGCATCGCCTGCCCGGCCGACGAGCGCGAGTGCCGCCAGCTGCTGACGAGCGCCTACGAACAGAACCACCCGGTGGCCGTGCGCTACCCGCGCGGCGCGGGCGCCGGCACCACGCCGCACCTCACGCTCGACGCGCTGCCCTTCGGCAAGGGCGAAGTCCGCCGCGAAGGCCAGCGCATCGCCATCCTCGCGTTCGGCACCTTGCTGTACCCGGCGCTCACCGCGGCCGAGTCGCTCGACGCCACCGTGGTCAACATGCGCTGGGCCAAGCCGCTCGACGTCGAATTGCTGCTGCAGGTCGCGGGCACGCACGATGCGCTCGTCACGCTCGAAGAGGGTGCCATCATGGGCGGCGCGGGCAGTGCGGTGGTCGAGGCCCTGCAGGCTGCGGGCGTGCAGAAGCCGGTGCTGCAACTGGGCCTGCCCGACCGCTTCATCGAGCACGGCGATCCGGCCAAGCTGCTCGCATCGATCGGTCTCGATGCCGACGGCATTACTGCCGCGATCAAGAAACGCTTCGTTTGACAAGAGGTCGCAGGGTAAACCCCCGCCGACCGCGTGTAAGCGCGTTTTTACAATCAAAAGGACTCACAAAAGTCCCTGACGCGGTCACAAGCCGCGTTTTGTTTTTTCCAAAGCACTCGGAGTGAATTCAATGGATCGTCGTTCCCTCATCAAAAACGCCGGCATCGCGGGCGTTCTGGCTGCCGGCATCGCGCCCGCGGTTCACGCGCAAGCCACCGTTCGCTGGCGTCTCGCATCGAGCTTTCCCAAGTCGCTGGACACCATCTTCGGCACCGCCGAGGTGTTCTCGAAGAGCGTGAGCGACATGACGGGCGGCAAGTTCCAGATCTCCGTGCACGCGGGCGGCGAGCTGATGCCCGCTTTCGGCGTGGTCGACGGCATCCAGAGCGGCGCGGTCGAAATGGCGCACACGGCACCTTACTACTTCTACGGCAAGGACCCGACCTTCTGCCTGGGTTGCGCCGTGCCCTTCGGCATGAACACCCGCCAGCAGAACGCCTGGATGTACGAAGGCAACGGCCTGAAGCTGATGCGCGCCTTCTACGCCAAGTACAACATCATCAACCTGCCGGGCGGCAACACGGGCGCGCAGATGGGCGGCTGGTTCCGCAAGGAAATCAAGTCGGTCGCCGACCTGAAGGGCCTGAAGTTCCGCACCAACCCGTTCGCCGGCAAGGTGCTCGAGCCCTTCGGCGTGATCCCGCAATCGATCCCCGGCGCCGACCTGTACCCCGCGCTCGAAAAGGGCACGCTGGACGGCCTGGAATGGGTCGGCCCGTACGACGACCAGAAGCTGGGCTTCAACAAGATCGCCCCGTTCTACTACTACCCCGGCTGGTGGGAAGGCGGCCCCGAGCTCGACTTCTACATCAACACCAAGGCATGGGAAAGCCTGTCGGCCGATTTCAAGGCCGTGGTCGAAGCGGCTGCCGCGCACGCCAACATCACGATGACGGCCAAGTACGACGCCAAGAACCCGATCGCGCTCAAGCAGCTCGTGGGCTCGGGCACCAAGCTGCGTCCGTTCTCGCAGGACGTGATGAACGCCGCTTTCAAGTCGGCCCAGCAGATCTACTCGGACCTGAACAACAGCAACCCCGAGTGGAAGAAGATCTACAGCGACTGGTCCAAGTTCCTGGCCGACCAGAACGCCTGGTTCCGCTACACCGAAGGCACCTTCGACCGCTTCATGCAACAGCAGAAGCTGTAAGGCACGCGGCGCCGCAACCCGGCGCTTCGCACCTCACAAGAAAAAAGCCCCGCCGGTTTCGGCGGGGCTTTTTTCATTTGGGCTCAGGGTCAGGTTCGGGGGAGGGCGGTGGCGCGGAGGGCAGCGTGCGCATCGCCACCTGTTCGCCGAACGCGATCAGCACCTGCGGATCGTAGGCATGGAACCAGGTGATGCCGCCGAAGCGCCGGCGCACCAGCAGGCGCGGTGCGATCACGCGCTCGAGCATGCGGATGTGCACCAGCTTGAGCTGCGCCACGTCCTGCGCGCTCACGCGCTTGTTCCACAGCCAGGTCTGCGTCAGCACGTCGCCTTCGAGGCGGGTGCGGCTGTAGACGATCCAGTAGCCGACCCAGATCACGCACAGGCCCGCCACGCCGAAGACGAACAGGCTGGTGGCCGACCAGCTGGTGGTGCGCAGCGAGGGCAGGCTCCACAGCGCGAAAGCGAAGAGATCGACCACCAGCACCACTGCCAGCGTGCGCAGCAGCGGCGGGAAGGCGGCGCTTTCGAGCGGGCCGCCTTCTGTCGTCGCGGGGTGGTCGTTCGGGGCGTCGCCGGGGCGGGCGTCGCTCACGGCTTGGAAGCTTCGCCCGCCGCCGGGGCCGCCGGCGCCGGCGTTTCCTCGGGCGTCTTCTGGTTGCCGAACGGGTCTTCCATGTTCACGCCGTTGTCGGTGGCGGGCGGCGCGTTCGGGTCGACCGGCATGTCGAGGTTGACCTTGTCGATATCGACGACCTTTTCCTTCTCGAGGAACACGGTCACCGTCTGCGGGAAGAAGATCACGATGGCCACCAGCAGCAGCTGCATCACGACCCAGGGCACGGCGCCCAGGTAGATGTCGCGCGACTCCACCTTCTTGGGCAGCGCCCCGTTCTTGAACAGGGTGTCGGCGATGCCCCGCAAGTAGAACAGCGCAAAGCCGAACGGCGGATGCATGAACGAGGTCTGCATGTTCACGCACAGCAGCACGCCGAACCACACCATGTCGATGCCCAGCTTGTGGGCCACGGGGCCCAGCAGCGGCAGGATGATGAAGGCGATCTCGAAGAAGTCGAGGAAGAACGCCAGGAAGAACACGAAGATGTTGACCGCGATCAGGAAGCCGATCTGGCCGCCCGGCAGGCCCGAGAGCATGTGCTCGATCCACTTGGCGCCGTCCACGCCCTGGAACACCAGCGAGAACACGCGCGAGCCGATCAGGATGAACACCACCATCGCCGTGAGGCGCATGGTGCCTTCCATCGCGTCCTTCATCAGCGCCCAGTTCAGGCGCCGGTGAATGAGCGCCAGCACCAGCGCGCCCACCGCGCCCATGGCGCCGGCCTCGGTCGGCGTGGCGATGGCCTTGTCCATGAAGGGCAGGCCGCCCATCGAACCGAGCACCGCGAAGATCAGGATGGCCGAGGGGATGATGCCGCGCAGGCACTTGCCCCACAGCGCCCAGCCGTGCAGCGTGCGCGCCGTGGCGGGCAGGCCGGGCACGTAGTGCGGGCGGATGCGCGAGACCAGGAAGGTGTAGATCGCGAAGATCACCACCTGCAGGATCGACGGGCCCCAGGCGCCCTTGTACATCTGGCCGACGTCGGTGCCGAGCTGGTCGGCCATGACGATCAGCACCAGCGAGGGCGGCACCAGCTGCGTGATGGTTCCCGAGGCGGCGAGCACGCCGGTCGAGTAGCGCATGTTGTAGCCGTAGCGCATCATGACCGGCAGCGAGATCATCGCCATCGCGATCACCTGGCCGGCCACCGTGCCGGTGATGGCGCCGAGGATGAAGCCCACGATGATCACCGAGTAGCCCAGGCCGCCGCGGATCGGGCCGAAGAGCTGGCCCATCGAGTCGAGCATGTCCTCGGCGAGCCCGCATTTCTCCAACACCGCTCCCATGAGCGTGAAGAACGGAATGGCCAGCAGCGTCTCGTTCGACAAAATGCCGAACACGTTGAGCGGCAGGTTGGCCATGAAGCCGGCCGGGAACCAGCCCATCTCGATGGCGAAGAAGCCGCAGATCAGGCCAAGGGCCGAGAGCGAAAACGCGACCGGAAACCCGATCAGCATGATCACCACGAGCCCCGCGAACATGATCGGGGCAAAATTTTCCATGTGCATGATGTCTACGTGTCCTGCGGTGCGGGAAAGGTCGGGGCGGTCTGGCGAAGCGCGACGAACGCCATCACTGCACCGGCTTCTCGTAGTGCGTGTTCATCTCGATCAGTCCGCGCAGGTAGGCGATGCGCTTGATGATCTCGGCGACACCTTGCAGGAACATCGTGCAGAAACCCACGGGCATCAGCAGCGCGGCGGGCCAGCGGATCAGCCCGCCGATGTTGCCCGACATCTCGCCCGACACCCAGGTGTTCCAGAAGAACGGCCAGGTGAGGTAGGTCATGAGGCCCATCACCGGCAGCAGGAAGAAGGTCAGGCCGAACAGGTCGACATACACCGGCCCGTGGCCCTTGAGCTTGCCGTAGAGGATGTCCACGCGCACGTGCTCGTTGTAGCGCAGCACCACCGGCGCACCGAGCATCACGGTGGCGGCGAACAGATACCACTGGATCTCGAGGAAGGCGTTGTTGCTGAAGTCGAAGCCGTACCGGACGAAGGCGTTGGCGGCCGAGATGAGCGACGCGGCCAGAACCGCATAGCCGGCAAATTTGCCGAATTTTTCGCTGACCCAGTCCATGACGGCCGCGAATTTGAGGAATACAGACAAGGGGTGTCTCCCGCGAAGCCCAAGGTGAAGCGCCGGCCCCTGGTGGGGGCTGCGCGCAAAGCCCGCAATGGTATCTCGGTGAACCTTAGTATTGCCTTGACACAAACTCGGGTTTACCCGGAATCCGCGTCGGCAGAGGGCCTGTCGGGCGGTCGCCATAATGGCCCATGTCTTCGAGCCCGCCGCCTTCGACGCCCTTCGGTGCGGCGAGCCCGCCCCTGTCGATCGACTCGCCCGACATGCGCCGCGCCGGCCGCGACCTGCTCTCGCTGGCCCTCATCGACGCCCGTAACCACACGCTGCACCTGCTGTCCCTGTTCGAACAGGCGCTGGGCGAAAGCATGCGCGTGCCGCAGCAGCCTGCCGTGCTGCCGCCGGTCTGGCTGGCCGGCCACATCGGCTGGTTCGCCGAATGGTGGATCGGGCGCAACACCCAGCGCGCCTTCGGCATCGACTGCCCCGTGCGCCCCACGCGGCTGGCCGCCATCGACCCCGACGCCGACGACTGGTGGAACCCGGCCCAGGGTGCGGCCGAGCGCTGCTGGTCGCCCGACCTGCCCGGCCTGGGCCAGACCAAGGCCTACCTGCTCGAAACCCTCGAAAGCACGCTCGAGCTGCTAGAGAACGCCGCCGAGACCGATGCCGGCCTGTACTTCTACCGGCTCGCGCTCTTCCATGAAGACCTGCGCGGCGAACAGCTCGTGGTGCTGGCGCAGACGCTGGGCCTGCCGCTGAACATCGAGCAGCCGCCCACCGCCGTCACGCGCGAGCCGCTGCTGCTGCCGGCCACGCGCTGGGAGCTTGGCCTGCCCGAGCACAGCGGCTTCCTGTTTGCGCAAGAGGGCGCGGCGCACCGCGTCGACGTGCCCGAGTTCGAGATCGACGCCCAGCCCGTCACCTGGGACCAGTACATCGAGTTCGTCGACGACGGCGGCTACGACCGCGAGGAGCTGTGGCACGGCGACGGCTGGCGCTGGCTCGCCGCGCAGACCGAAGGCCGGCGCGGGCCGCGCCATGTGGAGCAGATCGGCGTGGCCCGCAACGGCACCGGCGGCTCGGTGTTGCAGCAGCGTTTCGGTGTCACCGTGCGCGCGGCCGGGCACCACAGCGCCGTGCACCTGAGCTGGTGGGAGGCCGACGCCTGGGCGCGCTGGGCTGGCCGCCGCATCGCGACCGAGGTCGAATGGGAAATCGCGGCCCACACGGCCGCGCGGCGGGGCTTCCGCTGGGCCGACGTGCACGAGTGGACCGCGGGCACGCTGCAGCCCTGGCCGGGCTTCCGGGCCGATCCGTGGAGCGCCGGCGGCGAGTTCGATCCGGTGGCCGCCTTCGGCCGCGCGCGCGTGCTGCGCGGCGCCTCGTTCGCGACGCGTGCGCGCCTGCGCTCGCCACGTCGCCGTGGCTTTGCGTTGCCTGATAGCGACGACGGTTTCTTCGGTTTCCGCACCTGCGCGCTGTAGCCGTCTTCAGGGCCGCTCGCCGCCGGCTTCCGACGACAGCGGCGGCGCCACTTCCTCCAGCGGCTTGCGTTCCGCATCGGCCGCGTAGCGCAACGCCAGCAGTCCCGCGACGATGACCAGCACGGCGCCGATCAGATAGCCCACCATCACCGCACCGCGGCTGCCGGTCTCGATCAGCATCCCGAACAGCACCGGCGCCGCGAAGCCGCCCGCGCCCATGCCGATGGCGTAGAAGATCGCGATGGCCATGGCGCGCATCTCCAGCGGGAACACCTCGCTCACCGTCAGGTAGGCCGAGCTGGCCGCCGCCGAGGCCAGGAAGAACACCGCCGACCAGCACAGCGCCTGGCTGCGCGCGTCGAGCCAGCCCTGCATGAAGGCCCAGCCCGTGAGCGCCAGGCCCACGCCGGCCAGCACATAGGTCAGCGCAATCATCCTGCGCCGGCCCACGCTGTCGAACAGCGGGCCCAGCAGCAGCGGCCCGAGCACATTGCCCAGCGCGAACGGAAAGATGTACAGCGCCACGCGGCCTTCGGCCACGCCGTAGAAGCGCGTGAGCACCAGCGCGTAGGTGAAGAAGATCGCGTTGTAGAAAAAGGCCTGCGACACCATGAGCGCCGTCGCCACCACGCTGCGCGCCGGGTAGCGCCGCAGCAGCACGCGCGCCACTTCGCGCATCGGCGGGCTGTTGGGGCGCGCGGCGGTGTACATCACGTGGCCGCGCGCGGCGGGCAGCGGGCCGTGCTGCATTTCGACTTCGCGCTCGATGCCCGCGACGATACGCTCGGCTTCATCCGCGCGCCCGTGCGCGATGAGCCAGCGCGGACTCTCGGGCACGTGCCGACGCACCAGCAGGATCGCCACCGCCAGCACCGCGCCCAGCGCGAAGCCCGCGCGCCAGCCCCACACGGGGCCGATCACGCGCGCATCGAGCAGCACCAGGCTCAGCGCCGCGCCGAGCGCCGCACCGATCCAGAAGCTGCCGTTGATCGCGAGGTTGACGCGCCCGCGCACGCGCGCCGGAATGAGCTCGTCGATGGCCGAGTTGATGGCCGCGTACTCGCCGCCGATGCCCAGCCCGGTGACGAAGCGGCACAGCGCGAAGAAGGCGAAGTGGGGGGAGAAGGCCGTGGCCAGCGTGCCCAGCGTGTAGACCACGAGCGTGAGCAGGAAGAGCTTCTTGCGCCCGAGCCGGTCGGTGAGCCGGCCGAAGATCAGCGCGCCGATCACCGCGCCCGCGATGTAGATCGAGCCCGACCAGCCGATCTCTGCGGCCGTGAGCCCGAGCGTGTCGGGCCGCTCCAGCACCGCGCCGATGGAGCCCACCAGCGTGACCTCGAGGCCGTCGAGGATCCAGGCCACGCCCAGCGCGATCACCACGCGCCAGTGCCAGCGCGACCACGGCAGGCGGTCCAGGCGGGCAGGGATGTCGCTGCGCAGAACCGTCATGCGGGGCATTATGCGAAGCGCATCACCCCGGCGTTGTAGGACCGGCGCTGCAATGCGCCGGTCTGCGCAGAGCTTCTTCAGGCCGCGACGGCCGCCGTCACCTGCCGGATGCCCATGGCTTTTAGCGTGTCGGCAATGGCCGCCACCGCGCCCGGAATGCCTGCGTCGCCGAAGTGCCCCATGCAGCCCACGCGGAAGGTCTCGACCTGCGTCAGCTTGCCGGGGTAGAGGATGTAGCCGCGCTTCTTCACCTCTTGATAGAAGGTCTTGAAGTCGTAGTTGGCATCGTCGGGCGCATGGAAGGTGACGATGATCGGCGCCTGGATGGCCGGGTCGAGAAAAGGCCGGAAGCCCAGCGTGGCGAGGCCGTCGACCAGCGCCTTGCAGTTGCGCGTGTAGCGCCCGCCGCGCGCGGGCAGGCCGCCTTCCTCGATGTACTGCGCGATGGCGGTGTCGAGCGCGGCCACCACGTGCGTGGGCGGCGTGAAGCGCCACTGCGTGGTCTTCTCCATGTAGACCCACTGGTCGTACAGGTCCATGCTCAGCGAGTGGCAGTTGCCTTCGCATTTTTCCAGCGTGTTGCGCTTGATGACCACGAAGCCCATGCCCGGCACGCCTTCGAGGCACTTGCCCGAGGCCGCGACCACGGCGTCGAAGGGCGTCTTGCGTGCATCGATCTCCAGCGCGCCGAAGGAGCTCATGGCATCGATGATCAGGCCGCGCCCATGCTTGGCGACGACCAGCGCGATCTCGTGCAGCGGATTGAGCACGCCCGCGCCGGTTTCGCAGTGCACCACGGCGACGTGGGTGATGGACGGGTCGGCCGCGAGCGCGCGGTCGACGTCGGCGGGCGAAACCTGCTTCTCTTCGGTGTAGTCGATGGTGGTGAGCTTGCGGCCGAGCACCTTGCAGATCTTGGCCAGGCGCTGGCAGTAGGCGCCGTTGCTCGGCACCAGCACATGGCCGTTGCGCGGCACGATGGTGCCGATGGCCGCTTCGACCGAGAAGGTGCCGCTGCCTTGCAGGGGCACGCATTCGTGCGTGCCCGTGCCGTGCACGATGTTCAGCACCTCCTTGCGGATGCGCGCCGTGATCTGGTTGAAGTCGGCGTCCCATGACCCCCAGTCGCGCAGCATCGCTTGGCGGGTGCGGTCCGAGGTGGTCAGGGGGCCGGGCGTGAGCAGGATGGGGTGGGCGGCTTGACTCATGGTGTCTCCAGGCAGGGAAAGGAAATGAGGGGCGAGAGGGAAGGGGTTCGTTCAGCCGCGGCCGAGGTTGCGCCAGGCCTGCGTGCGTGCGAGCAGCACGCGCGTGAGCAGCGCGTAGGCGATGCACACCAGCGTCGAGGTGACGACGATCAGGCTGGCCAGCGCGGCGGCCGGGCCGATGTCGCCGGCGTCGTCCAGGTGCATGATCGCGACCGACGCGAGGATGGTCTCCGGCGTGTACAGGAAGATGGCGCACGAGAGGCTGGCCATCGACACCACGAAGAAGTAGCGCCCGATGTCCAGGATGGCCGGCAGGCACACCGGCACCGTCACGCGCAGGAAGGTCTTGAAAAACGGCACTTTGAGCGAGGCCGACACGGCCTCGAACTCGTTGTCGATCTGCTTGAGCGCCGTCACCGCCGTGAGGTGGCTCGAGGTGTAGTAGTGCACCACCATCGAGATGACCAGGATCGCCATCGTCTGGTACAGGAAGTTCAGCGGGTTGGACGGATGGTTGAAGAACATCACGTAGCCCAGGCCCAGCACCAGGCCCGGCACCGCCATCGACAGCACCGCCATCAGGTGCATGCCCTTGCGCATGAGGCCCAGGTTGCGCGTCTTCTCGATCAGGTAGGCGCCCACGAACACGATGAGCGAGCCCGCCACCGCGGTGACCATGGCCACGAGCAGGCTGTTGCCGTAGGCGGCGGCCATGTCGCTTTCCACCAGCACGAAGTGGTAGTGCTTGAGCGTGAACGACAGGTCGTAGGGCCACAGCGAGATCGCCGAGGTGTAGATCGCCATGCCGATGGTCGCCAGCAGCAGGCTGCAGACCACGGTGCAGAACAGCGTGAGCAGCGCATCGGCCACCTTGCGGGGCTTGGGCGTGTAGGGCACCGAGCGCGCCGTGAGCTGCGCCTTCAGCTTGCGCCGCACCACGTAGTCGATCACGAAGGAAATGATCGACGGAACGAGCAGCAGCATGCCCACCACCGCGCCGATGGAGAAGTTGTGCTGGCCCACCACCTGCTTGAACACGTCGACCGACAGCACGTTGAAGTTGCCGCCGATGACCTTGGGCGCGCCGAAGTCGCTCACCACGTAGGTGAAGACCACGGTGGCCGCGCTGATCAGGCCGTACTTGCACGAGGGCAGGGTGATCGTCATGAACTGACGCAGGGGCCGTGTGCGCAGGGCGGTGGCCGCCTCGTACAGCCGGCCGTCGGCCAGCGACAGTGCGGTGACCAGGATCATCAGCGCGTGCGGGAAGGTGTTGTAGACCTCGGCCAGGATGATCCCGGGCGCGCCGTAGATCGAGGCGCCGCCCAGCAGGAACTTGAGCGCGCCCTGGTTGCCGAACCACTGCACGAACGAAATGGCCGACAGCAGCGAGGGCGCGAGCAGCGGAATGAGCGCGATGAGCCGGAACACCGCCTTCAGCGGCGCCGGCATGCGGCTGCGCGTGAGCGCGTAGGCGAACACGAAGGCCGTGGGCACCGAGATCATCACCACCGCAGCCGACACCCAGATCGAATTCCACGCCGCGCGCAGCAGGCTCGGCGTCTGGAAGTAGGTGATGAAGTGGGCCAGGCCGACGAAGCGGCCGTTCTTGTCCTGCACCGCGTGGGCCAGGATGGTCAGCAGCGGCGCGATGAGGAACACGAACAGCATCGCCATCACCACGAACAGGATGGCGCGCGCGATGGTCTCGTCGCGGCTCCAGCGAAGGGCAGGGCGCGCGGTGAATGCCGGGCGGGGGTGTGCCAGCGTGTTCATGGCTTCGACGTGCGCGCGGCAAAGGCGCGGATGCGGTTGGCGCGCAAGGCGATGTCGATGATGTTGCCTTCGCGGATGTCCAGGTCGTGCAGCTGGTTCAGCGAGAAGTGCAGGCCCAGCGTCTGGCCGTGCAGCGCGTCGGCCGTCACTTCGGCAATGCACAGGCCGCCCAGGAACTCGACCTTCGTGACCTTGGCCTGCAGGCGGTTCGGCGTGTCCTCGCGCAGGTGCTCCACCGCGCGGTCTTCGGGCCGCAGGTACAGGTTGACCGCGTCGCCGGGCTCGAAGGCGCCGTCGCAGGCGTCGCACTGCAGCTCCATGTCGCCGACCTGGAAGCGCTGGTTGCCCAGCGCCATCGCGCGCAGCACGTTGACCTTGCCCACGAAGTCGGCCACGAAGGGCGTGGCCGGCTGTTCGTAGATTTCCATCGGCGTGCCGACCTGCTCGATCACGCCGTGGTTCATCACCACGATGCGGTCGGCCATCGACAGCGCTTCTTCCTGGTCGTGCGTGACCATGATGGTCGTGATGCCGACCTGCTTCTGCAGCCGGCGGATCTCGCCGCGCAGGCGGATGCGCTCCAGCGCGTCGAGCGCCGACAGCGGCTCGTCCAGCAGCAACAGGCCGGGCCGCGTGGCCAGCGCGCGGGCCAGGGCCACGCGCTGTTGCTGGCCGCCCGAGAGCTGGCTCGGGTACTTGGCGCCCGAGGTCGGCAGGCCGACCAGCTTCAGCAGCTCGTCGACACGCGACTTGATCTCGCCCCGCTTCGCGCGGCTGTTGACGAGGCCGTAGCCCACGTTCTCGGCGATCGACAGGTTGGGAAAGAGCGCGTACGACTGGAACACGATGCCGTAGTCGCGCTTGTCCGGCGATAGCCACGAGACGTCCTTGCCGTTCTGCAGGATCTGCCCGGCGGTCTGTGTCTCCAGGCCCGCGATGATGCGCAGCAGCGTGGTCTTGCCGCAGCCCGAGGGGCCGAGAAAGCACAGCATCTCGCCCGGGTTCACGCGCAGGTGCACGTCGCGCAGCGCGCTGAAGGTCTCGAAGTCCTTGCGAACGCCGACGATCTCGAGGGCCGCGGGCGGGGCCGAGGTGGGAGTCAACTGGCTGGCGATGAAGCGGGTGTCGGTCATGTCCATTTTTCGCACTCGTCGTTGGAGGGCGTCACCAGCTGCGGCGGCACCCTTGAATTGAAAACCGGGGGATGCCGTCGGGCTTATTTGGGCTCAGCCTTGCCTTCGTAGCGCTTGCTCCATTCAGCGAGGATGCGTTCGCGGTTTTTCGCAGCCCAGTTCAGGTCGTTCTTGGCCAGCAGCTTCTCGTAGTTGTCCGGAATGCCTTCCAGCTTGGAGACCACGCCTGGGTAGGCCACCACGGCCCACCAGCGCGCGCTGATCTGGTTGGCCTCCTTGCTCGCCATCCAGTCGGCAAAGCGCTTGCCCTGCGCCAGCTTCGTGCTGGTCTTCATGAGGCTGGTGGCCTCGATGTCCCAGCCCAGGCCTTCCTTGGGGAAGATCAGGTCGACCGGCGCGCCCGACTTCTTCACCTGGTGCGCGCGGAACTCGAACGAGATGCCGATGGGGAACTCGCCCGCGCCCGCCTGCTTGCAGGGCTTGGAGCCCGAGTGCACGTACTGCGCGATGTTCTGGTGCAGCGCGTCCATGTACTTCCAGCCTTCGGCGTCGCCCATGTTCTGCAGCCAGTACGACACGTCGAGGTAGCCCGTGCCGCTGGAGGCGGGGTGCGGCATCGAGATCGTGCCCTTGTAGACGGGCTTGGTCAGGTCCTTCCAGCTCTCGGGCTTGGGCAGGCCGAGCTTTTTGGCCTCGACCGTGTTGAAGCAGATGGTGGCGGCCCACACGTCCATGCCGACCCAGGCGGGCGGGCGCGCGGCGTCGGAGTACGCGGGGTTCAGCTCCTTGAAGCCCTTGGGCTCATAAGGAAGCAGCATGCCTTCCTGCTGCAGCAGCGCCAGGCTGCTGGCGGCCAGGCCGGCCACCACGTCGGCCTGCGGGTTGGCTTTTTCGGCCAGCAGCTTGGCGGTGACGATGCCGGTGGAGTCGCGCACCCACTTCACCTCGATGTCGGGGTTGGCCTTCTCGAACGCGTCCTTGTAGAGCTTCATGGCGTCGGTCTCGAGCGCCGTGTAGACCAGGAGCGGCGTCTTTTGCGCCCACGCACTGCCGGACACGAGGCCGAGGGCCGCAACACACAGGGCGGCCGTGAGACGGCGCGTGCTTTGTTTCATCGTCATCTGTTTCTCCTGAAAGGCTGGCTGTCACTGAAGAAGGGTGAGGGCTGGCGCCGGCGCGAGGGTGGGCAACGCCATCCGGTGTTTGCAATGTAGGTTGCTGATTGATGACTGTCAATAAAAAATTGTTGACAGTTGACGATCCTTCGGGAAAATACGCCCCATGGTCACCAGCAATCACTCCGCCGCCCTCGCGTTCCTCCAGTCCAGCTCGCTGCCGATGCTGATGCAGGAGGAAATCGAGCGTTTGATCATGACGGGCGAGCTCCCCGTGGGCAGCCGCATCAACGAGAGCGAGCTCTCGCAGCGCTTCAACACCAGCCGCGGCCCGATCCGCGAGGCGTTGCGCGCACTGGAAGAGGCGGGCCTCGTGCGCAACGAGAAGAACCGCGGTGTCTTCGTGCGCGAGATCGCGTTCGAGGAGGCCGACGAGATCTACGAACTGCGCGAGGCGCTGGAAGAAATCATCGGCCGGCGCGTGGCCCTGGCCATCCAGCCCGACGCGGTGGAGCGCCTGCGCGCCATGGTCGACGCGATGCGCTCGGCGGCCCAGGCGCAGGACGTGGAGCAGTACGCGCAGCTCAACCTGCAGTTCCACGAGATCCTGCTCGACACGGCCGGCAGCAAGAAGCTCACCGAAACCTACAAGCGGCTCGTCAAGGAGCTGCACCTTTTCAGAATGCGCGCGCTCGACAGCGGCGGCGGCCTGCGGGTCTCGGCCGACGAGCACAGCCACATCGTCGACGCCATCGCCAGCGGCAACCCCGACACGGCAGGGCGCGCACTGCGCGAACACGTGGCCGGCAGCCGCGCGCGCATGCACAAGGCCTTCGGCCGCATCGACGGCGATGCGGCCACTTCCAGCAACACCACCGCTACCCCGAACCACCCACCCCAAAAGGAAGTCTGAAATGACACCGGAGACACTTGAAGTCAATGCCAGGAGCTATCGCTGGATGGCGCGTCCGATCGTGGTCGTGTGCGTGGACGGCTGCGAGCCGGCCTACCTCGACGCGGCCATCGAAGCCGGCGTGGCGCCGTACATCGCCCGCATGCGCAAGGACGGTGCCGACCTGCTCGCCGATTGCGTCGTGCCCTCGTTCACCAACCCCAACAACCTGTCGATCGTGACCGGCGCGCCGCCGGCCGTGCACGGCATCTGCGGCAACTACTTCTTCGACCGCGAGCTGGGCCAGGAAGTGATGATGAACGACCCCAAGTACCTGCGCGCCGGCACCGTGCTCGCGGCCTTTGCCGACGCGGGCGCCAAGCTCGCGGTGGTCACGGCCAAGGACAAGCTGCGCAAGCTGCTGGGCCACAAGATGAAGGGCATCTGCTTCTCGTCCGAGAAGTCGGACCAGGTGACGATGGAAGAGAACGGCATCGACAACGTGCTCGACATGGTCGGCATGCCGGTGCCTTCGGTCTACAGCGCCGAACTCTCGGAGTTCGTGTTCGCCGCCGGCGTGAAGCTGATGGAGTCGCAGCGCCCCGACCTGATGTACCTGTCGACCACCGACTACGTGCAGCACAAGGCCGCGCCGGGAAGCCCCGCCGCGAATGCCTTCTACCAAATGATGGATGGGTACCTCGCGCAGCTCGACGCGCTGGGCGCGACCATCGTGCTCACGGCCGACCACGGCATGAACGACAAGCATGGCGCGGACGGCTCGCCGAACGTGATCTACCTGCAGGACGTGCTCGACGGCTGGTACGGCGCTGAAAAGGCCCGCGTGATCCTGCCGATCACCGACCCCTACGTGGTGCACCACGGTGCGCTCGGTTCCTTCGCCACCGTGTACGCACCGGACGAAGCCAGCGTGCCGGGCTGGATCGAACGCATCAAGGGCATCCCGGGCATGGAGCTCGTGCTCTCGCGCGCCGAAGCCGCCAAGCGCTTCGAGCTGCCGCCGGACCGCATCGGCGACATCGTGGTGGTGAGCGAGCAGAGCACCGTCATCGGCACCGCCGCCAGCCGCCACGACCTGTCGGCGCTCGAAGTGCCGCTGCGCTCGCACGGTGGTGTGTCGGAGCAGAAGGTGCCCTTGATCTGCAACCGCCCGGTCGAAGGCATCGCCCCCGGCCGCCGGCTGCGCAACTTCGATGCGCTCGACCTCGCCCTGAACCACGCACGCTGACACCGCACGGAGCAAGCACTCATGAGCCAAGCCATCCTGAAGCCAGGCACCGTCCACCGCGAAGCCCTGCGCATCGCGGGCGAGAAAGTCCACCGCGACCGCACCATCGAGGTCACCTACCCGTACACCGGCGAAGTGATCGCCACCGTGCCCAAGGCCACGCTGGACGACGTGCGCAACGCCCTGCGCATCGCCCGCGACTACAAGCCCACGCTCACGCGCTACGAGCGCTACAAGATCCTCATGCGCGCCGGCGAGATCATCGCCTCGCGCCTGGACGAGATGTCGCGCACCATCACGCTCGAGTCGGGCCTGTCGCGCAAGGACTCGCTGTACGAAGTGGGCCGCGCCTCCGACGTGCTGCTGTTCGCCGCCAACCAGGCGCTGGTGGACGACGGCCAGGTGTTCTCCTGCGACCTCACGCACCACGGCAAGAGCCGCAAGGTCTACACGATGCGCGAGCCGCTCCTGGGCGCCATCACCGCCATCACGCCGTTCAACCACCCGCTGAACCAGGTGATCCACAAGGTGGCGCCGGCCATTGCGACCAACAACCGCATCGTGCTCAAACCCAGCGAGAAGACGCCGCTCACGGCCTTCCTGCTGGCCGACATCCTGTACGAAGCCGGCCTGCCGCCGCAGATGCTGTCGGTGCTCACGGGTGACCCGAAGGAGATCGCCGACGAGCTGCTGACCAATGCCGACGTCGACCTCGTCACCTTTACGGGTGGCGTGCCCATCGGCAAGTACATCGCGGGCAAGGCCACCTACAAGCGCCAGATTTTGGAGCTGGGTGGCAATGACCCGATCATCGTGATGGAAGACGCGGACATCGAGGAGGCGGCGACGCTGGCTGCCAATGGTTCTTACAAGAACTCGGGGCAGCGCTGCACGGCGGTGAAGCGCATGCTGGTGCACGAGGCCGTGGCTGATCGTTTCGTCGAGCTGCTGGTCGAGAAGACCCGCGCACTGAAATACGGCGACCCGATGGACCCCGACACCGACATGGGCACCGTGATCGATGAAGCAGCGGCCAAGCAATTCGAAGCGGTCGTGAACGAAGCCATCGCCGCCGGCGCCAAGCTCCTGTACGGCAACGAACGCCGCGGTGCGCTGTACTCGCCCACCGTGCTCGACCACGTCGACCCCGAGATGACCGTCGCCAAGCACGAGACCTTCGGCCCCGTGTCGCCGGTCATCCGCTTCAAGAACATCGACGAGGCGATCCGCATCTCCAACGGCACGGCCTACGGCCTGTCGTCCTCGATCTGCACCAACCGGCTGGACTACATCACGCGCTTCATCCGCGAGCTGAACGTGGGCAGCGTCAACGTGCGCGAGGTGCCGGGCTACCGCCTGGAGCTCACGCCCTTCGGCGGCATCAAGGACTCGGGCCTGGGCTACAAGGAAGGCGTGCTCGAAGCGATGAAAAGCTTCACCAACACCAAGACCTACTCGCTGCCCTGGTAACCATGAGCCTCAGCATCCCCGACATCGTCGGCCTCTTCGAGACCAAGGGCCATGCGCAGTACGACGGCGAGCCGGTCACGCAGCTGGAGCACGCGCTGCAGTCCGCGCACCTGGCCGAGCAGGAGGGCGCGGACAGTGCGCTGATCGCCGCCGCCCTGCTGCACGACCTGGGCCACCTGCTGCACGACTTCGGTGGCACGCCGACGCAGCAGGGGCTGGACGACCTGCACCAGTACCGCTGCCTGCCGTTCCTGCGCGCGCTGTTCGGTCCGGCCACGCTGGAGCCGATCCGGCTGCATGTGGACGCCAAGCGATTCCTGTGCGCGCGCGTGCCCGGCTACCTGGAGGCGCTGTCGCCCGACTCGAAGCGCAGCCTGCAACTGCAGGGCGGCGTCTTCGACGAGGCGCAGGCCAACGCCTTCGAGACGCTGCCGTATGCAATGGACGCAGTGCGCCTGCGGCAGTGGGACGACACGGCCAAGCTGGCCGATGCCGACATGCCTGGCCTCGCGCACTTCGTGCGCCACCTCGAGATCAGTTCCGCCGAACACCGGCAAGCCCTCACCACCGCTTAAGGCACACGGATGCGCCCCTTCTGGATCGAACAAGCGCTCTTCAACGACGGCGATCTGGCACCGGCGCTGCAAGGTGAAACCAGCGCCGACGTCTGCATCGTCGGCGGCGGCTTCACCGGCCTGTGGACGGCCATCCAGGCCAAGCTGCAGGCGCCCGCGCTCGACATCGTCATTCTCGAAAGCGACCTGTGCGGCGCCGGTGCGAGCGGGCGCAACGGCGGTTGCCTGCTCACCTGGTCGGCCAAGTTCCTGACCCTGCGGCGGCTGTTCGGCGAAGACGAGGCGGTGCGTCTCGTGAAGGCGTCGGAAGCGGCGGTGGGGCACATCGCCGACTTCTGCGCGGCGCACGGCATCGACGCCGAGCTGCGGCGCGACGGCACGCTCTACACCGCGACCTCGCAGGCGCAGATCGGCACGCTCGATCCGATGATGCAGGCGCTGGAGGCGCGCGGCATCCACTC
Source organism: Variovorax boronicumulans NBRC 103145 (assembly GCF_001591345.1). Lineage (GTDB taxonomy): Bacteria > Pseudomonadota > Gammaproteobacteria > Burkholderiales > Burkholderiaceae_C > Variovorax > Variovorax boronicumulans. The sequence continues at coordinate 66,163 of NZ_BCUS01000001.1, read as the reverse complement.
GTACCACGCGCTGCCACCCGACGAGGTGGCGCGGCGCTCGGGCTCGGCGCGCAACCTGGCCGGCGTGTACTCGCCGATCGCCGCCACCGTGCACCCGGGCAAGCTGGTGCGCGGGCTGCGGCGCGTGGCGCTGGCCATGGGCATCCGCATCCACGAGCGCACGCCGATGCTCGACTTCAGCACCGACCAGCCCGTGCTGGTGCACACGCCCACCGGGCGCGTGCGTGCGAAGAAACTGGTGCTCGCGATGAATGCGTGGATGGCCAGCCGCTTCCCGCAGTTCGAGCGGACCATCGCCATCGTGTCGAGCGACATGATCATCACCGAGCGCTGCCCGGAGCTGCTGCATCAGATCGGCCTGACCGACGGCGTGTCGGTGCTCGACTCGCGCACCTTCGTGTACTACTACCGCAGCACGGTCGACGGCCGCATCATGCTGGGCAAGGGCGGCAACACCTTCGCGTGGGGTGGTCGCATGGCCAAGGTGTTCGACGAGCGCTCGCCGTACGAGGGCGAGCTCACGCAGGCCCTGCATTCGTTCTTCCCGGCATTGAGCAATACGCCGATCACCGCCAGCTGGAACGGCCCGTCCGACCGCTCGGTGACGGGCTTTCCGTTCTTCGGCAGGCTCGACGGCGCGCCGCACATCTACTACGGCTTCGGCTACTCGGGCAATGGGGTGGGGCCGACCTACATGGGTGGGCAGATCCTGTCGTCGCTGGTGCTCGACCAGGACAACGCATGGACGCGCAGCCCGATCACGAACGGGCCGCTGGGCTACTTTCCGCCGGAGCCGATGCGCTATGTGGGCTCGATCGTCGTGCGCAACGCGATCCGCCGCAAGGAACGCGCTGAGGATGAGGACCGCCAGCCATGGCTGGTGGACCGCATGCTCAGCAAGCTCGCGAACGCCGCAGGCAAGGCTGATAAGGCCTGACCTGCGGAGACCGCATCAACGGTTCGAGGGGAACGAGAACATCGTGCCCTCGCGCACGCCGGCCGAGGGCCAGCGCTGCGTGACGGTCTTGCGCTTGGTGTAGAAGCGCACGGCGTCGGGGCCGTAGGCGTGCAGGTCGCCGAACAGCGAACGCTTCCAGCCGCCGAACGAGTGGTAGGCCACGGGCACCGGCAGCGGCACGTTGATGCCGACCATGCCGACCTGGATGTTGTCGCTGAACCAGCGCGCGGCCTCGCCGTCGCGCGTGAAGATGCAGGTGCCGTTGCCGTACTCGTGCGCGTCGATCAGGTCCATCGCCTCCTGCAGCGTCTTCACGCGCACCACGCCGAGCACCGGGCCGAAGATTTCTTCCTGGTAGATCGTCATGCCGGGCTTGACGTGGTCGAACAGGCAGGCGCCCAGGTAGTAGCCGCCTTCGTGGCCTTCGACCTGGATGCCGCGGCCGTCGACCACCAGCTTGGCGCCGGCGGCCACGCCCGCGTCGACGAAGGCCTTGACCTTCTCGAAGTGCGGCTGGGTGACCAGCGGGCCCATGTCGTTGCCGTTGTCGGTGCCGGGGCCGACCTTCATCTTGGCGATCTCGACCTTCAGGCCTTCGACCACCGCGTCGGCCGTGGCGTCGCCCACGGCCACCACCAGCGGGATCGCCATGCAGCGCTCGCCGCACGAGCCGTAGGCCGCGCCCATGAGCGCGCTCACGGCGTTGCCGATGTCGGCATCAGGCATCACCACCGCGTGGTTCTTGGCGCCGCCGAGTGCCTGCACGCGCTTGCCGTGGGCCGTGCCCGTGGTGTAGATGTATTCGGCGATGGGCGTGGAGCCCACGAAGCTCACGGCCTTCACGCGGCGGTCCATCAGCAGCGTGTCGACCGCTTCCTTGTCGCCGTTGACCACGTTCAGCACGCCCGGCGGCAGGCCGGCCTGAAGCGCGAGTTCGGCCATGAACAGCGTGGAGGAGGGCGTGCGCTCCGAGGGCTTGAGCACGAAGGTGTTGCCGCAGGCCACGGCCATCGGCCACATCCACAGCGGCACCATGACCGGGAAGTTGAACGGCGTGATGCCGGCCGCCACGCCCATCGCCTGGAACTCGCTCCACGAGTCGATCGACGGGCCGACGTTCTTGCTGTGCTCGCCCTTGAGCAGCTCGGGCACGTAGCTGGCGTACTCGACGTTCTCGATGCCGCGCTGCAGCTCGCCGTGCGCGTCGGCCAGCACCTTGCCGTGTTCGGCGGTGATCAGCGCGGCGATGGTGTCGGCGTTTTCTTCGAGCAGCGTCTTCAGGCGGCTCATCACGCGGGCGCGCTTGAGCGGCGGCGTGTTGCGCCAGGCCGGGAAGGCGGCCTGCGCCGAAGCGATGGCCTGCTCGACCGTGAGCTTGTCGGCGAGCGCGACGCTCTTGGCCGACAGGCCGGTGGCGGGGTCGAACACCGGCTGCACGCGGCTGCCGCCGCCGACGTGCTTGCCGTCGATGAAGTGGCCGATGGTGGCGGTGACGTTCTTGTCGTGTTGCATGTGTGGATGTCTCGAAAGGGGATCAGTTGGTTTCGGCGAGGGCGTCGGCGAGGGCGTTGACCATGCGGTCGATCTCGGCCTTCTCGGCGATGAAGGGCGGTGCGAGCTGGATCGTGTCGCCGCCGTAGCGCACGTAGAAGCCCTTCTTCCAGCAGTTCATCGCGATCTCGTAGGGACGGCGTGCGGGCTCGCCCGGCAGCGCGGCGATGGTGATGCCGGCGGCGAGGCCGTAGTTGCGGATGTCGGCCACGTGCTTGCTGCCCTTCAGGCTGTGCACGGCGTTCTCGAAGTGCGGGGCCAGCGTCTGCACGCGGCCGATCATGTCTTCCTTCTGCAGCACGTCGAGCGCGGCGATGCCGGCGGCGCAGGCCACGGGGTGCGCGCCGTAGGTGTAGCCGTGCGGGAACTCGAGCATGTACTCGGGGCCGCCGGCGGCCATGAAGGTGTCGTAGATGTCCTTGCTGGCCACCACGGCGCCCAGCGGCTGCGCGCCGTTGGTGACCTGCTTGGCGATGTTCATGATGTCGGGCGTGACGCCGAAGGCATCGGCGCCCGTGAGCGCGCCGCAGCGGCCGAACCCGGTGATCACTTCGTCAAAAATCAGCAGGATGTTGTGCGCCGTGCAGATGTCGCGCAGGCGCTTCAGGTAGCCCTTGGGCGGAATCACCACGCCGGCTGAACCCGCGAAGGGCTCCACGATCACGGCCGCGATGGTCGAGGCGTCGTGCAGCGCAATGAGGTCGAGCAGGCGGTCGGCCAGCTCGGCGCCGCTTTCGGGCATGCCGCGCGAGAAGGCATTGCTGGCCAGCTGCGTGTGCGGCAGGTGGTCGGCCTCGACGCCCTGGCCGAACAGCTTGCGGTTGGCCGCGATGCCGCCCACCGAGATGCCGCCGTAGTTCACGCCGTGGTAGCCCTTCTCGCGGCCGATCAGGCGCGTCTTGCCGGCCTGGCCCTTGGTGCGCCAGTAGGCGCGCGCCATCTTCAGCGAGGTGTCGGCGGCTTCGGAGCCCGAGCCGGTGAAGAACACGTAGTCCAGGCCGGCGGGCGTCAGTTCCTTGATCTTGTTGGCCAGTTCGAACGAGAGCGGGTGGCCGAACTGGAAGGCGGGCGAGTAGTCGAGCTTGGCGATCTGGCGGCTCACCGCCTCGGTGATCTCGGGGCGGCCATGGCCCAGGCCCGAGCACCACAGGCCCGACAGGCCGTCGAAGATCTTGCGGCCGTCGTTGTCGGTGAAGTAGGCGCCCTTGGCCTCCACGATGATCCGCGGATCGGCCTTGAAGTTGCGGTTGCCGGTGTAGGGCATCCAGTGCGCCTCGAGCCAGGCGGCGTCGGTGCGCGCGGTGGGCGTGGGTTCGATAGCGGGTGTGGCGAGGGTCATGGCGCATCCCGCGCAAGGCGGGCTCCGAGGGGTGAAGGGATGCGCCGATTGTTCGCAGACCCTTCAGTGTGGAGAATGGCGCAATATCAATGTTCACTTGACGATTCATGCAAGTAAAGGCCAAGGCCTCGCCCGCCGACGAAACCGCTGCCCAGGGCACCCGCAACCGCGCCGTGCTGGGGCAGCTCAGCGACATGGACCTGCGCCTGCTCAAGGTGTTCAAGAGCGTGGTCGACTGCGGCGGCATGGCGGCGGCCGAACTGGAGCTGAACATAGGCACCTCGACCGTGAGCCGCCACGTGAAAGACCTGGAAACGCGCCTGGGCCTCGTGCTGTGCCGGCGCGGCCGGGCGGGCTTTGCGCTCACGGCCGAGGGCCAGCGCGTGTACGACGAGACGCTGCGGCTGCTGGCCTCGGTCGACGCCTTTCGCGGCAGCATCGACGACATCCACAACCGCATGGGCGGCCAGCTCGACGTGGCGCTGTTCGACAAGACCGCGACCAACCCGAAGGCGCGCATCGGCGAGGCCATTGCCCGCTTCACCGAGATCGCGCCCGAGGTGAATCTGGCGGTGCACGTGGGCTCCATCAACGCCATCGAGCAGGGCGTGCTGGAGGGCAACTTCCAGATCGGCATCATCCCGGCGCACCGCAGCTCGAAGAGCCTGGTGTATGCCGACCTGTTCGACGAGACCATGCTGCTGTACTGCGGCCAGGGGCATCCGCTGTTCGACAGCCCGCACGGCAAGCTCACGTGGTCGAAGCTGGGCGAGCACCATTTCGCGGGGCTGGGGTATCACTCGCCGAACATGGAGCTGAGCCACCGGGCGAGGCTGTCGCGCAAGGCGACGGGGTTCGACCAGGAGGCGATTGCGACGCTGATCCTGTCGGGGCGCTTCCTGGGCTTCTTGCCCGACCACTACGCGCAGGTGTTCGAGCAGCGCGGGCTGATGAAGGCGGTGCTGCCGGCGCGCTTCAACTATGCGTGCCGGTTCGTGAGCCTGCTGCGGCGGTCGCCGAAGCCTTCGCGGGCGGTGCTGGCGTTTCAGGCGTGCCTGGAGCAGGCGCATGGCGGTGCGAAGATCTGAAGGCACTGAAACCACCCCAAATGACCGAAACACCACTGCGTATTCGACCTGCACTTGCGTCGGAACACCGGGCACTCGAAGACTTGCAGCGGCGCGCATCGCTCGCGAACCCTGGCGATCGCGAGGCGATTCAGTCCGACCCGGACGCCATCGAACTGCCTCTGGCCCAGATCGTCGATGGCCGGGTGTTCGTGGCAGAGATCCATGGCGTGACGGCGGGATTCGCTGTCGTGCTGCCCAACGATGACGGCAGCGCCGAACTCGATGGATTGTTCGTCGAGCCCGAGGCATGGCGTCGCGGCATCGGCAAGGCATTGGTCGCGCACTGTGTCGAGCTTTCCCGGCGCCAGGGTGCGTCGGCACTCCACGTCACCGGCAATCCGCACGCCGGGTCGTTCTACTTGCGCTGTGGGTTCGAGGCGAACGGCACCGTCGCCGTGCGCTTCGGCAGCGCCGAGCGGTTCCGCAAGGTCTTCTAGACCTTTGTGGTGCTATCGCTGCCCGCTGGGCAGCAACAAATGCTTAGCGCCAATGTGCGCTTCCATCTCATGCATGTGGTGCTCCGCATCCACCATGTGCTCCACCATCAGCCGCCGCACCTCGTCCGCATCTTCCTTGCGGTAGGCCGCCAGCAGCTGCGTGTGATAGTCCACGTTGGTCTCGCCGAAGTGGTGGTGGTCCAGCGCCTTCTTGTAGACGACGAGGTCGCGCAGCAGGTCGTTGAGAAAGCGGCACATGAAGGACAGCACCGGGTTGGGGCAGGCCTCGGCCAGCATCGTGTGAAAGGCCAGCTCGGCCTCGCGCTGCGTACGCAATTCGTCTTCGTTGGTCGGCTCGACGGTGCACAGGCGCACGTTGTCTTCGAGCCGCGCGAACTGCTCGGGCGTGAGCCGCCCGACCACGCTCACGGCCAGCTCGGGCTCCAGCGCCTTGCGCAGCTGGTAGATGTGGTGGCCGTCCAGGTGGTGAAAGTGCAGGAAGTTGCGCAGCGGCTCCGACGCGTGGTCGACCGACACCTGTTGCAGGTACGCGCCGCCGCCGGGGCCGGTGCGGATCGAGATCAGCCCGCGCACCTCGAGTGCCTTCAGCGCCTCGCGCACCGTGCTCTTCGAATAGCCGAAGAGCTCGATCAGTTCCTTCTCGTTCGGTAGCCGGTCGCCGGGCTGCTTGCGCTCGGCAACGATCCATCGCTTGACGTCTTCGACGATGACGTCCGAGAGCTTTTGCCGCTTCGGAGGGTTGTGCCCCACTCTCATCAAAACGCTCCATCCATGCACATCGGGAGATGCGCGGGATGCGCAACAGCGCGCGATCTTAACGGCGTCATCGGCAGGGTCGGGTTGGGTTTGGGCACGGGGCTTGCTAACGGGTTTTTACCAACATATTAATCCTATTTATCCGCTTAAATTGCCGGCGATCGCAGGCACTGTGTTTTCTTCCCCACTTTCCACCCACCACGACCGGAGAACCCCATGCAACGCAGACAACTTCTTCAGCTCGCCGCCCTGTCGGCCGCCCCGGCCTCGCTCCTGATGAGCCGCTCGGCCATCGCCCAGGCCACCGACGTGATCCGCTTCGGTGCACCGGTGCCCATGTCGGGTGCCTTCGCGGCCAACGGCAAGTTCGCCGACCTGGGCACCAAGCTGGCGATCGAGCAGTACGGCAAGGTGCTGAACCGGCCGCTGGCCTACACGCTGCTGGACACCGAAGGCAAGCCGGCCACCGCCGTGCGCAAGGTGCAGGAGGCCTCGCAGCAGCAGGGCGCGAAATTCTTCGCTGGCGGCATCCTGTCGTCGGAAGCACTGGCCATGGGCAAGGAGGCCGAGAAGGCCGGCGGCCTGTTCATCACCACCGCAGGCGCCGACGAGATCACGGGCAAGGACTGCAACCCCGCCACCTTCCGCTGGTCGGTGCCCACCTTCGGTGCGATCGAGCAGACGGTGCGCCCGCTGATCGCGTCGATGCCCAAGGCCAAGCGCTGGTACACGATCACGCCGCAGTACGTGTTCGGCGACGGCCTGCTGAGCGCGGCCAAGACCATCTTCCAGGAGAAGGGCATTGAGCACGTGGGCAACAGCTACCACTCGCTCAACGACAAGGAGTTCAGCGGCTACCTCACCAACGCGATGGCCGCCAAGCCCGACGTGCTGCTGCTGCTGAACTTCGGCGCGCAGTCGTCGGCCGCGCTGCGCCAGGCGGTGAGCTTCGGCATGCACAAGAACATGACGATCCTCATGGCCTGGGCCTCGGGCCTGGAGCAGTTCGACGAGCTGGGCGCCGACCTGTGCGACGGCGTCTACTTCGGTGCGCAGTACTGGCACACGGTCGACACGCCGCTCAACAAGGACCTCGTGAAGCGCACCGCCGACAAGCTGAAGATCGTGCCCAACTACAGCCTGGCCGGCTCGTACATCTGCACCAAGATCCTCATCGACGGCATCGTGAAAGCCGGCACGGTCGACCAGAAGGCCGTGATCGCCGCGCTCGAAGGCATGAAGTTCGACGGCCTCACGGGCGTGGAAGAAATCCGCAAGGCCGACCACCAGGTGATCAAGGACTACTACCTGCTCAAGGGCAAGGCGAAGTCGAAGATGGCCAACCCGGCCGACTACGTGGACGTCGTCAGTTCCGGCAAGTCGTTCCTGCCGATCGACAAGACCGGCTGCAAGCTGGCCTGACGCCGCCCGGCTTCGCGCCGCGCCCGCGCCGTTTTTGGGCGCGGGCAGGGCGCGTGCCGCCTGCACGTTTGCCACCCCCACGACACCTATGTCCGTCTACCTGCTCCAGACCATCAACGGAATCGGCATCGGCATGCTGTATTTCCTGCTGGCCGTTGGCTTGTCCATCGTGTTCGGCCTGCTGCGCTTCGTGAACTTCGCGCACGGCGCTTTCTACCTGCTGGGCGCCTACCTGTGCTTCCAGGCCATGCAGTGGGGGCTCAATTTCTGGGCCGCGCTCGTGCTGGTGCCGCTGTTCGTCGGCGCGCTCGGCTGGCTGGCCGAAAAGCTGCTGCTGCGCCGCGTCTACGCCAAGCCGCACGAGTTCCACATCCTCGTGACCGTGGGCCTGGCGCTCGCGGTGCAGGAGATCGTCATCGTGTTCTGGGGCCCGCTGGGCAACAGCGTGCCCACGCCCGACCTGCTGCAGGGCGTGGTGATGTGGGGCAGCTTCATCTACCCGAAGTACCGGCTCTTCGTGATCGGTTTCACCGCCGTGCTCGCGGTGGGGCTGTGGTGGGTGCTCGAAGGCACGCGCCTGGGCAGCGCGGTGCGTGCGGGCAGCGAATCGACCGAGATGGTCTCGCTGCTGGGCATCAACGTGTTCCGCGTGTTCAGCCTGGTGTTCGCGCTCGGCGCGGCCACGGCGGCGCTGGCCGGTGTGCTGGCCGCGCCCATCCGCGGGGCCGAGCCCTTCATGGGCGTCGAGGCGCTGGGCGTGGCCTTCGTGGTCGTGGTGATCGGCGGGCTCGGCAGCTTCAGCGGGGCGCTGGTCGGCGGCGTGCTGATCGGCATCGTGCAAAGCCTCATGAGCACTATCTGGCCGCCGGGGGCGAGCCTGATGATCTACATCGCGATGGGCGCCGTGCTGCTGCTGCGCCCGCATGGCCTGCTCGGCCGCAGAGGATGAACGCGCCATGCCAAAGAAATACACCTTCCTGCTGGCGCTGATCGTCGCACTCGCGCTGCCGCTGTTCATGCGCTCGGGCTCGCTCGCGAGCGAAGTGCTCATCTACGCGCTCGCGGCCCTGGGCTGCAACCTGCTGCTGGGCTACACGGGGCTGCTCTCGTTCGGCCAGGGCATCTTCTTCGGGCTGGGCAGCTACACCATCGCGATCCTGCTCACGCGGCTGCAGCTGCCGATGCCGCTCGCGCTGCTCGCCGCCATCGGCATGGGCGCGCTGGGCGCGGCGGTGGTCGGCTGGGTCGCCATCCGCCAGCGCGGCACCTACTTCGTGATGCTCACGCTGGCCTTCGCGCAGATGTTCTATTTCATCGCCTACACGGCCTCGGGGCTCACGGGCGGCGACAACGGCCTGCTCGACGTGCCGCGCCCGGCCTTCATGGACACGCCGTGGAAGTACTACGCCTTCGTGGCGGTGATCTTCCTGGCCGCGTTCGCGCTGCTGCTCAAGGTGACCGACTCGGTCTTCGGCCGCACGCTGCTCGCCATCCGCGACAACGAGGACCGCGCCGCCGCCGTGGGCTACGACCTGAAGCGCTTCAAGCTGCTGGCCTTCGTGATCTCGGGCGCCGTCACCGGCCTCGCCGGCGGCCTGCACGCCATGATGACCGGCATCGCGCCGCTGTCCAACGCCGAGTACCACACGAGCGAGATGATCCTGGTCATCACCGTGATCGGCGGCACCGGCAACCTCTTTGCCTCGGTGCTGGGCTCGGCCTTCTACGTGCTGCTGGCCGACTGGCTCTCCACGCTGTGGCCGCGCTGGCTGCTGCTGCTGGGCCTGCTGCTGATCGGCGTGAGCATCGGCATGCAACGCGGCCTCTGGGGCCTGGGCGAAAGCGCCTGGCGCCGGGTGTTCCGCAAGACGGCGGCCGAGGCCAAGGCGCCGGCCGTGCAAGGAGAACAGGCATGAGCGACATCCTCATCGAAGCCATCGGCGTCACCAAGCACTACGGCAAGTTCGCCGCGCTCGGCGGGGTCGACCTGAAGATCAGGCGCAACACCGTGCACTCGGTGATCGGGCCCAACGGCGCGGGAAAGACCACGCTCTTTCACATGCTCACGGGCACCGGCACCACCACGGGTGGGCGCATCCTGTTCGACGGCCACGACGTGACGCGCGAGCCCGACCACCAGCGCGTGCAGCGCGGCATGGCGCGCTCGTTCCAGGTCACGAGCCTGTTCCCCAGCCTGTCGGTGCGCGAGAACCTGCGCGTGGCGGCGCAGGGCGTTGCGCCGCGCCAGGCCATGAACTGCTGGCGCGCCCCCATCGGCGAGCGCGCCTGTGCCGACACGGTGGCCGAGGTGCTCGCGCGCGTCGGCCTCGAGCGACTGGCCGACACACCCGCCAGCGTGCTCTCGCACGGCCAGCAGCGCCGCCTCGAAGTGGGCATGGCGCTGGCTGCGAAGCCCAAGGCCATCTTCCTGGACGAGCCGACCTCGGGCATGGGCATCGACGACCTCGACGACATGAAGCATCTCATCCGCGGCCTGCGCGACCGGCACACCGTGGTGCTGATCGAGCACAACATGAACATCGTGATGGACATCTCCGACACCGTGACCGTCATGCAGCTGGGCCGCGTGCTGGCCGAGGGGCTGCCGGGCGACATCCGCTCGGACGCGCGCGTGCGCACCGCGTACCTGGGCAACATGATCACCGGAGGCAAGGCATGAGCAACATCCTCGAAGTCGAAGGCCTGCACGCGCACTACGGCAAGAGCCATGTGCTGCAGGGCGTGTCGCTCACGGTGGGCGAGGCCGAGCTGGTCACGCTGCTGGGGCGCAACGGCGCGGGCAAGTCGACCACGCTCAAGAGCATTGCCGGCGCCGTCACGCCCACGAAAGGGCGCGTGCGCTTCCAGGGCGCGGACATCGCGGGCCAGCCGCCGCACCGCATCGCCACGCGCGGCGTGTGCCTCGTGCCCGAGCACCGCGGCATCTTCAAGCTGCTCACGGTGGAAGAGAACCTGCTGCTCGGCCTGCGGCGCGATTCGCCCTGGCAGCTGGCCGACATCTACCGCATCTTTCCGCGCCTGAAGGAGCGCCGGCGCAACGGCGGCGGGCAGCTCTCGGGCGGCGAGCAGCAGATGCTGGCCATCGGCCGCGCGCTCATGAACCACCCGCGCCTGCTGATCCTGGACGAGCCCGTGGAAGGCCTGGCGCCGGTGATCGTGGAAGAGATCGTCGCGCAGCTCAAGACCATCAAGGCCGCGGGCGTGGCCATCCTGCTGGTCGAGCAGAACCTCGAGGTCTGCGTGCAGCTGGCCGACCGCCACTACATCGTGGAGCAGGGCGTGATCGTGCACGAGGCCGGCAACGCCGCCTTCATGGCCGACTACGACGTGAAAGACAGATACCTCGGCGTCGGTCTCGCCTGAACCGCCCTTCATTCGTCACAAAAATCATGAACACAACGAACGAACTTTCCGCCGCCACGGACGTGCGCGCCCTGCGCGTGAACGGCCAGCGTCTCTGGGACTCGCTGATGCAGCTCGCGCAGCTCGGCGCCACCGAGAAGGGCGGCGTGTGCCGCATCGCGCTCACCGACCTCGATCGACAGGGCCGCGACCTCTTCACGCGCTGGGCGCGCGAGGCCGGCTGCGAGGTGCGCGTGGACGCCATCGGCAACATCTTTGCGCGCCGCGCGGGCCGCAACAACGCGCTGCCACCCATCACCACCGGCAGCCACATCGACACGCAGCCCACGGGCGGCAAGTTCGACGGCAACTACGGCGTGCTTGCGGGGCTCGAGGTGGTGCGCGCGCTGAACGATGCGGGCATCGAAACCGAGGCACCGCTCGAAGTGGCGGTGTGGACCAACGAAGAGGGCTCGCGCTTCGTGCCCGTGATGATGGGCTCGGGCGTGTTCGCCGGCGCCTTCACGCTCGAGCACGCGCTCGCGCAGCGCGACACCGAGGGCGTGAGCGTGGCGGATGCGCTGTCGGCCATCGGCTATGCGGGGGCCGTGCCCGCCTCGGCGGCGGCGTCGCCGGTCGGCGCCTACTTCGAGGCGCACATCGAACAGGGCCCGGTGCTCGAAGCCAACGAGCGCGTCATCGGCGTGGTCGAGGGCGCGCTGGGCCAGCGCTGGTACGACGTGGTGGTGCAGGGCATGGAAGCCCATGCCGGCCCCACGCCGATGGAGCTGCGAAAAGATGCGCTGCTGGCCGCCGCCGAACTCGTGGTCGAGGTGAACCGCATCGCGCTCGCACACGCGCCGCACGGGCGCGGCACGGTCGGCTGGATCGACAACTACCCGAACTCGCGCAACGTGATCCCGGGCCGCGTGAAGCTCAGCGTCGACCTGCGGGCGGCCGACGACGTGGTGCTGTCGGCCATGGACGCGGCACTGAAGGAAGCCGTGCAGCGCATCGCGACGAAGGGCAAGGTCGAGGCGACGGCCGAACAGGTCGTGTACTTCCCGCCGCAGCCGTTCACGCCCGCACTGGTCTCGGCCGTGCGCGAGGCCGCGCAGGACCAGGGCATGACGTGGATGAACGTGATCAGCGGCGCCGGCCACGACGCCGTGTACCTCGCGCGCGTGTGCCCCGCGGCGATGATCTTCGTGCCCTGCCTGGACGGCATCAGCCACAACGAGATCGAGGACGCGCAGCCCGACCACCTCGAAGCCGGCTGCAACGTGCTGCTGCAGGCGATGCTGCAGAGCGCGGGAGTGGCCGCGTGAAGGCGGCGCTTCGCCGCATCGGCCTTCAGTGCGTGCTGGCGATGGGCATGATCGCGGCGTCGACGGCCGCCCTCGCTGCAGGAGAGCCGATCCTGGTCGGCCAGTCTGCGGTGCTCACCGGCCCGTTCACGCCGAACAGCCTCGCGTTCATGGAAGGCCAGACGCTGTTCCTCGACCAGTTGAACAAGGCGGGCGGCGTCGGTGGCCGGCCCGTCAAGGTGATCACCTACGACGACGCCTACATCCCCGAGAAGGCCGCGGCCAATGCCGAGAAGCTGCTCGGCACGGACCGCGTCGTCTGCCTGTTTGGAACCATGGGCACGGGCATCGGCGCGGCCATGGTGCCGGTGGCGGCGAAGTACGACAGCTTCATCTTCGGCGGGCTGACCGGCGCGGCGGTGCTGCGCGGGCCGAAGGTGCCGATCTACCACGTGCGGGAGTCGTATGCCGACGAGGTCTCGCGTGTGATGAACCACCTGACGACCATCGGCGTGACGCGCATCGCCATCGTCTCCAGCGACGACGCTTACGGCAAGGGCATCGAGAAGGACGCGCTGGCCGCGCTCGAGAAGAACAGGCAGCCGGCCCTGCTGTCGCTGCGCTTCGATCCGAAGGAAAAGGACCATCCCGCCATCGCGCAGCAGGTCATCGCGAGCGGGGCGCAGGCGGTGTACGTCATCGCGGCCGGCACGCCGGCGATCAACATCATCCGCTCGCTGGTGGCCGCGCCCATCCATCCGCAGATCTACACGAACTCGGTGGCGAGCTCGTTCCTTCTGTACAAGGAACTCGGCGACAAGAGCCGCGGCATCGTGCTGTCGCAGGTGGTACCGCCGTTCTGGAAGACACGCTTTCCCATCGTCGACGAATACCAGCGCGCGAGGAAGGCCGCGGGCAGCGAAGGCGAAGGCTCCTACCTGGGGCTGGAGGGCTACATCACGGCCAAGGCCTTTGCGGAATCGCTGCAGCGCGTGAAGGGGCCGATCACCACCGAATCGCTGCGCCGCAGCATCGAGAACTCGCCGCCCATGAACCTCAATGGCTTCACGGTCGCGTTCCGTCCCGACAACCGCAACGGCTCCAGCTTTGGCGACATCACCATGCTGGGCAGCGCCGGAAAGTTTGCCCAATGAAAGTCCTGATCGCACGTCTCAACCACGAGACCAACACCTTCTCGCCCGTGCCCACGCCGCTCGCGGCCTTCGGGCCCGACGGCCCGACCTTCGGCGAACAGGCCTACACCGACAACAAGGGCATGCGCACCGCGATGTCGGCCTTCATCGACCTGGCCGAAGCGGCAGGCGCGCAGCTCGTCACGCCGGTGTCGGCCTCGGCCAACCCGAGCGGGCCGGTCGATGCGCAGGCCTACACCACGCTCACGCAATGCATCGTCGATGCGGCGCCCGGCTGCGACGCGATCCTGCTCGACCTGCACGGCGCAATGGTGGCGCAGAACAGCACCGACGGCGAAGGCGACCTGCTGGTGCGCCTGCGCGCCGCGGCGCCCGGCGTGCCGATCGGCGTGGCGTTGGACCTGCACGCCAACGTGACGCCCGCGATGGTGGAGAACGCCGACGTGATCGTCGGCTTCAAGACCTACCCGCACGTCGACATGTACGAGACCGGCGAGCACGCCGGCCGCCTGCTGTTCGACCTGCTGGCCGGGCGCAGCCAGCCGCACATGCGCTGGCGCCAGCTGCCGCTGATGGCACACACGCTGCGCAGCGCCTCGTTCACCGGCGCGATGCAGCGGGCCATCGAGGCGGCGCGCGCGGCGGAGGAATCCGAGTCGCTGGCGGTGTCGATCCTGGCGGGCTTCTCGCTGTCGGACATCACGGCGCCGTGCATGAGCGTGATCGCGGTCGATGCGCAATCGCCCGTACGCGCGCAGGCCACGGCCGACCGCATCGCGGCGCAGATGTGGGCCGAACGCGAAGCCTTCATCTACCGCAGCGAGCCGCTGGCTGAATCGGTCGCGCGCGCGAAACTCATCGCGGGCGGTGCCACGCGCCCGGTGCTGCTGCTCGACCACGGCGACAACTGCATGTCGGGCGGCAGCTGCGACACCATGGACGTGCTGCAGGAAGCGCTGGCGCAGGGCCTGGACGGCATCGGCGTCGGGCCGCTGTGCGACCCCGAGGCGGTGGCCGCACTGGTCGCGGCGGGCGAGGGCGCCGAAGTGACGGTGGCGCTGGGCAACAAGGTGTCGCTGGAAGGCATCGGCCTGAAGAAAACGCCCGTGCGGCTGACCGGCATGGTGCGAACCATCAGCGACGGCGAGTACGTGATCACCGGCCCCACCTACACCGGCCAGCGCAGCAGCATGGGACGCACCGTGCTGTTCGACATCGGCGCGGCGCGCATCGTCGTCACCGAGCGCACGCAGGAGCCGTGGGACATCGGCGTGTTCGAGTGCGCCGGGCTCGACCCGCGCACCGAGCGCTTCCTGCTGCTGAAGTCGCGCATGTACTGCCGGCCGGTGTTCGAGCCGCTGTCGGCGGCGCTGGTGGAGTGCGACAGCCCGGGCGTGACGAGCTCGGACTACAGCCTGTTCCCGTTCAGCCAGGTGCGCCGGCCGGTGTTTCCGCTCGATGCGAACGCGGCGATGGACGCGCCGGCATAACCTGCCACGTCATCGACGCGCGGCGCGTGCCCCGCGACCATTCCTTCACCCCGTGCTGTTGCGGGTCGAACCCTCGAAAGGAACAGTCGCCATGAACACCGCCGCCCACGACGCCCATGCCATCGCCACGGGCTACATCGCCGTCTGGAACGAGACCGACGCCGCGCGCCGCGCCGCGCTCATCGACGCCGGCTGGACCGCCGACGCCCGCTATGTCGACCCGATGGCGCAGGCCAGCGGCCGCGAGCAGATCAGCGCGCTGGTCGGCGCGGTGCACCAGCGCTATCCGGGCTTTCGCTTCCACCTGCTGGGCAAGGCCGAGGCGCACGGCGACAACCTGCGCTTCTCGTGGACCCTGGGCCCGAGCGGCGCCGACGACCTGATCCAGGGCACCGACTTCGCCCAGCTCGACGGGGGCAAGCTGCGCGCGGTGACGGGCTTTCTCGACCGCGTGCCCGCAGGCGCGTGATGAATAAGGCGGGTCAGTCGCCCGCCGGCCGGCCGCGCCAGAGTTTGCGGTAGACCGTGGCGCGGCTGATGCCCAGCGTGCGCGCCGCCTCGGCGACATTGCCGCGCGCGTCGCTCACCGCCTTGCGGATCAGCGCGGTTTCCACGTCGCGCAGGCGGGGGCGGCCGTCGGTGGCGTCGCCGGGCATGCCCGGCACGCCGCCATGCTCGCTGCCGCCGCGCTGGGCCCGCACCTGCACCCGCAGGCCCGACCACAGCGGCACCTCGAGCATGGCGTCGCCGCGCCGGGCGGCGTCGAACATCATGTGCAGCGGCAGCGCGAACAGGTCGTTGAAATGCAGGCCGCCGGCATGGCAGGCCAGCGGCTGGTGCAGCATCTGTCGGGCGGCCGCGTTGGCGCCGGTGACATGGCCGGCGGCGTCGATGCACAGCAGGCCCTCGGTGGTCTCGCTGCTCGGGCAGCCGGGCCAGAGCAGCCGCAGCAGCAGCTCGCAGGGTTCGCGCTGCACCAGCAAGTTCTCGATGCTGCGCGCCGACAGCGTGGCCAGGTGGCGCAACTCGGGCCGCTCGACCACCTGCACGCCCGTGAGGTCGAGCATGCCGATGCAGTCGCCCCGGGGCCCGAAGAGCGGGGCGCCGGCGCAGCTGTACACACTGGTGTCGTCAAAAAAGTGTTCACCCCGGTGCAGCCACACCGATTCCTGCTCGGCCAGCGCCGTGCCGATCGCGCTGGTGCCGATGGCGCTTTCGGACAGGTCGACGCCGATGCGTCCGATGTCGCGCGCATAGCGGGCGGCGGGGTCGGTGCCGTCGGGCAAGGTACCCACGTCGACCACGATGCCGCGGGCGTCGGTCAGGATGGCGAAATAGCGGGTGTCGGCGATGGCGCGCGAGAGCCGTTCGATCACCGGACGCGCCGCCGTGACCAGGGCCCGGTTGCATTCCGTGACCTCGCGGCTGGCGGTGCGGCTCACGGGCTCGAAGCTCACGCGCTGCTGGGGCCGGCGGCCGGCCTCCAGGCAGCGCTGCCAGGAGCGCGTGATGCCCGGGTCGACCCGCACGCTGCCGCGCGGGCGGGGGCCGTCGCCGTCGATCAGCTCGCGGCGCGCCTGCGCAATGGCCAGCGAGCGCTCAGCAGGAGGGGGGACGGCGGAAGCGGACATCATCGTGAAAGTTCTTCTTCGCGCGGGGAGGGCTGCTTTTGCGGGCCGGCCGGTTGGCAAGCTGTTTCATTTTGAGAATTTCCCGCGCTCTGTGCAAGTGTCAAGGGTTTTTGCCTAGGATAGTGCGAAAGGGCGGCATCCAAGATGCCTCGCTGAACCAGCCATCACCTTTCACGGAGACAGCCACATGCAGGTCGCTTTCAAGGTCAACGGCCGGCCGGTCACGGTCGACGCCCCACCCAACACCTTCCTTGTGCACGCGATCCGCGAGCACCTCCACCTCACCGGCACCCACGTCGGCTGCGACACCGCCCAGTGCGGCGCCTGCACGGTCCACCTGAACGGCCGCGCGGTCAAGTCGTGCAACATCCTGGTCGCGCAGGCGGCCGGCGCCGATGTCACCACCATCGAGGGCGTGGCCGCCGCCGACGGCACCATGCACCCCATGCAGGCGGCCTTCAAGGAATGCCACGGCCTGCAGTGCGGTTTCTGCACCCCGGGGATGGTCATGAGCGCCATCGACCTGTGCACCCACCACCCCAAATCGAGCGAATCGGAAATCCGCGAGCTGCTCGAGGGCAACCTGTGCCGGTGCACGGGCTACCAGAACATCGTCAAGGCCGTGAAGATGGGCGGCGAGGCCATGGCATCGGGCAATCCGGTGCCGACCCAGCAAACCACGGTCACGGCCTGAGGAGAGCGACATGGGCGCTTCCGACTTCTCCAACCTGCCGCACATCGGCGAGGCATTGCGGCGCAAGGAAGACTACCGCTTCCTGACCGGCGCGGGCAACTACACCGACGACATCACGCTGGCCAACCAGAGCCACGCCGTTTTCGTGCGCTCGCCGCACGCGCATGCCGTCATCAAGTCGATCGACATCGCCGAAGCCTCGAAGATGCCCGGCGTGGTCGGCATCTTCAGCGGCAAGGACATCGAAGGAAAGATGGGCGGGCTGCCCTGCGGCTGGCTCATCAACAACCCCGACGGCACCCCCATGAAGGAGCCGATGCACCCGATCCTGGCGATCAACAAGGTGCGCTACGTGGGCGACCACGTCGCCATGGTGGTGGCCGAGACGGTCGAGCAGGCCAAGAACGCGGCCGAGGCCGTGGTGGTCGACTACGACGTGCTGCCCGCCCTGGTGAGCGTGGCCGACGCCGCCAAGAAGGCCAGCGGCGTCACCCTGCACGACGAGGCGCCCGACAACCAGTGCTACAAGTGGGTGCTCGGCGACAAGGCGGCGGTCGACAACGTGTTCACCACGGCGGCGCACGTCACCCAACTCGACCTCGTCAACAACCGCCTGATTCCCAACCCGATCGAGCCGCGCGTGGCCATCGGCAGCTACAGCCGCGGCACCGACGACTACACGCTCTACGTGTCGAACCAGAACCCGCACGTCGAGCGCCTTCTGATGACGGCCTTCGTGCTGGGCCTGCCCGAGCACAAGGTGCGCGTGATCGCGCCCGACGTGGGCGGCGGCTTCGGCTCCAAGATCTTCCTGTACGCCGAAGACGTGTGCCTGACCTGGGCGGCCAAGCAGCTCAACCGCAACATCAAGTGGACGGCGGAGCGCTCGGAGTGCTTCCTGTCCGACGCGCACGGCCGCGACCACGTGAGCCACGCCGAGATGGCGATGGACAAGGACGGCAAGTTCCTGGCCATGCGCGTGCACACCGACGCCAACCTGGGCGCCTACCTGTCGACCTTCTCGACCGCGGTGCCGACCATCCTGTACGCCACGCTGCTCGCGGGCCAGTACACGACGCCGCAGATCTACGTCGAGGTCGATGCCTGGTTCACCAACACCTCGCCGGTCGATGCGTACCGCGGGGCCGGGCGGCCCGAGGCCACCTACCTGCTGGAGCGCCTGGTGTCGCGCTGCGCCTGGGAAATGAACCTGGGCCAGGACGAAATCCGCAAGCGCAACTTCATCACCAGCTTCCCGTACCAGACGCCCGTGGCGCTGCAGTACGACACCGGCGACTTCCATGCCTGCATGGACAAGGCGCGGGTGCTGGCCGAGGTCGACGGTTATGCCGCGCGCAAGGCGGCGACCGAGGCCAAGGGCAAGCTGCGCGGCATGGGCTATTCGAGCTACATCGAGGCCTGCGGCATCGCGCCGTCGAACATCGCGGGGGCGCTCGGCGCGCGCGCGGGCCTGTTCGAATGCGGCGAGATCCGCGTGCACCCGACCGGCAGCGTGACGGTGTTCACCGGCTCGCACAGCCACGGCCAGGGGCATGAAACCACCTTCGCGCAGGTCGTGGCCGCGCGCCTGGGCATTCCGGTCGAGAACGTCGACGTGGTGCACGGCGACACCGGCCGCGTGCCCTTCGGCATGGGCACCTACGGCTCGCGCTCCATCTCGGTGGGCGGCGCGGCCATCATGAAGGCGCTCGACAAGATCGAGACCAAGGCCAAGAAGATCGCCGCGCACCTGATGGAGGCGAGCGACGCCGACATCGAGTTCGCCAACGGCGAGTTCACGGTCAAGGGCACCGACAAGAAGATCCCGTTCGGCCAGGTGGCGCTCACGGCCTACGTGCCGCACAACTACCCGCTCGACAAGCTCGAGCCCGGCCTGAACGAAACCGCCTTCTACGACCCGACCAACTTCACCTTCCCGGGCGGCACCTACATCTGCGAGGTCGAGATCGACAAAGAGACCGGCGAGGTCAAGGTCGACCGCTTCACCGCGGTGGACGATTTCGGCACCATCATCAACCCGATGATCGTCGAGGGCCAGGTGCACGGCGGGCTGGTGCAGGGCATCGGCCAGGCGCTGCTCGAGAACTGCGTGTACGACAACGAAACCGGCCAGCTGCTCACCGGCAGCTTCATGGACTACGCCATGCCGCGCGCCGGCGACTTCCCGCAGTTCAAGCTCGACACCGTCTGCACCCCCTGCACCCACAACCCGCTGGGCACCAAGGGCTGCGGCGAGGCGGGTGCCATCGGGTCGCCGCCGGCCGTCATCAACGCCGTGCTCGACGCGCTGGCGCCGCTGGGCGTCAAGGATTTCGACATGCCCGCTTCGTCCAGCCGCGTCTGGGAAGCGATGCAGGCCGCCGCCAAGCCCTGAACGACACAAGAAATAACAGAGAAGGAATCACCCCATGTATGCCTTCACACTCGAACGGCCCGCCAGCGTGGCGGACGCGGCCCGGCTCATCGCCGCGGGCGGCAAGCCACTGGCCGGCGGACAGACCCTGCTGGCCTCGATGAAGCTGCGGCTGTCGGCGCCCGAGCAGCTCGTCGACCTCGGCGGCATCAAGGAACTCACCGGCATCAAGAAGGACGGCGGCGCGATCACCGTCGGCGCCATGTCGCGTCATCTCGACGTGGCGAACAACGCCGACGTGAAGGCCGCGTACCCCGCGCTGGCCGACCTCGCGTCGCGCATCGGCGACCGGCAGGTGCGCGCGATGGGCACCGTTGGCGGCTCGGTGGCCAACAACGACCCGGCGGCGTGCTACCCGAGCGCGGTGCTGGCCTCGGGCGCGACCGTCATCACCTCGAAGCGCGAGATTGCGGCCGACGACTTCTTCCAGGGCCTGTTCACCACGGCACTTGAAGAAGACGAACTGATCGTCGCCATCCGCTTCCCGATTCCGAAGCGCGCGGTGTACGAGAAGCTGCGCCAGAAGGCCTCCAACTTCCCGCTGGTCGGCATCTTCCTGGCGCAGTACGACAGCGGCGTGCGCGTGGCCGTCACCGGCGCGGGCAACGGCGTGTTCCGCCATGCCGGGCTCGAAGATGCGCTCAACAAGAGCTTCACCGCCGCGTCCGCCGCGGCCGTGAAGATCGACGCGAGCGACCTGAACAGCGACCTGCATGCCTCGGCCGCCTACCGCGCGAACCTGATCAGCGTGCTGACGCAGCGCGCCGTCACCAAAGCACTCGGCTGAAGCAGCCCAGCGCCGCCGCCCACCGGAAGGCGCGACACCCTCGCGTCTTCCGCTACGCTTGCCCATGATCTTCCCGACCATCGACGCCCTTTCCGACGGCTTGCGGCAGGCCGGCTACTTTGCCGACCGCCGCCTGGCCACTGCAGTGTTCCTCGCGCTCAAGCTGCAGCGCCCGCTGCTGCTCGAAGGGGAGCCCGGCGTCGGCAAGACCGAGCTGGCCAAGGCGCTGTCGACGGCCCTGAACCGCGAGCTGCTGCGCCTGCAGTGCTACGACGGCATGGAGCAGCGCGAGGCGCTCTATGAATGGAACTATGCCGCGCAGCTGCTGCACATGCGCGCGGCCGAGGCCACGGGTGCGGCGCGCGACGTGGAGGCCGAGGTTTACCAGCCGCACTACCTGATCCGCCGCCCGCTGCTGCAGGCGCTGCAGACGCCGGCCCCCGGTGCCGTGCTGCTGATCGACGAGGTGGACCGCGCCGACGAGCCCTTCGAAGCCTTCCTGCTCGAATACCTGGGCGAGTACCAGGTCAGCATTCCTGAGCTGGGCACCGTGCGCGCCGTGGTGCCGCCGGTCACCTTGCTCACCAGCAACCGCACGCGCGAACTCAACGACGCCGTGAAGCGGCGCTGCCTCTACCACTGGCTCGACTACCCCGAGCGCGAGCGCGAGCTCGCCATCGTGCGCGCGCAGGTACCGCAGGCCGGCGAGGTGCTGTCGGCGCAGGTGGCGGCGTTTGTCGCGCGGCTGCGCTCGGCGCCGTTCGTCAACGCCTTCCAGCGCGCGCCCGGCATCGCCGAAAGCGTGGAGTGGGCGCGGGCGCTCATCGCGCTCGACACTGTCGAACTCGACCCCGAAGTGGTCGTCGACACCGCCGGCATCCTGTTCAAGCAGCGCGACGACGTGGCGGCGCTGACGCACGAGCTGGCCTCCGACCTGCTGAGGCCCGAGGAACCGCTCGCGAGCTGAGCGCGGCCGAGGCACCTACATGGCCGGCATCCAGCAACTCGGCGACGTGCGCAGCGGCAAGCTGGCGGGCAACATCGCCGCCTTCGGCCGCGCACTGCGCCGCGCCGGCGTGCGCACCGACGCCATGCGCATCGCACTCGCGACCGAGGCGGTCACGCTGGTCGGTGTCGAAGACAAGCTCGACCTGAGCGCCGCGATGGAAGCCGTGATGGTCAGCCGCGAGCAGGACCGGCTGGTGTTCCGTGAACTCTTCGACGCGTGGTTCCGCGACCCCGAGCTGGCCAACAAGCTGCTCGCCCAGATGCTGCCCAGCGCCGAAGGCAAGGCCGAACCTTCCAAGCGCCGCCCGCGCGTGCGCGAGGCGCTGAGCCCGCCGCGCGACGCCGTGAAGCCCGCAGCACCGACCAAGCCCGACGAAGAGATCAAGTTCGACGCCGCCATGACTGCCAGCGACCGCCAGCGGCTGCAGCATGCCGACTTCAACGCGCTGGGCGCGGCCGAGTACCGGCTGGTCGAGCGGCTGGCGCGCGACATCCGCTTGCCGGTGCCCGAACTGCCCACGCGCCGCCTGCGCCCGGCCGGCGACGCAGGCAGCGCGCACGCCCGCATGCACTGGCCCGGCGTGCTGCACGAAGCGGCACGCACCGGCGGCGAGATCCTGCGCCTGCCTCGGTTGGCGCGGCGCGAGCAGCCCTTGCCGCTGCTGGTGCTGGTCGATGTGTCGGGGTCGATGGAGCGCTACGCGCGCCTGCTGCTGGCCTTTCTGCATGCCGCCACGCGGCGCGCCGGCCGGCGCGACGTGTTCGCCTTCGGCACGCGGCTGACCGACCTCACGCCGGCTTTCCGGCTGGCCGACACCGACGCCATGCTGGGGGCCGCCAGCCTGGCCATCGACGACTTCGCGGGCGGCACGCGGCTGGGCGGTTCGCTGGCCGAGCTGCGCCAGTCGCATGCACGCCGGCTCATCGGCCGCCGTACGCTGGTGCTGGTGATCAGCGACGGCCTCGACACGGGCGAGCCCGCGCAGCTCGAGACCGAACTGCAGTGGCTGAAGCGCCATTCGCGCCGGCTGCTGTGGCTCAACCCGCTGCTGCGCTTCGAGGGCTACGCCCCTCTGGCGCGTGGGGCCGCCGTGCTGCACCGCCATGCGGACGCGATGCTGGCGGTCCACAATCTGAATGCACTCGAACAGCTGGCCGCCAGCCTGGCCGCGCTGATGCGCGCCAGTCGCTAGGACCGGACTCAGGAAGGAACAAAGGAAACCCACCATGGAAATGCTCGGAAACCGCCGCCTCGGCGTCACCCAACAACAGGCCTGGGACGCGCTCAACGACCCCGAGACGCTCAAGAAGTGCATCCCCGGCTGCGACAAGTTCGAGCTCACGGGCGACAACACCTACAGCGTGGCGCTGGCCGTGAAGATCGGCCCGGTGTCGGCCAAGTTCAGCGGCAAGGTGATGCTGTCGGACATCGTCGCGCCCGACGGCTACAAGCTCACTTTCGAGGGGCAGGGCGGCGTGGCGGGGTTTGCCAAGGGCTCGTCGAGCGTGTCGCTCAAGCCGGTGGCCGTGGCCGACAGCGCACCCATCGCAGAGGGCGCACCTGCTGCCGAAGCCGCCCCCGTGGCTGCGGCACCCGCCGGCTGCGAACTCGACTACACCGTGCAGGCCCAGGTCGGCGGCAAGATCGCCCAGCTCGGCCAGCGCCTGATCGACGGCGCGGCCAAGTCCACCGCCGACGATTTCTTCAAGCGCTTCGAGGCCGAGATGCAAAGCCGCTACGGCCCGCCGCCCGCACCGCCCGCGGAAGCGGCGGCCGAGGCGCCCGCCGAGAAGGCCGGCGTGATGTCGGGTCTCATGAAGAAGATGGGCTTCGGCAAGAAGGACGGCGAAGACGCCTCCACTCCGGGCGACGCCGCCTGACGCACAGGGTCCTGCCATGGAAAACCTCGACGTCATGGTGCTGCGCACGCTGCGCGACTGGCGGCGTGCCGGCAAGCGCGCGCTGCTGACCACCGTGGTGCGCACCTGGGGCTCGTCGCCGCGGCCCGTGGGCTCGATCATGGCGCTGGCCGAGGACGGCGCCGTGGTCGGCTCGGTCTCGGGCGGCTGCATCGAGGACGACCTCATCGCGCGCTACAGCCATGCCCACGGCAAGGGCGAAGACGTGCCGCTGGGTGCGCCGCCCGCGCTCGTCAAGTACGGCATCACGGCCGACGAGGCGCACCGCTTCGGCTTGCCCTGCGGCGGCACGCTCGAGCTGCTGC
The DNA here is from genome assembly GCF_001591345.1 of Variovorax boronicumulans NBRC 103145. Taxonomy (GTDB): domain Bacteria; phylum Pseudomonadota; class Gammaproteobacteria; order Burkholderiales; family Burkholderiaceae_C; genus Variovorax; species Variovorax boronicumulans. Next base: position 42,456 of record NZ_BCUS01000001.1, on the reverse strand, counting down.
TCGAATACGCGCCCGACGCCGATGCGCTCGACACGCTGGTCGCCGAACTCGAACGCGGCAAGCTCATGCGCCGCACGGTGACGCTGGCCACCGGCGCGGTGCGGCTGGCCGAGGCGACCGCGCCCGACGAGCTCACGGTGAACGACACCGAGCTCACCAACACCTTCGGCCCCGAGTACCGCATGCTGCTCATCGGCGCCGGCCAGCTCGCCGAGTACCTGGCGACCATGGCCAAGTTCAGCGGTTTCGCCGTGACGCTGTGCGACCCGCGCGCCGAGTACCGCACCGCGTGGACGCTGTCCGGCGTGACGATCACCACCGAGATGCCCGACGACGCCGTGCTGGCCTTTAAGCCCGACCGCCGCAGCTGCGTGGTCGCGCTCACGCACGACCCCAAGCTAGACGACCTCGCGCTGCTCGAAGCGCTGCAGAGCGAGGCCTTCTACGTGGGCGCCATCGGCTCGCGCCGCAACGCCGACGCGCGGCGCGACCGCATGATCGAGCACTTCGACCAGACGGCCGAGTCGCTCGCGCGCCTGCGCGGGCCCATCGGCATCTTCATCGGCAGCAAGACGCCGCCCGAAATCGCGGTGAGCGTGATGGCGGAGATCCTGGCGGTGAAGAACGCGGTGACCTTGCCGCGCGAAGTCGAAGTGGCGCGCGCCAAGGAAATCCAGCAGCTGCAACCGAGCTGAGCTGAACCGACCTGCTGCGCGAGGCTCAGTCCACGCCCAGCAGGTCGTAGATGCGGCGCACGTACTCGCCGAACGCCGGGCTGGTCTTCACGTGCAGCTTGCGCGGCTCGGGCAGGTCGATGCGGAAGAAGTCGGCCATGCGCGCCGGCCCGGCCGTGAGCACGGCGCAGTGCGAGCCCAGGAACACCGCCTCCTGGATGCTGTGCGTGACCACGATGAAGGTCTTGCGGCTGCGCTCCCAGATGCGCAGCATCTCTAGGTTCATCTTCTCGCGCGTGAGCGCGTCGAGCGCGCCGAAGGGCTCGTCCATGAGCACCAGCTTCGGGTCGTGGATGAGCGCACGCGCGATCGCGGCGCGCTGCTGCATGCCGCCCGAGAGTTCGTAGGGCAGCTTGTCGGCGAAGCCCGTGAGGCCGACCATGTCGAGCAGTTCGTGCGCGCGCGCTTTGGCGGCCTTGCGGTCCAGCCCGAGGATGTCGGCGGGCAGCAGCACGTTCTCGAGAATGGTGCGCCACTTCAGCAGCAGCGGCTGCTGGAACACCATGCCGACGTCGCGGCCCGGGTTGAAGCCCGCACCGCCGGGGCCGCCGATCTCGAGCGTGCCGCCGTCGTGGCCGTGCAGGCCCGAGAGAATCTTCAGCAGCGTCGACTTGCCGCAGCCCGAGGGACCGACCAGCGAGATCATGTCGCCCGCATGCACGTCCATCGTGACGTCGGAGACGGCGAGGAATTCTTCGTTGCGCTTGCGGTAGACCTTGCGCAGCTGCCGCATGCGGATCAGCGGCGCCTCTTGTGCGGGCGCGAGTACTGCGCTCATGCCAGCCACCGTGCGAGGTTGTCGCGCACGAAGGCGTCGTCGGACAGGTCGCCGTGCTGGCGGTAGACGCGGTCGATCTCCGCCGACTGCCCGTGGCCCAGGCCTTCTTCGGGGTCGAGGCACCAGATGCCTTCGAGCAGACCTTGGCGCCGCAGCACCTCGTGGCAGCCCGCGATGCAGCCGTGGAAGTTGTTCGCCACGTCGAAGAAGGCGGCGTTGCAGTCGGTCACGCGCGAATCGAGTGCGAGCAGGGTGGGGCTCAGCGCGCCGCCGCTGGCGGCCAGCTCGGCCTTGATCTGCTGCAGCTGGTGCACCGCACTCGACGTCCACACCGACCAGTGGCCCAGCAGGCCGCCACGAAAGCGCACCTGCACGGGCGCGCCGTCGCGCATCGCGGCAAAGGGCAGCGCGAGGTCGAGCACGATGTGGTCGTCGTTACCGGTGTAGAGGAACACGCGCTCCTCGGCGCATGCATCGACCAGCCCGCGCACCACGTCGATGCTGCGGTAGCGGTTGAAGGGCGCGACCTTGATCGCCAGCGCGTTCGGAATGAGCGCGAAGCGGCGCCAGAAGTCGCTCGACAGGATCGGGCCGCCGACCACGGTCTGCAGGTAGAAGCCGATCAGCGGAATCTCCTGCGCCACCGCCTCGCAGTGGGCGATGAGCGCGTCTTCCGACGAACCGGCCAGCGCCGCCAGGCTCAGCAGCCCCGCGTGGTACCCCAAAGAGACGGCGGTGCGCGCCTCGGCCTGCGCCTGCGCGGTCGGGCCGCACAGGCCCGCGATCATCGCCATCGGGCGGTCGTTCCAGGCCAGGCGGTCCTGCATCGCGGCCTCGAGCACGGTGGCGTACAGGCCGCGCTCGCGGATCGCGAACTGCGTGGTGTGCACGCCCACCGCGAGGCCGCCCACGCCGGCATCGACGTAGTAGCGCGTGAGCGCGCGCTGGCGCTGGCGGTCGAGCTGGCGATGCGCGTCGAGTGCGAGCGGGTGCGCCGGGATGACGGTGCCTTGCGACAGCAGCGCAAGCACGTCGGCGGGAAGGTCGGAGCGGTTCAATGGCATGGGCGAAGGTCCTCAGGCGAACTCGGGGCCGGCGATGGCGTGGATGAAGGCGGGGTGTCCGGTGGGCGGCTGCGCGCCGTCGCGCGTGGCCAGCGCCATGCGCGCGAAGCTGCGCTGCGGAGTAAAGCCGGCGGCGCGCAATGCGGCGGTCATGGCCTTGCGGTCGTCGGGCACGTCGACATAGATGCGGCCGTCGATGCCGCGTGCGGCCTGCGTCAGCAGCGCGGCGGCGACAGCTTCGTCGGACGACAGCAGCGGTCCGATGTGGTGTGCGGTGCGGCCTGCGCGCACGAGGCCGAAGCCCAGGCCGTTGCGCACGCAGCGGCTGTCCTCGCGCCCGAGCAGGTCGGCGAGCACCGCGGGGCGCGCGAAGCCCAGCGCCTGCGCGTCGAGTGCGGCGAGGTTGTCGAGGGCGGGTTTGTCGGCGCTGAGCGATGCGGTGGCGGGCGCGGCCTCGCGCTGCCAGCGCGTGAGCCGCCACAGCTGCGTGAAGCCGAAGCTCGCATAGAGCGGCTCGCCCTGGGGCGTGGCGTCGAGCATGGCGACGAGGCCGGCGGCCTTCACCTGCTCTAGGCACCGCGCGAACACCGCGCGGCCCAGGCCTTGTCCGCGCGCGGCGGGCATCACGAGGATCATGCTGATCCAGGCCACGCCGTCCATCGGCAGCACGGCGCCGCTGGCGACGAGCTGGCCCTCGCCGTCGCGCACGCCATGCACCGTGCCGAGCCGCTCGAACAGCCGCCAGTCGTGCGCGGTCTGGTTCCAGCCGCTCGCGGCGACCAGCGCGTCCAGCATCGGGGCAATGCCGGGCGTGATCGACGACAAGGCTTCGACGGCGGGCATGGTCATGGGCTCAGTACTTGCCGTCGCGCGATTCGAATTTCGTTGGCTTGCCGTACTGGCGCTGCTCGCGCGAGATCCAGTCGGCCACCCAGCGGATCTGCTGTGCCAGCGGCACGCGCGGGTAGCCGAACAGGCGCTCGGCTTCGCCGGTGTTCATCAGCCAGGCAGTGGGCGCCTCTTGCCCGCTGATCGTCACGGGCTTGCCGAACTGGCGCGCGAACTCTTCGGCGAGCCAGCGGATCGACGTGGTCTCGGGCCCGCTCACGTTGAGCGGCGAGGTCGGCACGGTGGCCGCCGCGAGGCAGCGCAGCGCCTGCGCGTTCGCGTCGCCCTGCCAGATCACGTTGACGTGGCCCATGGTCACGTCGACCGGGTCGCCGCGCCACACCTTGAGCGCCACGTCGGCCAGCACGCCGTAGCGCAGGTCGATGGCGTAGCTCAGGCGGAACAGGCGCCCCGGCGTGCCGTGGCGCTGCGAGAAGTACTCGAACATGCGCTCGCGGCCTACGCACGAGTTGGCGTACTCGCCGGGCGGGTTGGGTGCGTCGCTCTCGCTCGCGCCCTGGCTGGTCACGGGCACGAAGGGATACACGCAGGCGGTCGAGAAGGCGACGATGCGCGAGGCGTGGAAGTGCTCGGCCACCAGCGCCGGCACGTGCGCGTTCATGGCCCAGGTCAGCGGGTTGTCGGCGTCGGCGCCGAACTTGCGCCCGGCCATGAAGACCACGTTGGCGCACGGCGGCAGCGCGGCGATGGCGGCGCGGTCGAGCAGGTCGCAGGCGATGGTCTCGATGCCGTGCGCTTCGAGCGCCTCGCGCACGCCGGCCTCGCTGAAGCGGGCGACGGCGATCACGCGGCGACCGGGCATGGCGTTCTTCGCGAGGCGGGCCAGCGTGGGGCCCATCTTGCCGCCCACGCCGAGGATCATCAGGTCGCCGTCGAGGCGGGCCATGTCGCGCACGAGGTCGCGCGAGGGCGTGGCCAGGTAGTCTTCAAGCGTGGCTTCGCTCTCGAAGCGCTCGGGAAAGGGCAGGTCGTCGAGGACAGGCGTGGAGGTCATTGGATTCTTGCGTCCTGGGTGATGAAGAGGCGCTCCAGCAGAAGCACCAGCAGATAGAGCAGCACGCCCAGGCCCGTGATGAGCAGCACGGCCATGAAGACCGCGGGCGTGTCCAGCGAGGCCTGGACCTGGATCATCAGATAGCCCAGGCCGCGTTCCGAGGCGATGAATTCGCCCACCACCGCGCCCGCCACGGCGAGGATGGTGGCGACCTTCATGCCCGAGAACACGTACGGCAGCGAGCCCGGCAGCTGGATGTAGCGAAACAGCTGCCAGCGCGAACCCTTGAGCGCGCGCACGAGGTCGAGCAGCTCGGGCTCGGTCTCGTTCAGGCCGCGGATGGTGGTCAGCAAGATGGGGAAGAAGCACAGGCTGAACGTGATCAGGATGTTCGGCCCGATGCCGTAGCTGAACCACACGATCACCAGCGGCCCCATCGCCACCTTCGGGATCATGTTGAGCGTGACCAGCAGCGGGAACACCAGCAGCATCAGCCGCTTGCTGGTGATGAAGAGCAGCGCGCAAAGAATGCCGAGCACCAGCCCCAGCGCGTAGCCGCCGAACACTTCGAGCGCGGTGACGCCGGTGTTCTTGAGCCAGCTGTAGTTCGGATTGGCCAGGGTGGCCAGCACCTTCGAGGGCGCCGGCAGGATGAAGGGCTGGATCGCGAAGACCCGCACCGCGAGTTCCCACAGCACGATGCCCGCCAGGTGCACCGCGACCACGAGGGACCAGCGCTGCCATTCGGGGCGCTCGCCCGATAGGGGCGTGGAAGCGAGGGGCGCCAGCGCGCCGTCGGGTGCCGTCATGTCTGTTCCTGGGTCAGGGAAGAAGCAATGCGGCGAATCATAGGAGTCGCCACGACCCGAGTCAACCAACTAGTTGATAATTTTCATGCGACAGCCTTGTCGGGCCGCAGGGCGTTGAGCGCGAACTCGATCACGTGCCGGCGCCGCTGCAGCAGCGCGCCGCGCGCGTCGAGCGGCTTGCCGAAGATGGCCGACAGCGTGTGGTTGTTGGAGAAGAAGAAGTACGAGATGCCGGCGATCGAGATGTAGAGGTTGATCGCATCGAAGTCGGGCCGGAACACGCCGGCCGCCACGCCGCGCTCGAGCGTGGCCTCGAGCATCTCGATGAAGGGCGAGTGCATCTTCTGCAGCCGCTCCGACTCGCGCAGGTGCGCGCCGTGGTTGCGGTTCTCGTCGGCCAGCAGCGCGATGAACTCGGGGTGCTCGGCCAGGTAGTCGAACGAGAAGGCCACCAGCTGTTTCATGGCCTCCAGCGGCTCGAGTGCATCGAGCGTGAGCTTCTGTTCCTTCTCGCGGATCTCGGCATAGACCGACTCGAGCGCCACCAGGTACAGCCCCTGCTTGCTGTCGAAGTAGTGGTACACGAGCTGCTTGTTGACGCCGGCGTTGGCGGCGATCTCGTCGACGCGCGCGCCTGCGAAGCCCTTGGTGGCGAACTCGGCCACCGCGGCGGCGATGAGGGCTTGCTTGGCGGCGACGGGATCGCGCTCGCGTTTCGTGGCGACGGCGGTGCGGGCGGGGGTGGCGGGGCTCGCGGGCTTGGTGGCGGTCATGGTGTTTTTGATTCTCCCGGCAGGGGCAACGCAGTCTGGATGATCTGGATTGCCTGTCAACCAAACAGTTGGTAATATGAATTTCAGGACCTGTTTTTACCTTCTTTTGGAGTGTTCCGCATGAAAAAGCTGTTGTCGGCCGCCGGCGCCACCGCCTTGCTCATGGCCTCGGCCCCTGCCGCGTTCGCGGCCGATGCCATGAGCCTGATGCTCAACTGGACACCCACGGCCGATCATGCGCCGATCTATTTCGCGAAGGCCAAGGGCTGGTACACCGAGGCGGGAATCGACCTGAACATCGAGGCCGGCAAGGGCTCGGCCGTGTCGGCGCAGCGCGTGGGCACCGGCGGCAGCGACCTGGGCATTTCCGACCTGCCCACCACGATCCAGGCCAAGGGCAAGGGCGCCGACGTGAAGGCCGTGATGGTCATCTACGCCAACAGCCCGCAGGGCTTCTACTGGCTCAAGTCGTCGGGCATCAACGGGCCGAAAGATTTCGCGGGCCGCAAGATCGGCAACCCGCCGGGCGACGCCGCGCGCCTCATGTGGCCGGCCTTCGCAAAGAAGGTGGGGCTCGACCCGGCCAGCGTGACCTTCGTCAACGTGAGCCCGCAGGCCAAGGTGGCGGCGCTGAAGAGCAAGTCGGTCGACATCATCAGCGACTTCTACAACGAGCACGACCTGAAGGTGCGGGAGTTCGGCGCCGACCTGGGCTTCCAGCCGTGGCGCGACGCGGGCGTGAACGTGTACGGCAACTCGCTGATCGTGAACGGCCCGTATCTCGCGAAGAACCCCGGCCAGGTGAAGAAGTTCGTGGCCGTGACCCAGCGCGCCTACGACGCCTGCGTGAAGAGCTTCGAGCCCTGCCTGCAGGCGCTGCAGGCCAGCGTGAGCGGCCTCACGCCCGACAACCAGCGCGACCAGTGGAATCGCATCAAGCAGCTGATGCGCGACGACACCACCACCAAGGTGGCGCTCGGCGCCTTCGACGGTGCGCGCGTGAAGGCCGACTACGAGCTCGTGTCCTCGCTGATCGGCATCGACAAGGCCTACGACCCGGCGACGCTGTTCACCAACGAGTTCCTCGACAAGGGCGTGCGCATGGCGCCCAACTGATGGGAAGAAGCCGCTTCAGCGCGACTCGGAGGAGGGCGGCACCTTCGTGTTGCCCTTCTGCCGTTCGCGGAAGAGGGCGGCACGCATCAGGAAGATGGTGGTGATCGGCGCCGTCAGCACGATGAACAGCACGATCAGCACCGCGTGCAGGAACAGGCTGAAGCCCTGCACCGAGAAGTAGGCGATGGTGGCCACCGTCAGGCACCAGGCGCCCACCGTGGCGCCCAGCGTGGGCGCATGGATGCGGCGGAAGAAGGTGGGCATGCGCACCAGGCCGAAGGAGCCGATGGCCGCGAAGGCCGCGCCCAGCACCGCGAACACGGCGGTGATGATCTCCGCCCAAAGAGGAAGTGCGGTGGCGCTCATTCGATGACCTCCCCGCGCAGCAAGAACTTGGCGATCGAGGTCGACCCGACGAAGCCGAACAACGCCACCAGCATCGCCGCCTCGAAGTACACGCTGCTCGCGTAGTTGATGCCGAGCACCAGCATCATCAGCATGCCGTTGATGTACAGGCAGTCGAGCGCCATCACGCGGTCCTGCGCGGACGGGCCGGCCAGCAGGCGAAAGAGCGCGCACAGCATCGCCACGGCCAGCAGGAAGAGCGCGGCCTTCAGGGCCCAGAAGAGAACAGGCGTCATGATTCGAAAATCTCCATCAGCGGACGTTCGTAGCGGGTCTTGATCAGGGCGATGAAGGCCGCCTCGTCCTCGAGGTCGAACACGTGGATCAGCAGCGTGGTGCGGTCGAACGACACCTCGCCCCAGGCCGTGCCGGGCGTGAGGCACATGATCATCGCGAGCACGGCGAGGCCGTTGGGGTCGCGCATGTCCAGCGGAATCTGCACGAAGCGCGCCGAGATGTCGGCGGTGCGGCGCGTGAGCAGCAGCCGCGCCACGTCGTACGCGGACTTCAGCATGTCGAAGGTGACGAGGAACGACAGCCGCAGCGCCACGCCGGGCCGGCGCATGCGCACGGTGGCGGGGCGCAGGCCCTTGGTGATCAGCGGCACCGCAATGGCGAGCAGCGCGGCCGACAGCAGCGTGGCCGCTTCGAGCGACTGGTTGAGCAGCAGCCAGATGACGAACAGCGCGAACGACAGCGGCGGGGACGGCATCAGGCGCTTCATGGCTTCGCCTCCGCTTTCGCGGGCACCGGGTTGGGCACCTGCTTGGCACCGAGCACGGCGTTGCGGTACGCGGTGGGCGTGCGCAGGCCGCCGGCGGTGGCTTGCGCGTGCTGCATCACGGGCTCGGCCCAGACGGTGAGCGCGACGCAGGCCGCGAGCAGGGCGGCCACCGGCAGCACCTCGAGCGCGGGCAGCGAGGGCATGGTCGGGTGGTGCTGGGTCCAGAAATGGCGGATGCCGGTGCGGCTCAGCGCGATCAGCGAGAGAAAGCCCGAGACGATCAGAAGGCCCAGGAAGGTCCAGCCGGCCGAGGCCACGGCCCTGCCGTCGAGCAGGCCCGAGAGCATCGCGAACTTGCCGACAAAACCCGACAGCGGCGGCAGGCCCGCCAGCAGCAGCGTGCACAGCATGAAGCTCAGGCCCAGGAAGGCCACGCCCGCCGGGATGGCGCGGCCGTAGAGCGCCTGGGCATCGTCGTCGAGGTTCACGTCGTCGAGCGCGCGCAGGTCTTCGGCCAGGAAGGGCGCGTTGCCCGCCGCCTCGTGCGGCGCGACGCTCATGCCCGCGTTGCGCCAGCGCTCGATCATGTCGATCAGCAGGAAGAAGGCCGCCACCGCGAGCGTGGAGCTCAGCATGTAGTACAGCGCGCCCGCCCACACGGCCGGATCGCCCAGCCCGACGGCGGCCAGCAGCGTGCCCGCCGACACCAGCACGCTGAAGCCCGCGAGGTTCGACAACCGCTGCGTGCCGACGATGCCTATGGCGCCCACGAACAGCGTCGCCAGCCCCACGCCCACCAGCGCGGCCTGCCCGAAGGCGGCCGAGGCGCCGGTGTCGGGCGCGAACAGCACGGTCCACAGGCGCAGCACGGTGTACACGCCGAGCTTGGTGAGCAGCGCAAACACCGCGCCCACCGGCGACACGGCCGCGCTGTAGGCCGGCACCAGCCAGAAGTTGAGCGGCCACGCGCCCGCTTTGGCGAAGAACGCAGTGGCCAGGATGGCCGCGGCCGCATGCACCAGGCCGCGGTCGCCCGGCGCCAGTTCGGCGATGCGCGCGCCCAGGTCGGCCATGTTGAGCGTGCCGGTCACGCCGTACAGGATGGCCGCGCCGATCAGGAACAGCGACGAGGCCGCGAGGTTGATCGCGATGTAGTGCAGCCCGGCGCGCACGCGCAGCCGGCCAGAGCCGTGCAGCAGCAGACCGTACGAGGCGGCCAGCATCACCTCGAAGAACACGAACAGGTTGAACAGGTCGCCCGTGAGGAAGGCGCCGTTCAGGCCCATGAGCTGCAGCTGCAGCAGCGGATGAAAGTGCACGCCCGCGCGGTCCCAGCGCGAGGTGGAATAGATCGAGGCCGCGAAGGCCACCACGCCCGTGAGCGCGACCATCATGGTCGAGAGCCGGTCGGCCACCAGCGTGATGCCGAAGGGCGCGCGCCAGTTGCCCGGCAGGTACACGCCGATGGAGCCCGGGCCGCCGCCGGTGTCGGCCGCGTTCACCCAGCGCAGCAGCGCGAGCGCGGCCAGCAGGCCGACCAGGCCCGACACCACGCTGAGGAAGGACTTGGTGCGCCGGTGGTTCTCGTTCATCAGCAGCATCAGCGCCGCCGTGAGCATGGGCACGAGGATGGGCACCGCCACCAGGTGCGGCATGCTGAACTCGAGGAAGCGGTCGAGCAGGTGGAACACGTCGTTCATTCGACGGCCTCCCGCTCTTCACCGTCCACGTGGTCGGTGCCCGACAGGCCGCGCGAGGCGAGCATGACGACGAGGAACAGGGCGGTCATGGCGAAGCCGATCACGATGGCGGTGAGCACCAGCGCCTGCGGCATCGGGTCGGCCGTGTTGGCCAGCGTGGCCTTGAAGCCTTCGACCAGCACCGGCTCGCTGTCGACCTTGAGCCGGCCCATGCTGAAGATGAACAGGTTGACCGCGTAAGAGATGAGCGTGAGGCCCATGATGACCTGGAAGGTGCGCGGGCGCAGCAGCAGGTACACGCCCGAGCCGGTGAGCACGCCGATGGCGATGGCCAGCACGATTTCCATCAGCGGGCCCCCCCGGTGGCGGCAGCCGCTTCTTCGGCTTCGGCGGCCGCGCGGGCCTGCGCTTCTTTCTCTTCTTGTTCGTCGGCCCAGCGGTGGCTTCGGATGGACTGGTGGGCCAGCGCGGTCAGGATCAGCATGGTGGCGCCGAGCACCAGCGCGAACACGCCGATGTCGAAGAAGAGGGCACTGGGCACGTGCATGTCGCCCAGCAGCGGCACGTGCACGTGCGCGGTGTGCGTGGTCAGGAACGGGTAGCCGAACACGATCGCGCCGCCGCCGGTGGCGAGCGCGAACAGCAGGCCGATGGCGATCCAGCGGCGCGGGTAGATGCGCAGGTGCTCTTCCACCCACTCGGTGCCCGAGACGATGAACTGCAGTACCAGCGCGACCGACATCACCAGCCCCGCGACGAAGCCGCCGCCGGGCGCGTTGTGGCCGCGCATGAAGAAGTACACCGACACCAGCACGGCCACGGGCAGCACGAGGCGCACCAGCACGGCCGGCACCATCAGGTAGCCGATGGCGGAGTCGGTGGCGCGGCGCGGGTTCAGCAGGTCGCTGCTGCCGTCGTCGACCTGCAGCCGCTGCTGAATGGGCAGCGCCATCGATTCGATGGCCGGGCGGAAGCGCCGCAGCAGCGCATACACGGTGAGCGCCACGATGCCCAGCACCGTGATCTCGCCGAAGGTGTCGAAGCCGCGGAAGTCGACCAGCATCACGTTGACCACGTTGGTGCCGCCGCCTTCGGTGAGCGCGCGTTCGAGGAAGAAGGGCGAGATGCTCTGCGGGAAGGTGCGCGTCATCATGGCCCAGGCCAGCGCCGCCATGCCGCAGCCGGCGATGGTGGCCACCAGCAGGTCGCGCCCGCGGCGGCCCCAGGGGCGCAGCCGCATGCGCGCGGGCTGCACCACGTCCTTGCTGCGCATCGGCAGCCAGCGCAGGCCCAGCAGGATCAGCACGGTGGTCACGGCCTCGACCACCAGCTGCGTGAGCGCCAGGTCGGGCGCCGAGAACCAGATGTAGGTGACGCACGAGACCAGCCCGGCGCCCGCGGCCAGCATCAGCGCCGCGAGCCGGTGGAACTTGGCCTGCCAGGCGGCGGCCACGGCGCAGGTGCAGCCGATGAGCCAGGTCATCGCGAACATCGGCGAGAACGGCAGCAGCTCGCGCGTGCCGCGATCGGCCGGCGTGGCCCACAGCGAGGCCGCGGCGCCCGCCACGGCCACCACCACCAGCCACAGCAGCTGCCACTGCAGGCGGCGCGTGCCGAAGAGGCGGCGGCTGCGCCGGCCGGCTTCGCTCAGCAGTGCGATCAGGTGTTCGAAGATGAGCTGCCCGTCGAAGCGGTGCAGCAGCGGCGTGTGCTCCAGGCGCCCGCTGCCCAGCGGACGGCGCAGCAGCAGGTAGAGCACGGCGCCGCCTGCCAGCGCGACGAAGCTCATCATCAGCGGCAGGTTGAAGCCGTGCCACACGGCCAGGCTGTAGACGGGCAGCGTGCCGCCGACCACCGGCGTGGCCGCGGCCGCGAGCATCGGGCCGACCGACCAGGCCGGCGCCACGCCCACCACCAGGCACACCAGCACCAGCAACTCGACCGGCACGCGCATCCAGTGCGGCGGCTCGTGCGGGGGCTTGGGCACGTCGGGGCCACACGGAGGGCCGAAGAACACGTCGAACACGAAGCGCGCCGAGTACGCCACGCTGAAGATGCCCGCGAGGGTGGCGATGACCGGCAGGCTGAGGTCGATCCAGGGCGTGGCCTGGATGAAGACGGTCTCGGCGAAGAACATCTCCTTCGAGAGAAAGCCGTTGAGCAGCGGCACGCCGGCCATCGAGGCGCTGGCGATGATGGCCAGCGTGCCGGTGATGGGCATGAGGCGCATCAGGCCGCTGAGCTTGCGAATGTCGCGCGTGCCGGTCTCGTGGTCGATGATGCCGGCCGCCATGAACAGCGAGGCCTTGAAGGTCGCGTGGTTCATCACGTGGAAGACGGCCGCGACGGCCGCCAGCGGACTGTTCAGGCCCAGCAGCAGCGTGATGAGGCCCAGGTGCGAGATGGTCGAGTAGGCCAGCAGCGCCTTCAGGTCGCGCTGGAACATGGCCGCGAAGCCGCCCAGCAGCAGCGTGATCGCGCCCGCGCCGCCCACCATCCAGAACCATTGCTCGGTGCCCGAGAGCACGGGCCACAGCCGCGCCATCAGGAACACGCCCAGCTTCACCATGGTGGCCGAGTGCAGGTAGGCCGACACCGGCGTGGGCGCGGCCATGGCGCGCGGCAGCCAGAAGTGGAACGGGAACTGCGCGCTCTTGGTGAACGCGCCGAGCAGGATCAGCACCAGCGCCACCGGGTACAGCGCGTGTGCGCGGATGATGTCGCCCGAGGCCAGCACGATGTCGAGCTCGTAGCTGCCGACGATGCGGCCCAGCACGAGCACGCCGGCCAAAAGGCACAGCCCGCCCGCGCCGGTGACGGTGAGCGCCATGCGCGCACCGCGCCGCGCGTCGCGCCGGTGGTGCCAGTAGCCGATGAGCAGGAAGGAGAACAGGCTGGTGAGCTCCCAGAACAGCACCATCTGGATCAGGTTGCCCGAGAGCACCACGCCCATCATCGCGCCCATGAACGCGAGGAAGAACGAGAAGAAGCGCGGCACCGGGTCGGAGGCCGACATGTAGTAGCGCGCATAGAGCACCACCAGCGCGCCGATGCCCAGCACCAGCATGCAGAACAGCCACGCGAAGCCGTCGAGGCGGAACACGAGGTTCAGGCCGAGGGCGGGCAGCCACTCGATCTCCTGGCGCAGCACGTTGCCGTGCGCGATCTGCGGAAAGAGCCAGGCGACCTGGATCGCGCAGCCCAATGCGACGAGCCCTGCAAGGGTCGACTCCCGGTTGCGCGCGTTGGACGGCATCAACGCGGCCAGCACGCTGGCAAGAAAGGGGAGTGCGACGAGAAGGGCGAGGGGCATCGGGGGTCGATTCTATCGACCGACCCTCTGGGGAGCCCCTGTCTATAACCGCAGGAGCACGGGCAGTTTTGTCGCTGTCACGAAGCCAGCACGAGCTGCACGCTGCGGATGCCCAGCCAGGTCAGCACCAGCGAACCGCACAGGTGCAGCAGGCCGGTGCCCAGCGCCAGCAGCGGTCGTCCGCCGAGCAGCAGCGCGACCACTTCGGCCGAGAAGCTCGAGAAGGTCGTGAGCCCGCCGAGAAAGCCGGTGATGAGCAGCAGCCGCCACACCGGGTCGAGCTGCGGCAGCGCCTGGAACACGGCCACCGCCACGCCGACGAGGTAGCCGCCGACGAGGTTGGCGGCCAGCGTGCCGTAGGGCACGGGGCCGCCGGTGTTGAGCCACAGGCCCAGGCCCCAGCGGGCGAGGGCGCCGCACGAGGCGCCCACGCAGATCGCTAGAACCGGCAATAGAGGAGGCATCCGTTCCCTTGTCGTCGTCGCACTGTCATTTCTCCTTGCCCATCACCAGGTCGGGCAGGATCGTGACGATACCCGGGAACAGCGTGATCAGCGCGATGCACAGCACAAGGCAGAAGAAGAACGGAATCGCCGCCTTGGCGATCACGTTGCTGTCTTTTCCAGTCATGTTCTGCAGCACGAACAGGTTGAAGCCGACGGGCGGCGTGACCTCGGCGATCTCGACCAGCAGCACCACGAAGATGCCGAACCAGACCAGGTCGAAGCCCGCCTTCTGGATCATCGGCAGTACCACGGCGCTGGTCAGCACGATCATCGAAATGCCGTCCAGCGCCGTGCCCAGCACCAGGTACACCACCACCAGCGCACCGATGAGCGCGTAGGGCGACAGGTGCATGCTGTCGACCCACTCGGCCAGCTCGCGCGGGATGCCGGTGAAGGCCATGGTCTTGGTGAGGAACGCGGCCCCGGCCAGGATGAACATGATCATGCAGCTGGTGCGCGTGGCGCCCATGATCCCGTCCTTGAAGTTCTGCCAGGTCAGGCTCTTGCCGTAGGCCGCGATGGCCAGCGAGCCCAGCACGCCGAAGGCCGCGCACTCGGTGGCCGTGGCCCAGCCGGCCACCAGCACCCAGACGATGAACACGATCAGCAGCGCACAGGGAATGAGGTTGCCCGACAGCCGGATCTTTTCCTTGAAGGTGGTGGGCGGGTCGGCCGGCGGCACCTGGTCGGGGTGGCGCAGGCTCCACCAGCCGATGTAGCCCGAGAACAGCAGCATCAGCAGGAAGCCCGGCAGGAAGCCGGCCAGGAAGATGCGGATGATGGAAGCATCGGCCGCCACCGCGTACACCACCATGGTGATCGAGGGCGGGATCAGGATGCCCAGCGTGCCGGCGGTGGCCAGCGAGCCGATGGCCAGCTTCTCGTTGTAGCCGCGGCGCTTGAGCTCGGGCAGCGCCACCTTGGCGATGGTGGCGCAGGTGGCGGCCGAGGAGCCCGAGACCGAGCCGAACACGCCGCAGCCGAGGATGGTGGTGTGCATGAGCCGGCCGGGCACGCGGTTGAGCCACGGGCGCAGGCCTTCGAACATCTCCTCGCTGAGCTTGGTGCGGAACAGGATCTCGCCCATCCAGATGAACAGCGGCAGCGCCGCCAGCTCCCAGCTCGCGTTGCTTTCCCAGAAGGCCGAGAACAGGTTCTTGCCGGGCAGCGTGTTGGTGAAGAAGGCCTGGCCGACCCAGCCGACGATGGCCAGGGTCATGGCGATCCAGACGCCGCCGGCGAGCAGCAACAGCATGATGCCGAGCAGCAGCGCGCCCATCAAAAGGGTTTCGAGCATCGGTGTCTTTGTTGTTGTCGTTCAGACGTCGGAAGAGAAGTCGCCCGCCGCGTGGCGCTCTTCGACGGCGCGCTGGTAGCTGGGCTTCTCGCCGCGCACCACGCCCACCAGCTCATCGACCATGGCGATCAAGAGCAGCCAGCAGCCGATCACGAAGCTCGATTGCGGAATCCAGATCGGGATCACGAGCAGGCCCGTGGCCATCTCCTTGAACTCGTAGCTCTCGTAGGTGAAGCTGGTGGCCCAGTAGGTCAGGTAGGCGACCGACACGGCGGCGACCAGCAGGCAGGCCACGTCGAGCACGCGGCGCACCTTCGGCGGCACGGCATCGAGCAGCAGCGTGACGCGCACGAAGTCGCCGTGCCGGAACGCATGCGCCATCGCGAAGAAGGCCGCCGCCGCGCACAGCCACGCCACCGCGTCATTGAGCCCGCTCACGTGCCAGTTCATCTGCCGGCCCACGCCGGCCACGATCATCAGCACGAAGATCAGGAAGACGCAGAACGCACCGAGCGCGCCGGCACCGTTGTACAGGCGGTCTAGGAAGCGCCTCACGGTTTACTTCTTCTTGTAGGCGTCGACGATGGCGGCGCCGTCGGCACCCGCGGCCTTGAGCCAGTCGGCCTGCATGATGCCGCCGACCTGGCGCATGTCGGTGTCCAGCTTGGGCGAGGGCTTGTGGATCTTCATGCCGCGCTCGGCCAGCAGGCGCTTGTACTCGTCGTTCTTCTCCTGCGCGACCTTCCAGCCGCGTGCTTCCGCGTCGGCGGCAGCCTTGGTGACGGCGGCCTTGCCGGCGGCATCGAGCGCGTCGAAGGCCTTGGCATTCACGAGGATCGCGTTCTTCGGAATCCAGGCCTGCGTGTCGTAGAAGTTCTTGATGTGCTCGAAGGTCTTGGTGTCATAGCCGGTGGAGCCCGAGCTCATGTAGCTCTCGATCACGCCGGTGGCCATGGCGGCGCTGAGTTCGGCCTGCTGGATCTGCACGGGCTGCGCGCCGATGAGCTCGGCGATCTTGGCCGTGGCCGGGCTGTAGGCACGCCACTTGATGCCACGCAGGTCGGCCACCGAGCCGATCTCCTTCTTGGTGTAGATGCCCTGCGGCGCCCAGGGCACCACGAACAGCACCTTGATGCCCTGCGCGGCCAGCAGCTTGTCCATCGCGGGCTTGGAAGCGTCGTAGAGCTTGCGGGCTTCGGGATAGGTGGTGGCCAGGAAGGGCACGCCGTCCAGCGCGTAGATCGGGTTCTCATTGGCGTAGTTGGCCAGCAGGATCTCGCCGGCCTGGGCCTGGCCGCTTTGCACGGCGCGCTTGATCTCGGGCGCCTTGAACAGCGACGCGTTGGCGTGCACCGTGATCTTCAGCTTGCCGCCGGTGGCCGCGTCCACGTCTTTGGCGAACTGCGTGATGTTCTCGGTGTGGTAGTTGGTCGCGGGGTAGGCGGTGGGCAGGTCCCACTTGGTTTGCGCGAAGGCGGCGGCGCCAAGGGTGAGGCCCGCCAGGGCAATGCCGAACTTGTGATTCATGGACGCGCTCCGGAATGTAGTCAAAGCTGAATGAAAGAAAAGCATACGTGCAAATTCCGGGCCATTCGCTGAGGCATTTCCCTGCCATGTGGTGTCGATGCGGCACCCGGTGCGGGCATGAAAAAACCGCCTCGAGGGCGGTTTCTTCGGTTCAGGTCGGCGTCACTGCTTGGCGGGTTTCGCCTCGGCCACCTTGGCGGCCTTGCTTGCCTTGGCCGGTGCCGCCGCGCCGTTGAAGCTCTGGCCGTTGACCGTCAGGCCCTCGGCCGACAGCTTGGCCGCGCTCTTTTCCTTCACGCCCTTCACGCGCTGCATGAGGTCGGGCCAGTCCTTGAACTCGCCTTCCTTGCGCGCGTCGAGGATGCGCTTGGACAGCGACGGGCCGACGCCCTTGAGGCCGTCGAGGTCGGCGGCGCTGCCCTTGTTGGCGTCGACGGCGGCAAACGAGACGGCCGCGAAGCACATGGCGAGCGTGGCGATGACTTTCTTGAACATGGTGAAAACTCCCTCTTCAATCGTTGGTATGGCTATGCCGACAGGAATATCGGCTTCGGCTCAACGAGAGGGCGCGCGCGGCAGTTGACGTGAAAACGGGGCCAGAGGCCCCGTGTGACGATTGTTCTGAACCGTGGTCAGAGTTCTTCCACGCGCCGCGGTGGATAGCTGTCCCAGGCCTGGCAGCCGGGGCAGTGCCAGAAGTACTGGTGCGCCTCGAAGCCGCAGGCCGCGCAGCGGTAGCGCATGAGCGGACGGGTCGCCTGGTCGAGTGCGCGTTGCACCTGCGGGTGGAACTGCTCGTGCTCGAAGCGCTCGCCGGCCAGCCAGCGCGATGCCGCGACCAGCGAGGGTTGGTGCGCGAGGTGGGCGATGTAGCTGTCGCGCGGCGTGGGGGCGGGTGCTTCTTCGGCGGGCGTGTCCGATGCCGTGCGGGCCGGCGTGCCGCCGAGCGCGATCAGCGCCTCGAGCACGTCGATCGACGGCGACTCGGCATAGCGCCGCTGCAGCAGCGCCAGCGCCTCGCCTTCGCGCTGCGCGGCCACGGCGGCCTTCTGCAGCGACGCGGCGTACAGCGGCAGCGCCAGCGGCGCCGTGTCGCTGAGCCCTTCGAGCGTGTCGAAGGCCGCGGCGGCTTCGCCGTTGCGCAGCTGCAAGGTGGCGGTGTCGATGGCCGGGCGCGGTGCCTGCGGCGCCAGGGCGCGGGCCTGCGTGAGCAGGTCGCCGGCGCCCTGCAGGTCGCCGGCCGCCACGCGTTCGTTGGCCTGCTCGCACAGGTGGTGGGCGCGGCGCGTGCTGTAGCTGGCCTGGTCGGACTCGTCGAGCTTTTGCGCCACGTCGGCGGCCTGCGCCCATTCGCGCGAGCGTTCGTAGATGGCCAGCAGCGCGAGCCGGGCCTCGTTCTCGTAGCGCGTGCCTTCGAGCTTCTGCAGCGCCGCTTCGGCGCGGTCGAGCAGGCCGGCGCGCAGGAAGTCTTGCGCCAGCGCGTGCTGCGCGCGCTCGCGGTCGGCACGGCTCAGGTCGCCGCGGCCCAGCAGATGCTCGTGCACGCGCACCGCGCGCTGGTACTCGCCGCGGCGGCGAAACAGGTTGCCGAGCGCGAAGTGCAGCTCCTGCGTGTCGGGGTCGTTCTGCACGGCCTCGATGAAGGCGTCGATGGCCTGGTCCTGCTGCTCGTTGAGCAGGAAGTTCAGGCCGCGAAAGTAGGCCTTGGGCGCCTGCCGGTTCTCGAGCTTGAGCTGGCGGATGTCGAAGCGCGATGCGAGCCAGCCCAGCACGAAGGCGACGGGCAGGCCGATCAGCAGCCAGCTGGGATCAAAGTCCATGTTGACGTACGGCGGGAAGGTCGGTGGCGGAGATGGACGGCGTTGCCGCGGAGGCGGTCGCAGTGGCCAGCGGTGCGGGCGAGGGGGCTTCGGTGGTCGCAGGCACTTGCGCCGCGGCGGCGCGGTGTTTCCACCAGCCGGGCAGCATGCCCAGCGCGCCGACCACGAGCCCGCCGGCAAAGGCCGCGAGCACGACGAGCACCAGCGGCGCGCGCCAGTGGGTTCCGAAGAAGAAGTAGACGGTCGCGTCGTGCTGGTTGTTCAGCGCGAAGGCGAAGAGCGTAAAAAAAATGGCTGCCTTGAGCAGCCACAGGAGGTATTTCATAGCTGTTCCCGTTGCCGGGAGCATTCTACGTTTGCATTCATTTGCATCAGGCCTTGCGGCCGGCGGCTTCCTTGCCTGCATCGAGCTCGGCGGTCTTCGCGTCGACGGCTTCGCGCAGCGCCTTGCCCGGCTTGAAGTGCGGCACGCGCTTCTCGGGAATCTGCACGCTCTCGCCCGAACGCGGGTTGCGGCCGATGCGCGGCGGACGGCGGTTAACCGAGAAGCTGCCGAAGCCACGGATCTCGATGCGGTGGCCGCGCACCAGCGCGTCGCTCATGGCGTCCAGGATGGTCTTGACGGCGTATTCGGCATCGCGGTGCGTGAGCTGCGCGAAACGGGCTGCGAGTTCTTCGACGAGGTCTGAGCGGGTCATAGGCCAAACATAAACGAAAAACGTGGACGAAAAAAAAGACAGAGCGGCCCCGGGGGCCTGCCTCTGTCTTCGGACTCAGCTTACTTGTTGTCGCTGTTGTCGAGCTTGGCGCGCAGCAGGGCGCCCAGGCTGGTCGTGCCCGCGTTTTCGCGTGCCGACTGCTGGCTCAGGCTGGCCATGGCGCCTTGTTCGTCGACCATGTCCTTCTGCTTGATCGACAGCTGGATGTTGCGGGTCTTGCGATCCACATTCACCACGATGGCCGTGACTTCGTCGCCTTCCTTGAGCACGTTGCGGGCATCTTCGACGCGGTCGCGCGAGATTTCCGAAGCACGCAGGTAGCCGATGATGTCTTCGCCGAGGTCGATTTCAGCGCCGCGGGCGTCCACGGTCTTGACCTTGCCGGTCACGATCTGGCCCTTGTCGTTCACGGTGGTGAACGTGGTGAACGGATCGCTGTCGAGCTGCTTGATGCCCAGCGAGATGCGTTCGCGGTCGACGTCGACAGCCAGCACGATCGCTTCGACTTCCTGGCCCTTCTTGTAGTTGCGAACGGCGGTTTCGCCGGTTTCGTTCCACGAGAGGTCCGAGAGGTGAACCAGGCCGTCGATGCCGGCAGCCAGGCCCACGAACACGCCGAAGTCGGTGATCGACTTGATCGGGCCCTTGACGCGGTCGCCACGCTTCGTGTTCTGGGCGAACTCTTGCCACGGGTTGGCCTTGCACTGCTTCATGCCCAGGCTGATGCGGCGCTTGTCTTCGTCGATTTCCAGGACCATGACTTCGACTTCGTCGCCCAGCGAGACGATCTTGTTCGGAGCGATGTTCTTGTTGGTCCAGTCCATTTCGGAGACGTGCACCAGGCCTTCGATGCCGGGTTCGAGTTCGACGAACGCGCCGTAGTCGGCAATGTTCGTGACCTTGCCGAACAGGCGGGTCGATTGCGGGTAGCGGCGCGAAACGCCCATCCACGGGTCGTCACCCATTTGCTTGAGACCCAGCGAGACACGGTTCTTTTCGGTGTCGAACTTGAGGATCTTGGCGGTGATTTCCTGGCCGGCCTGAACGACTTCGCTCGGGTGGCGGACACGGCGCCATGCCATGTCGGTGATGTGCAGCAGGCCGTCGATGCCGCCGAGGTCCACGAACGCACCGTATTCGGTGATGTTCTTGACCACGCCGCGCACGACTGCGCCTTCCTTCAGGGTTTCCATCAGCTTGGCGCGTTCTTCGCCCATGCTGGCTTCGACCACGGCACGGCGCGACAGCACGACGTTGTTGCGCTTGCGATCGAGCTTGATGACCTTGAATTCGAGGGTCTTGTTTTCGTACGGGGTCAGGTCCTTGATCGGACGCGTGTCGATCAGCGAACCCGGCAGGAACGCGCGGATGCCGTTGACCAGGACGGTGAGACCGCCCTTGACCTTGCCGCTGGTGGTGCCGGTGAC
The DNA here is from genome assembly GCF_001591345.1 of Variovorax boronicumulans NBRC 103145. Classification (GTDB taxonomy): domain Bacteria; phylum Pseudomonadota; class Gammaproteobacteria; order Burkholderiales; family Burkholderiaceae_C; genus Variovorax; species Variovorax boronicumulans. The sequence continues at coordinate 21,841 of NZ_BCUS01000001.1, read as the reverse complement.
GAAGTCGCCCGATTCCAGGGCCTTCTCGAGGGCGAGCCACGAAGCCAGACGCTTGGCGGTGTCGCGCGAGAGGATGGTGTCGCCGTAGCCGTTTTCAACGCTGCCGATGGCAACGGAAACGAAATCGCCGGCCTGGACTTCGAGTTCGCCCTTGTCGTTCTTGAACTCTTCGATCGGCACATACGCTTCGGACTTCAGACCGGCGTTGACGACGACGTGGTTGTGTTCGACGCGCACGACTTCGGCGGTGATGACCTCGCCGCTGCGCATTTCGGAACGCTTCAGGGACTCTTCGAATAGGTCGGCAAAAGATTCAGACATTTATGGTTCCTTCCGTCAGGCAGGGTTGGCAGGCGCTCTTGCGAAATTGCGTGCGGCTGCTGTGGGTCTGTAGACGGCGGTTAGGTTGTGGGCGTGAGCCCGGTTGGTTGAACAACCAGCAGGCCGGTGCGCTGTCGCGCGGAAGGAGCCTGCTGGAGCGGTAGGCGCCACCCGGAACACCCGGGAGACGCAAGCCTTTCAAGCGGACTTGAAAGGCTGCACTTCAATCCGCTCAAGCGGACTTGAACGGTTGAACCTGCTGCCACCAGTTCAACACCGTGTCGATCGAGCGTTCGATGGACAGCTGGGAGTTGTCGAGGTGGCGAGCGTCCTGCGCCGGCTTCAGAGGTGCAACGCTGCGGGAAGAGTCCCGGGCGTCACGTGCTTCCAAGTCGGAGCGAAGACTGTCGAGTGTAGTCGAAATACCCTTTGAAATCAACTGCTTATGCCGCCGTTCGGCGCGCTGGGCGGCACCCGCCGTGAGGAACACCTTGAGCGCTGCGTCGGGGAAGATCACGGTGCCCATGTCGCGCCCGTCGGCCACCAGGCCGGGCAGGCGGCGAAAGCGGTGCTGCAGGTCTTGCAGCGCCTCGCGCACGGCGGGCAGCGCGGAGACGCGCGAGGCGTCCATGCCGGCGGCTTCGGTGCGGATGTCGTCGCTCACGTCTTCGCCGGCCAGCAGCACCTTGCCCTCGGTGAACCGCAGGGGCAGGACGGCGGCGAGGGCGGCGATCTGCGCTTCGTTCGCGGCGTTGGCCTCCAGGCCGGCGCGGCGCGCGGCAAGCCCGGTCACGCGGTACAGCGAGCCCGAATCGAGGTAGTGGTAGCCCAGCAGGCGCGCCACCTCGGCGGCCAGCGTGCCCTTGCCCGAGGCGGTCGGGCCGTCGATGCAGATCACGGGCACTTCGGCGGCCTCGGCCACCGAGAACAGGGTCTCGAAGTAGTCGGGGAAGGTCTTGGCGACGCAGTGCGGCTCGAGGATGCGCACCGGCACGCCGGCCGGGTTGAAGGCCGCGAGCGAGAAGCACATGGCGACCCGGTGGTCGTCGTAGGTGCGGATGCTGGCGGGCCGCCAGCCGGCGGCGGGCAGGGGGTGGACGCGGATGAAGTCCGGCCCGGCCTCGACCGTCGCGCCGAGCTTTTGCAGCTCGTTCGCCATGGCGTCGATGCGGTCGGTTTCCTTCACGCGCCAGCTCGCGATGTTGCGCAGCGTGGTGGGGCCGTCGGCGTACAACGCCATGACGGCCAGCGTCATGGCGGCGTCGGGGATGTGGTTCGCGTCGAGATCGATGGCCTTGAGCGGCCAGGCGCCGCGGCGGATTTCGAGCCAGTTCGGGCCGCTGTCGACCCGCGCGCCCATCTGCTGGGCAGCGTCGATGAAGCGGATGTCGCCCTGGATCGAGGCCGCGCCGACGCCTTCGATGCGGATGCCGTTCTGGCCCGAGACGCCCGTCGCAATGGCGCCGAGTGCTATGAAATAGCTAGCAGAGGAGGCGTCCGCCTCGACGTGGATCTCGCCCGGCGAGCTGTAGCGGCTGCCGGCGGGGATGGTGAAGCGCTCCCAGCCGTCACGCTGCACCGTGATGCCGAAGCGCGCCAGCAGGTTCAGCGTGATCTCGATGTAGGGCTTGGAGATCAGCTCGCCGACGACCTCGATCACGATGTCGTCGGCCGCCGCGAGCGGCAGCGCCAGCAGCAGGGCGGTCAGGAACTGGCTGGACACATCGCCGCGCACGCGGATCGGTGCGCCCAGCGCCAGCTCGTCGTGCGACACCGGGTGGATGCGCAGCGGCGGGTAGCCGGGATTGCCGAGGTAGTCGATGCGGCAGCCGAGCTGCGTTAGGGCGTCGACCAGGTCGCCGATCGGGCGCTCGTGCATGCGCGGCACGCCGCTGAGCTCGAATTCGCCGCCGAGCAGCGACAGCGCCGCCGTCAGCGGACGCATGGCGGTGCCGGCATTGCCCAGGAACAGCGGCAGCAGCGTCGCGCCCAGCGACGGCGGCAGCTGGCCGCCCAGGCCCGTGATGCGCAGCGAGGCGCCGGCCGGCTCGATGCCGCAGCCCAGCGCGCGCAGGGCGTCGAGCATCACGCGCGTGTCGTCGGAATCGAGCAGGTCGTGGATCGTGGTGGTGCCGCTGGCGAGCGCCGCCAGCAGCAGCACGCGGTTGGAGATGCTCTTGGAGCCCGGCAGCCGGACCGTGCCGGCGGCGCCCGCGAGGGGCGGGAGGTCGAGGAAGGCGGTCGAGAACATGTCAGCTGTCCTGCTGGGCCAGAGCGTCGGTGCTCGAATTCGGCCGCCAGGCGGCGCGTGCCTTGCTGGCGGCGGCGATGGATTGCTCCAGGCCCTGCAGGTCGCCGGCGGTCATCAGCGTCTCGAGGTCGTCGAGCGCCTTGCGGAAGGCCTGCGACTGCTGCAGCACCTGCTCGCGGTTGGCGAGCAGCACGTCGCGCCACATGACGGGGTCGCTGGCGGCGATGCGCGAGAAGTCGCGAAAGCCCGGTCCCGCGAGGCTCAGGAAGCGGTCGCCCTGCGGCTGGCCGATGAGGGCGTTGGTGTAGGCAAAGGCCAGCAGGTGCGGCAGGTGGCTCACGGCGGCGAAGGCGGCGTCGTGCTCTTCGTGCGTCATGGTGACGACGTTGGCGCCGATGCCGCTCCACACCTGCGAGGCGCGCTGCACGTTGGAGCGCAGCGTGGTCTTGACGGGGGTCAGCACGACCTGGCGGCCGGTGAACAGCGAGGCTTCGGCATGCTCGATGCCGGAGACTTCCTTGCCGGCGATCGGGTGCGCCGGCACGAAGCTGGCGAACTGCTTTTGCAGGCCGTTGCGCGCGGCCTCGATCACGTCGCCCTTGGTCGAGCCCACGTCCATCACCAGCGTGTCGGCCGAGATGCCGTGGCGGATGGCCTTGAAGGTGGCTTCCGAGGCGGCCACCGGCACGGCCAGCAGCACGATGTCGGCGCCCGACACCGCCAGCAGCGCCGAGGGCGCCGCCACGTCGATCACGCCGAGCTGGCGCGCCCGTTCGGTGGTGGAGGGCGACTTGCTGTAGCCCACCACGCGTTTCACCAGCTTCGCGCGCTTGAGCGCGAGCGCAAAGGAGCCGCCCATGAGGCCGCAGCCGATCAATCCCAGTTGCTCGAACATCGCGTCGGTCCGTTCGGCTCAGGCTTTGATCGGGTAGGCGCCGAGCACCTTGTAGAAGGCGCAGAGGCCGCGCAGTTCGGCCAGCGCCGCGGCCACGTTGGGCTGCGAGGGATGGCCGTCGAGGTCGATGTAGAAGTAGTACTCCCACTGGCCGGTGCGCGCGGGGCGCGACTCGAAGCGCGTCATCGACACGTTGTTGGCCTTCAGGGGCACCAGCAGGTCGTGCACCGCGCCGGGGCGGTTGGGCACCGAGACGATCAGGCTCGTGCAGTCCTTGCCCGAGGCCGGCGGCATGGCCAGCGTCTGCGGCAGGCAGATCACCGAGAAGCGGGTGCGGTTGTACGAGTCGTCCTGGATGGCGTGCGCCACGATGTGCAGGCCGAAGCGGGTGGCGGCGCGTTCGCCGGCCAGCGCGGCCCAGGCCGGGTTGGTGGCCGCGAGGCGCGCGCCTTCGGCGTTGCTCGACACGGCGCGCCGCTCGGCGTTGGGCAGGTGCTTGGACAGCCAGGTCTGGCACTGCGCCAGTGCCTGCGGGTGGGCCAGCACGGCCTCGACGCCTTCGAGCGAATTGCTGCTGCGCATCAGGTGGTGGCGCACCAGCAGGCTGACTTCGCCGACGACATGGGTGGGCGAGTGCAGGAACAGGTCGAGCGAGCGCGTGACCACGCCTTCGGTCGAGTTTTCGACGCCGACCACGCCGTACTGGGCGCTGCCCGCGGCGGTGGCGTGGAACACCTCATCGAAGCTGGCGCAGTAGATCAGGTCGGCGGCGCCGCCGAAGTACTCGATGGCGGCCTGTTCGCAGAAGGTGCCCTCGGGGCCAAGCACCGCCACGCGCTGGGGCGATTCGAGTGCCAGGCAGGCCGACATGATCTCGCGCCAGATGGCCGCGACATGGAGGTCCTTGAGCGGACCGCCATTGCTTTTCTGCATCTTGTCGATGACCGCGGCGACGCGGTCGGGGCGGAAGAAGGGTGTGCCTTCGCGCTTCTTGACCTCGCCGACCAACTCGGCCACATGGGCACGCTCATTGAGCAGGCTCAGCAGCCGTTGGTCGAGGGAGTCGATCTGCACGCGCAGACCGGCCAGGCTTTCGGAATTGTCGGGGGTGGTGGGTGGTGTGGGGGCAGAGGCGGTCATCGGTGCGAGCAACAGGGCATGCGCCTACGCATGCGATCGCTCGAATTCTCTCATGTAGGCCACCAAGGCCTGCACCCCTGCCAGCGGCATGGCGTTGTAGATGCTTGCGCGCATGCCGCCGACCGACTTGTGGCCCTTGAGCTGCAGCAGTCCGGCTTCGCGCGCGCCGGCCAGAAAGGCCTCGTTGCGCCCCTCGTCGGCCAGGAAGAACGGCACGTTCATGCGCGAACGACAGTTGGCGTCGATGCGGTTGGCGTAGAAGTCGGAGCCGTCGATGAAGTCGTACAGCAGCTTCGCCTTCTCGACATTGCGCTGCTCCATGGCGGCAACGCCGGTGAGCGCGCCTTCGGTCTGCTGCAGCAGCCACTGGAACGTGAGCCCCGCCATGTAGATGCCCCAGGTCGGCGGGGTGTTGTACATGGAGTGGTTGTCGGCCACGGTCTTGTAGTTGAACGCGCTCGGGCAGATCTCGAGCGCGTGCCCCAGCAGGTCGTCGCGCACGACCACGATGGTCAGGCCGGCGGGGCCGAGGTTCTTCTGGGCGCCGCCGAAGGCCAGGCCGACGCGGCTCCAGTCGACGCTGCGCGAGGCGACGTGGGAAGAAAAATCGATGACCAGCGGCGCCTTGCTGCCGAGCGCGGCCAGGTCGGGCAGTTGCTGGAACTCGATGCCGTTGATGGTCTCGTTGCTGCACACGTGCACGTACGAGGCTTCGGCGGACAGCTGCCAGCTGGCGGGATCGGGCAGCTTCGTGTGCTGGTTGTCGGCGTTGCTGGCCGCCACGCGGGCGGTGCAGTAGCGCTGCGCTTCCTTGTGCGACTTGGCGCTCCAGCTGCCGGTGACGACGAAGTCGGCAACGCCGCCGCGTGACAGGTTCAGCGGCACGATGGCGTTCTCGCCGAGGCCGCCACCCTGCATGAACAGGATGTGAAAGTGCGAGGGGATGGCCAGCAGCGTACGGATGTCGGCTTCGGCCTGGGTGCAGATGGCACCGAATTCCTTGCCGCGATGGCTCATCTCCATCACGCTCATGCCGCTGCCCTGCCAATCGAGCATTTCGGAAGCGGCGCGTTGCAGCACCGCCTCCGGCATGGCAGCCGGACCGGCCGAAAAGTTGTAGGGGCGCTTGCCGGCCGGCGTCTGCTGCTGGGTCACGTTGCTTTACTTCTTGGCGGGAGCCTTGGCAGCGGGTGCCTTGGCGGGAGCTGCTGCGCCGTCGGTCGGAGCACCGAGGGCCTTGGCGACGTTGGTGTCGAGTGCGCGCATCTTGGGTTCGATGGTGGCGCGGGTTTCGGTCACCAGCTTTTCCGTCAGAGCGGTCTGCATCTTCGGGTTCAGTTCCTGGTACTTCTTGCTCAGGGGCGAGTTGATCCAGGCCAGCAGCTGCTTGAGCTCGTCTTCGCTGAAGTTCTGCTCGAGGATGGGCGTGAGGGCGCCAGGGGCGATCTGCACGGCCTTGTCGCGCACCAGCGGGTAGGCGTCGTCGAAGTACTTCTTCAGCTCGGCGTCAGCGGCCTTGGCGGCGGATTCGCGCTTGGCTTCGGGCACCTGGGTCTGCAGGTACTGCGAACCGGCTTGCGCGATGGGGGCGCTCGACTGCTCGATCAGGCCGCGTGCCAGCGACTCGATGCCGGGGCGCTGGATCTCGATGAACTGCTTGATCAGCGTGGCCTTGTCCTGGGCCATGGCGGCCATGGACGAGCCGGCGAGGGCAGCGGTCAGGAGTGCGAGCTTGAGTTGTTTTTTCACTGAGGATTCTCCGTTGAAGATGTGGAAGTGTCGTCTGCGTCCGGCTCACCTTCGCCGTTCGCGTCGTTTTCGACGATGCGTTGAAGCCCGCTGAGTTTGGCGCCTTCGTCGAGCCCGATCAGCGTGACGCCTTGCGTCGCCCGACCCAGTTCGCGAATCTCGGCCACACGGGTGCGCACGAGCACACCCTTGTCGGTGATGAGCATGATCTCATCGTCCGCATGAACGAGCGTGGCGGCAACGACCTTGCCGTTGCGCTCACTCTGTTGAATCGCGATCATGCCTTTGGTTCCGCGGCCATGACGCGTGTATTCGGTAATGCTTGTGCGTTTTCCGTAACCATTTTCGGTGGCGGTGAGCACGCTCTGCTGCTCGTCCTCGGCCACCAGCATGGCGATCACGCCCTGGCCCGGCTCCAGTGACATGCCGCGCACGCCGCGGGCGTTGCGGCCCAGCGGGCGGACGTCTTCCTCGTCGAAGCGCACGGCCTTGCCGTTATCGCTGAAGAGCATCACGTCGTGCTTGCCGTCGGTCAGCGCCGCGCCGATGAGGTAGTCGCCTTCATCGAGGTTCACGGCAATGATGCCGCCCTTGCGCGGGTTGCTGAATTCGTCGAGCGCCGTCTTCTTGACCGTGCCCATCGAGGTCGCCATGAACACGTACTGGTCGGCCGGGAAGTTGCGCTTCTCGCCGGTGAGGGCGAGCGCGACGTTGATCTTCTCGCCTTCCTGCAGCGGGAACATGTTGACGATGGGGCGTCCGCGCGAACCGCGCGAACCCGCCGGCACTTCCCACACCTTGAGCCAGTACAGCCGGCCGCGGTTGGAGAAGCACAGGATGTAGTCGTGCGTGTTGGCGATGAAGAGCTGATCGATCCAGTCGTCGTCCTTGGTGGACGTGGCCTGCTTGCCGCGCCCGCCGCGCTTTTGCGCGCGGTACTCGCCCAGCGGCTGGCTCTTGATGTAGCCGCTGTGCGAGAGCGTGACGACCATGTCGGTCGGCGTGATCAGGTCTTCGGTCGAGAGGTCGTAGGCACTGTGCTCGACCAGGCTGCGGCGCGCGCCGATCTTCGACTGGCCGAATTCCTGCTTGATCTCGCCGAGTTCGTCGCCAATGATGATCGAGACGCGCTCGGGCTTGGCCAAGATGTCGAGCAGGTCGTCGATCTCGGCCATGACGTCCTTGTACTCGGCGACGATCTTGTCCTGCTCGAGGCCGGTCAGGCGCTGCAGACGCATCTGCAGGATTTCCTGCGCTTGCGTTTCCGACAAGCGGTACAGGCCGTCGCCGCCCATGCCGTATTCACGCTCGAGGCCTTCGGGGCGGTAGTCGTCGGCGTTGATCACGCCGCCGTCGGCGCGCGAACGCGTGAGCATTTCGCGCACCAGCTTGCTGTCCCAGCTGCGGGTCATGAGCTCGGCCTTGGCGACCGGTGGGGTGGGCGATTCGCGGATGATGCGGATGAACTCGTCGATGTTGGCCAGCGCCACCGCCAGGCCTTCGAGCACGTGGCCGCGTTCGCGGGCCTTGCGCAGCGTGAAGACGGTGCGGCGCGTGACCACTTCGCGGCGGTGCTGCAGGAAGACCTCGATCAGGTCCTTCAGGTTGCACAGCTTGGGCTGGCCGTCGACCAGCGCCACCATGTTGATGCCGAAGGTGTCCTGCAGCTGGGTCTGCTTGTAGAGGTTGTTGAGCACCACCTCGGGCACTTCGCCGCGCTTGAGCTCGATCACCAGGCGCATGCCCGACTTGTCGGACTCGTCCTGGATGTGGCTGATGCCTTCGATCTTCTTCTCGTGCACCAGCTCGGCCATGCGCTCCTGCAGCGTCTTCTTGTTGACCTGGTAGGGGAGCTCGTCGACGATGATCGCCTGGCGCTGGCCGCGGTCGATGTCCTCGAAGTGGCACTTGGCGCGCATCACGACCTTGCCGCGGCCGGTGCGGTAGCCGTCCTTCACGCCGTTGATGCCGTAGATGATGCCGGCGGTGGGGAAGTCGGGCGCCGGCACGATTTCCATCAGTTCGTCGATGCTCGCCTGCGGATTGCGCAGCAGATACAGGCAGGCATCCACCACTTCATTCAGGTTGTGCGGCGGGATATTGGTGGCCATGCCGACCGCAATACCGCCGGAGCCATTGACCAGCAAATTCGGCAGCTGGCTGGGCAAAACTTTCGGTTCTTTTTCGGAGCCGTCGTAATTGTCCTGAAAGTCGACAGTTTCCTTGTCGATATCGGCCAGCATTTCGTGCGCAATTTTGGCCAGCCGGATTTCCGTATAACGCATTGCGGCGGCGTTGTCGCCGTCGACCGACCCGAAGTTGCCCTGGCCGTCGACCAGCATGTGGCGCATCGAGAAGTCCTGGGCCAGCCGGACGATGGTGTCGTAGACCGACTGGTCGCCGTGCGGGTGGTACTTACCGATCACGTCACCGACGATACGGGCCGACTTCTTGTACGGCCGGTTCCAGTCGTTGTTGAGCTCGTGCATCGCGTACAGCACGCGCCGGTGCACCGGCTTGAGGCCGTCGCGGGCGTCAGGAAGCGCCCGGCCGACGATCACGCTCATGGCGTAATCGAGGTAGCTGCTGCGCATTTCCTCTTCGAGACTGATGGGCAGGGTTTCTTTGGCGAAGGAGGTCATGAGCAAGAGGCTGGCGGCAGGAAGGCGAAATTTTACGCTGTGAGGGGTGTCGCACCGCCGCAACACAAGGGCTCTATTCCGCCTCCGTCCTACGCTTCAGGGGCGTCCAGCGGCCTGTTTGCCAAAGACCCTATGGCACAATCGTCTCAACGTTTTGGGTGGTGGTCACTTAAAGCGTCCTTGATTCGCAGCGCGGCTGCGGCTTTTTCCCCAAGAGGAGAACCATGAAGAAACTGAATAAAGTGGCGATGATGTTTGCAGTCGCTGCGCTCGCCACTGCCGCCGGCGCGCAGACCCGTGTCACCGCTGCGAACGGCGGTCCTACGATCGACAACTGGCAAAACGGCACCGGCGAACTGGTCTGGAAGAACGGCACGAACGAACTGTGCTGGCGCGATGCCAACTGGACGCCCGCAACGGCTGCCGCCGGTTGCGACGGCGCTCTGGTTCCGGCTGCTCCGGCTGCTGTGGCTCCCACGCCTGGCGCTCCGGTCGCTCCGCCTGCCGCACAAGTCGCTGCTTCGAAGGTCACCTTCGCTGCTGACGCCTTCTTCGACTTCGACAAGTCGGTGCTGAAGCCCGAAGGTCGCGCCAAGCTGACCGACCTGGTCGAGAAGATCCGTGGCGTGAACCTCGAAGTCATCATCGCTGTGGGTCACACCGACTCCATCGGTACCGACGCCTACAACCAGCGTCTGTCGGTGCGTCGCGCCGAAGCCGTCAAGGCCTTCCTGGTCTCGAAGGGCATCGAACGCAACCGCGTCTACACCGAAGGCAAGGGCGAGAAGCAGCCTGTGGCTGACAACCGCACCAAGGAAGGCCGCGCCAAGAACCGTCGCGTGGAAATCGAAGTGGTTGGCACCCGCGCCAACTGATCGATCGATTCCATCGACGAATGAAAACCCCGCCTCGGCGGGGTTTTTTTATGCCTGCCGTATTTGCGGCCGTGCCTGATGCAAGCCCATTGCGTTCGAGCCGGGCTTTGCTCGCTTCATAATTGCCCCATGACAGAAAACGTGAATGCAGACCCGGCCGAACTGGCCAAGTTTTCGGAACTCGCACACCGGTGGTGGGATTTGGAGAGCGAATTCCGCCCGCTGCACGAAATCAATCCATTGCGGCTGGAATGGATTGACGGTATTGCACCTATTTCGGGCCAGCGCGTGGTCGATATCGGCTGCGGCGGCGGCATCCTGGCCGATTCGATGGCGCGCAAGGGCGCCGACGTGCTGGGCGTCGACCTCGCGACCAAGGCGCTCAAGGTCGCCCAACTGCACGCTCTCGAAGCCGGGACGCGCGGCGTCAAGTACCGCGAAATCAGTGCCGAGGCGCTCGCGGCCGAGCAGCCTGGCAGCTTCGATGTGGTCACCTGCATGGAAATGCTGGAGCACGTGCCCGATCCGGCATCGGTGATCCAGGCCTGCGCCACCCTGGTGAAGCCGGGCGGCTGGGTGTTCTTCTCGACCATCAACCGCAACCTGAAGTCCTTCATGCTGGCGATCGTGGGCGCCGAGTACGTCCTGGGCATGCTGCCGCGCGGCACGCACGAGTATCCGAAGCTGATCCGCCCCAGCGAACTGGCCGGCTACTGCCGCGCTGCCCGCCTGGACCTGCGCCACACCCGGGGCATGGAATACAACCCGCTGACCCGCCGCTACTGGCTCAGTGCCGACACCAGCGTCAACTACCTCTTCGCGACCCAGAAGCCGGCGCTGCCGGAGGCGCAGGGATGATGAAGATCGGGAGCGCGACCACACAGGCCATCCTGTTCGACCTCGACGGCACGCTGATCGACAGCGCGCCCGACCTGGGTGCGGCGGCTGACAAGATGCGCACCGACCGCGGCCTGGCGCCTTATCCGCTGGAGCGCTACCGCCCGATGGCCGGCGCCGGCGCACGCGGCATGCTCGGCATTGCCTTCGGCATCACGCCCGAGGCGCCGGAGTTCGATGCGCTGCGCGAGGAGTTCTACGTCGGCTACGAGCGCCGCATGCTGCTCAACACCCTGGTGTTCGACGGCGTGGCGCCGCTGATCGAGGCGATCCGCGAGCGCGGCCTGCGCTGGGGCGTGGTCACCAACAAGTCGGCCCGCTTCACCGAACCGCTGACCGCCGCGATGCCGCTCTTCGCGAGCGCCGGCGCGATCGTGAGCGGCGACACCACGCCGTTCGCCAAGCCGCACCCCGAGCCGTTGCACGAGGCGGCGCGTCGCCTCGGCGTGGCGCCCGAGGCCTGCATCTACGTGGGGGACGACGAGCGCGACATCATCGCGGGCCGCGCCGCGGGCATGGGAACCGTGGCGGCCACCTACGGTTACATGGGTTCGCAGGCCGATGCGGCGCTGTGGAAAGCCGATGCCTCAATCTCTTCGCCCCTGGAGCTCTTGAAGTTACTCAATAGCGCCTAAAATGAGTCGCTTGGGGCTGCACTGGTTTCGACGTGGGTTCGGAGTCGCAGCGGGGCATGTCGAGCTGAATGCGCTCGTAAAACAGATTCAAACAAACTAACTGCAAACGACGAACGTTTCGCACTCGCTGCTTAATTGCCAGTGAGCCTTGCAACAGTTGGCCGATGGGCTGGGCAAGGGGGTCTGGAGCAATCCTGACCTCCCGGCTGCAAGGATAATTACATGGGCTGGCTCCGATCCGGGTACCTTGGGTCGGGGCGAGAAAATAGGGTGCTGGCGTCCGGTTTAGCGTGTGACTGCGCGACTCCGGAAGCGAGACTTAAATCAGATCACTACACATGTAGAACTGCGCGATGAAGGCTTGCGGACGGGGGTTCAAATCCCCCCAGCTCCACCACACAACGACCTAGGGCGTTCACTGAAATTCAGTGAACGCCCTTTTTCATTGGCCAGGCGGCTGTTGACTGTGCTTCGCCGTCTCACTCGGGATGTCTGCGTCTGGATGACGACCCCTGCAGTCCCGTCGATGGGGTTCACTCCACACGCTAGCTAGTCGATCGCGATCTTGTTCTTCTTCACGAGGTCTGCCCAGCGCCGCATGTCGGTGTGGATGTAGTCGGCGGTCTGCTTCGCGCTGTGGACTTCAGGAAACATGCCGACGTTCTCGAAGCCTTTCATCACCTCCGGGTCCTTCAGGGCTTGTGCCACCGCTTCGTTGAGGCGATCGCTTCGGTCTGCCGGGATGCCTGCGCGCGCAGCGAGGACGAACCACTGACTGGCCTCGAAGTTGGCGATGCCCGCTTCCCTGAGTGTCGGCACTTCGGGCAAGGAGGCAGAGCGGGTCGCCGTGGAAACCCCGTACGCCTTGAGCTTGCCGGACTTGATGTGCGGGAGCACGGGCGTGATGCCCAGTACCGCCAGCGGGATCTGTCCACCGATCACGTCGGTCACCGCCTGGTTGCCGCCTTTGTAGGGCACATGCGTCATCGTCACGCCTGTCAGTGCCTGGATGAGTTCCCCGGTCAGGTGCTGGCCGGTGCCGTTGCCGGAGGAGCCGTAGCTGTACTTGTCCGGGTGGGCGGATGCGTCTGCGAGCAAGGCCTTGAGGTCCTTGGGTGCATCGGGCCGTGCCGGTCCCACGAGGACGGTGGAGCCTTTGGCGAGCATGGCGATGGCGCTCATCTCCTTGCCGATCTGCGGCATCGGGATGCTCGTGAGCACCGGGCCGGGAACCGTCACCAGGGTGTAGCCGTCGGCCGGCTGGGTTGCCACATACCGCAGCGCGAGCGAGCCCGTGGCGCCGGGCTTGTTGTCGACCACGATGGGCTGGCCGAGCGTCGCTTCCAGCTTGCGGGCGACGAGGCGCGTGACAACATCGACGCTGCCCCCGGGGGGGTAGCCGACGACCCAGGTGATCGCTCGCGAGGGGTACTTCTCTTGCGCGAGCGTCGCAGAAGACGCCAGCGCCGTGAGTGCGCAGAAGATCAGAAAGAGGCCTCGGCGGCCGCCTGGATGCTTGGACATGGGGTGAGCCTTCTGGGACGGTGGAGAGATGCGCGAGCGCGTCGGGGATTCCGCGGCCTCAGTCCGGCGCTCCCGGCGCCGTGTGAGGATGTGCTGCCGCACTCTGATGAAAGGCGCGGACCATCCGCTGGATCGGCCCCAGGACCCACGTGTTGTAGACGAGCACATCCGACTCCTCCTTGGGGTCGCGCGTGATGTTGAAGAGATAGGGCGACTCGAGCTTGCCCTTGCCTTCGTTCACCTCGGGCTCCCAGTAGAGATGCAGCTTCCAGTCGCGCCACTTCACTGCGCGCAGCTCGTTCTTGATATGGAAGAGAAAGCCCTCGCGCAAGGACTTCTGCTCGCCGAGGAAGAAGGGCATCTGGTCCATGCCGTCGATCGGCCTGTCCTCGGGAATGCGGGCGCCACCCGCGCGTGCCAGCGTGGAGAAGAGGTCCGTGACGTGCACGATCTCGTTGCTCACCCGACCCGCGGCGATCTTGCCCGGCCAGCGCACGATGCACGGCACGCGCAGGCTGCCTTCCATGGCCGTGTGATAGGTGCCGCGCCAGGGGCCGGCCGTGCCGCGGTACGGAGCGCGGAACTCGGGGCCGTTGTCGCTCGCGAAGATGAAGAGGGTGTCTTCTGACATGCCGAGGCGCTCGATCTCGTCGATGACCTGGCCCACGCGGTGGTCCATCTCCACCATGGAATCGGCGAAATCGCCATGGCCGGTGCGGCCCGCGAAATCGCGGTGAGGCAGGGTGGGAAAGTGCAGGTGCGTGAGCGGCAGGTAAAGGAAGAACGGCTTCTGTACCGCGTGGTTGCGCTGGATGAATGCCAGGGCCCGGTTCGTCAGCGTCTCGTCGATGCGCCGGCGCGAATCCAGGTTGTATTCCTCGACGTTCTGCGAAGGCGCACCGGCACGGCCCTGCATGATGTACGGGATGTCCGCCACGCTCGGGTCGTAGCCGACGCTGGCCGTGAACTGGCTCTCGTCCGTGGTGCGCGGAATGCCGTACCACTCGTCGAATCCCCGGTCGCTCGGGAAACGGCCTTCCACATCGCCCAGGTGCCACTTGCCGTAGTGCGCAGTCGCATAGCCCTGTGCCGAGAGCAGCTGCGCCAGCGTGATCTCGCGGCGTGCCAGGCCCTGAGGCAGGCCGGGCGGCACCGACTGCAGGCAGCCCGTGCGGATCGGGTGCCGCCCGCTCATCAGCGCGGAGCGCGTCGGCACGCAATCGCTCTCGACATTGAAGTTCTGCAGCAGAAGGCCTTGGCTGGCGAGCGCGTCGATGCGTGGCGTGGGCGCGCCCCGCAGCGCTCCGCCGCCGTAGCAGCCGAGCTCGCCCCAGCCGAGGTTGTCGGCAAGGATGAGAACGATGTTGGGTGGGTTCATGGAGGGACTCATTGCGACTGCAGTCTAGGAACGGCTAGGATTCGGGTGTTTCCAATTGGGAAATCTTTGTTAACTTTTATTCATGTCCTTCTCGGCACGCGACCTCGACTACTTCCTGGAAGTGGCGCGCCATGGGCAGCTGTCCCGTGCAGCAACCAGCCTGACGGTGACGGCCGCGGCGCTTTCCAAGGCGATCCGCCGGCTGGAGGACGAGATGGGGCTCGGCCTCTTCGAGCGCTCGGGCCACGGCATGACGCTCACGCCGTTCGGCGTCGCGTTCCGCGAACGTGCGCAACGCATGAAGTCCGAGCACGACGAGGCGCTTCGTCATGCGGGCGACGTCCGCGCGGGACGTGCCGGGCTCATCCGCGTGGGCGCGACGCTGGCGGTTCTGGATGCCGTGCTCTCACCGGCGCTTGCGGCCCTGCAGCCCCGTCGCCCGGGCATGCATGTGCGCCTGGAAGTGGCGTCTTCGGACGAGTTGATCGACTGGACGCGCCAGGGCCTGCTCGATGTCGCCGTGATTCCGACCTATGAATCCATGCCGCACGGCCTGGTGCATGAGGATCTGCTGACCGATGCGCTCGTCGCCGTGGCGCGCGTGGGGCATCCGGTCTTCGCGCGTCGCCGTCTCACGATGGGCGATCTGTCGAAGTTCTCCTGGGTGCTGCCGTCCGTTCACTCGGCTGCACGCGCGAAGCTGGACGAGGTATTTCGCTGCGCGGGCGCGACGCCGCCGCAAGGCGCGATCGAGGTGCACTTCAATGCGTCATGGTCGCTGCCGGTGCTTGCAGCGACCGATCTGATGGGCATCGTCCCGGTCTCCGTGCTCGCGCTGCCCCAGGCGCGTGGCGTCAAGGTGATTCCCGTCGACGCGCTGTCGATTCCGAGGCGCATTTCGCTTTTCTCACGTCCGAATACCTACCGCTCCCCACTCCTCGAGGAGTTCGTGCAGGCGCTCAAGGCACTGGCGCCGGCGCAGCGAAGCAGCGCGGCGCGCAAGGGATGACGGACGCTCGCTGAGGCCGTTTTCAGGCCGCGGTCGCCGCCTTCACCGGCCAGTCGCGCAACTTGCCCGGGTTCAGCAAGCCCATCGGATCGAAGCGCTGCTTCACCTCGATGACTTCCGGCGGCAGCGGCCCGCCGGCCTTGCCGTCTTCCACGATGTTCACGTGCGGGTTGTTGATGTGCACCTGGTGCGTGCGGTGGATGTCGATGATCTCGTTCAGCCGCTGCTCGGTGCTGAAGCGCACCAGCTGCAGCCCGCTGCAGGTCAGCAGCCCCGCCGCGTTGCGCAGGAACTCGACGTGCATCATGACCTCGCCGCCCAGCAGTTTCTCCATCTCGATGACCTGCTCGACATGCCGGCCGGGGATGAACCCGCTTTGCAGGTAGGTCAGCGTCGGGTCGATCTTCAGCGCGTGCAGCGTCGTGTGGTTCCAGGTGAACTCCATCAGCGTGCGGTTGCTCTTCTGCACTTCGGCGGCCGTCTTGCGGTAGCTCACGGTGCCGCCGTGCGCTTGCACCAGCAGCATCATGGCCGGCTCGCTCTGCTCGGCCACCAGCGACAGCACCGTGTGGCAGCCCTTCGGCAGGTGCGCCGCCAGCTGCGCGAGGTGGTCGGCGATGGGCGCGGCGAAGAAGGTCACGCCGCGCTTCACGATGCCCGGCGCATGCGCGAGCTTGTCCGCGAAGTTCAGCGCGTTCTCGAAGTCGTCGAAGGTCACCAGCGTCTCGAGCCACGGATGCGCGGGCGCCAGCGCGATCTCCAGCTCCAGCACGAGGCCGTTGGTGCCCCACAGGTGGTGCATGCGCATCGCCTCGGCGCCGCGCAGTTCGATCACCTGCGGCTCGGCCTCGATGGTCATCGCGCGAATGCCCAGCACATTGCCGGGGGCGCCCAGCGGCCCGTAGTTGATCGAGCCCACACCGCCGAAGCCGCCACCGAACAGGCCGCCCAGCGTCGCGCTGCGGTAGGTCGAGGGCACGCAGCGCATCTCCTGGCCGGTGGGTTTCGTCTGCTTCTCGAGTTCGCCCAGGCGGATGCCGGCTTGCGCGCGCGCCACGCCGGGCTGCACCCACAGGCAGGCGTTGTAGCCCGTCATGTCGAGCACCACGCCGCCGGCGAGCGGCGTGGTCTGGCCGTAGTTGCCGGTGCCGCTGCCGCGGATGGTGATGGGCACGCCGCGGCGCGCGCAGGCGCCCACCACCGCGCGGATGTCTTCTTCGGTGCGCGGGCGCACCACCACGTCGGCGCGCTTGTCCTTCAGCTGGCGGGTGAGCACCGGGCTGAACCAGGAGAAGTCCTGCGAGAGGCGCGTGACGCGGCCTTCGTCGGTGATCCAGTCGAGGTCGGGGAGTTCGAGCAGCAGTTGTTCGATGGCGCAAGCGGGAGCGTTCATGGTCGATTTCAATCCTGGGAAAGTTCGCTCGCGTGCCACGAGCCCAGCGCCACCTTGGTGAGCCAGGCCATCAGCACGAAGAGCGCGACACCGGTGAGGGAGATGAGCAACAAGGCCGCGAACATGCGCGGAATGTTCAGCTGGAAGCCCGCCTGCAGGATCTGGTAGGCCAGCCCCGCGCCCGAGCCGCCCGTGCCGGCCACGAACTCCGCCACCACCGCGCCGATCAGCGCCAGGCCGCTGGAGATGCGCAGCCCGCCGAAGAAGTAGGGCAGCGCGCTCGGAATGCGCAGTCGCACCAGCTGCTGCCAGCGCGTGGCGCGGTTCAGCTTGAAGTAGCTCTGCAGGTCGGGGTCGATGCTGCGCAGGCCCAGCGTGGTGTTGCTGATGATGGGAAACAGCGCCACCAGCGCCGCGCACACCGTCATGGCCGCCACCGGGTTCTTCACCCAGATGATGATCAGCGGCGCCACGGCCACGATGGGCGTCACCTGCAGCAGCACCGCGTACGGAAAGAGGGCGGTCTCGATGCGCTTGCTCTGCACGAACAGGAACGAGATCAGCACGCCCGCCACCGTGGCCAGCGCGAACGACAGCACCGTGATCTTCAGCGTGACCAGGAGCGCGCTGCCCAGCGGCGCCCAGTCGGTCACCAGCGTCTGCATCATCAGCCAGGGCGAGGGCACGAGGTAGGGCGGCAGCTCCATGG
This sequence comes from Variovorax boronicumulans NBRC 103145, assembly GCF_001591345.1. Taxonomy (GTDB): domain Bacteria; phylum Pseudomonadota; class Gammaproteobacteria; order Burkholderiales; family Burkholderiaceae_C; genus Variovorax; species Variovorax boronicumulans. Next base: position 4,423 of record NZ_BCUS01000001.1, on the reverse strand, counting down.
CCACCACCATCCACTGCCACAGCGCGACCAGCACCACGCCGATGAGCACCGGGTAGAGCACGCGCTGCACGCGCGGCTGACTCAACAGGGGCGTCGCGGGCTTTGTCGCTGTCTTCATGGCGCGGCCTCCTCTTCTTCTGTGGTGCTGGCGCGCAGCAGGCTGTCCTGCAACTGCTTCGCGTGGCGCGCGAACGCGGGCGTGACCATGAAGTCGGCCTGGCGCGGGTAGGGCTCGTCGATCTGGAACTGCTCGACCACGCGACCTGGCCGCGCGGCCATCATCACCACGCGGCTTGAGAGGAACACCGCCTCGTGAATCGAGTGCGTCACGAAGATCACCGTGAGCTTTTTCTTGCGCCACAGCTCGAGCAGGTCGGCGTCGAGCTTGTGGCGCGTGATCTCGTCGAGTGCGCCGAAGGGTTCGTCCATCAGCAGCAGGTCGGGCTGCGTGACCAGGCCGCGCGCGATCGACACGCGCATCTGCATGCCGCCCGACAGCGCACGCGGCAGCGCACTGGCGAACTTCTCCAGCCCCACGAGCGCGAGCGATTCCGTCACCCGCGCATCGGCCTCCTTGCGGGGCACGCCCGCCAGGTCCAGCGGCAGCCGCACATTGGTCTGCACGCTGGCCCAAGGCATCAGCGTGGGCGACTGGAACACGAACGACAATTTGTGCGGGCAGTCGTGCAACTGCGCCACGGGCTTGCGCCACACCAGCAGGCGCCCGTCGCTGGGTTCGAGCATGCCCGCCACCATCTTCAGCAGCGTGCTCTTGCCGCAGCCCGAGGGGCCGAGCAGCGTGACGAACTCGCCTTCGGCGATCGACAGGTCCACCGGCAGCAGCGCCTGCGTGCCGTTGGCGTAGGTCTTCTCGGCCGAGAGCACTTCCACCGCCGGCACGGCGGGGGTGGTCGGCGGTGCGAGGGTGTGGGGGTCGATGCGGTTCATGAAGAAGAGGCGACGAAGTTCAGGGCAGCACCTTGGCGTCCTTCACGAACTCGGTCGTGTAGGTCTTGGCCAGGTCGACCTTGGCGGGGTCGAGCAGCTTCGCGTTCACCAGGAAGTCGTAGCTCGCCTTGGCGCGCGCATCGGTCATCACGCCGATGCCCAGCTTGGCCGCGTCGCCGCCGGTGACCATGCCCATCTCCTTGAGCTTGGCCACGCTGTAGGCCAGCTGGTCGTCGGTCATGTTGGGGTTGTCCTTCTTGATCAGCGCGTTGGCCGGCGCCGGGTCGGCCAGGTAGCTCTTCCAGCCTTCGGCCGAGGCCTTCACGAAGGCGGCGACCTGCTTGCTGCGCTCCTTCACCGTCTTGTCCATGCACGACACGGTGACGGCGTAGGAGGGATAGCCGTGGTCGCTGAACATCAGCACCGTGCTCTTCACGCCGGCCTTCTGGATGGCGTAGGGCTCGGAGGTCAGGTAGCCCTGCTGCGCGGTGTTCGGGTCGGCCACGAAGGGCTGGATGTTGAAGGTGTAGGGGCGCGTCTGTTCGTCCTTCAGGCCGAAGCGGGCCTTGAGCCACGGCCAGTAGCCGCGGTTGGCCTGCGCGCCGATCAGGAGCGTCTTGCCCTTGAGGTCCTCGAACTTCTTGACGTCGTCGTGCGCGATCAGCACTTGCGGGTCCTTCTGGAAGAAGGCCGCCACGTTGACCACCGGCACGCCGCCTTCGCGCACCTGCATCATCTGGATGTCGCTCGATCCCATGATGCAGTCGGCCTGGCCCGCGGCCATCATCTGCGTGATGTTGACCTGCGGGCCGCCCATGCGGATCGTCACGTCCAGGCCGTGCTTCTTGTAGATGCCCTGCGCCACCGCCTGGTAGAAGCCGCCGTGCTCGGCCTGCGCGTACCAGTTGGTCATGTAGGTGAACTTGTCCTGGGCCTGTGCGGGTGCAACGGCCGTGAGGAGCGAAAGCGCGGCGGCGCCGGCCAGGGAAAGAGCGAAGGAACGCATGGTGGGGACCTCTCGAAGGCGGGATGAAAAAGAAGAACGAAGCCGTTGCAAGGAGCGCGCCTCAGGCCGGCACGAACGACTGCTGGATGAAGCCCTGCTGGTGGCCGCGCTCCCAGGTGGCTTCCTCGCGCACGACCCAGCGCAGCGCATGAAGCTCGGTCAGCGCCTGCGCCCAGCTGTCCGAGAGCGTGTCCAGGATTTCCAGGCCCTGTTCGCGCGTGGCGCTGGTCGGGTCGCCGATCACGCCGCTGGGGCCGAAGTCGCGCGCGGTCCAGGCGCAGGCCGGGCGGCCGTCGGCCGACAGCAGCTTGATCGGGAAGGGCGGCGGAAAGTTGGCCACCGCGCGTTCCATGTGCACGGTGTCGGGCGCCAGCGCGAGCATCAGCGCGGTTTCGGAATGGCCCGCGTGCATCGCGAGCTTCTTCTCCTGCTCGCTCACCTGCCGGCTCGCCGCGCTGGGCAGGCGCGACACGCCGTGCGGCACGATCACGAAGTCGCCATGGCGCAGGCGCAGTTCGCGCGCCGCCATCTCCAGCACCTGCGGCTGGCCGCCGTGCCCGTTGGCGAACAGCAGCTTGCGAAAGCCCGAGCGGTACACCGATTCGCCGATCTCGATCACGGTCGACAGCAGCGTGGTGCCCGTGAGCGTCACCGTGCCGGGAAAGTGCAGGTGCTCTTCCGACTTGCCGTAGGTGATGGGCGGCAGGGCAAAGGCGCGCACCTCGGCCGGCAGCTTCTCCAGCGCCTTGCCCATCACGCCCGAGGCGATCACGCTGTCGACCGAGCACGGCAGGTGCGGGCCGTGCTGCTCGATCGCGCCGCACGGCAGCACGATGACGGTGTTCTCGCGGTCGGGCAGCGCGGCGATTTCGGTCCAGCTCAGGTAGGGCAGGAAACGGTGGGGCGGGATGTAGCCGTGGAGCATGGGGGTCCTTGCTTGTTCTTTATTCAGGGAAGAAAGGCGATGCATCGCCGTGCGTCACGCGGCCGTCGCGCAGCACCACGCGGGTGGCACTGCGCGAGGGCCAGCCGTGGCGGTCGGCCTGCGTGAACAGCACCAGGTCGGCTTTCGCGCCGACCAGCGTGGGCGTCGTCGTGGCGGGCGCGCGTTCCAGCCAGTCGCTGCGGCACAGCGCCTGCGACCAGGTGTCGAAGGGGTCGTCGAGCTGTGCCACCAGCGCAGCGGTGCCCAGCGCCTCGACGGGGTCGAAGCTGCCGAGCCGGCAGAACGGGTCTTGCACGTTGTCGCTCGCGAACAGCAATGGAATGCCGCGCGCATGCGCTTCCTTGACCAGCGTGATGCCGCGCTGGCGCGGCGTGCGCCCGGTGACGGCGTCCTGTAGCAGCAGGTTGGTCGCGGGCAGCGACACCACGGTGATCGGCGCGCGTGCCACGGCGTCCAGCGTGGCGAAGGCCTGCGCCTCGGGCTGGGCCGCCAGCGCGCAGAGGTGGCCGCAGACCACGCGGCCTTCGTAGCCGATCTCGCGCAGCAGGCGCGCGGTGGTCTGCAGGCCCACGGCCGAGGCGTCGAGTTCCTCGTCCACGTGCAGGTCGATGTCGAGCTCGCAGGCCTGCGCCGCCAGCAGCAGGTTGCGCAGCGCGTTCTCGCTCCAATTGGTGGAGTGAACGAAGCCGCCGAGCAATGCGTGCGGTCCGGTGGCCTTCACCAGCCGCGCCAGGCGCAGCGCCTGCGACGCGTCTTCGAACAGGGGCAGCTTGATGAGGGCGACCTGCTCCAGCCGCACCCGGCCGGCCCATTCCTGCGCCAGCTCGGCCATGACGGGCCAGGCCGTGGGCAGCGCATCGGGCTCCCACCAGTCGACGTGCGTGCGCACATGGGCGGTGCCGCATGCCCAGGCCCATTGCAGGCCGCGCGACGCACGCTCGCGCACGTCGGCGGGCGTCCAGTGCACGCGGTCGGCCAGCATCGCGTCGATTGCGCCGAGCAGGCCGGGCTGCACCTTTTGCATGCGCGCCAGCGTGAATGCCTTGTCCAGGTGCGTGTGCGCGTCGACGAAGGCGGGGAGGGCGAGCGTGCCGGCGAGGTCCCAGCCGGCGCCCGGCGTGATGTCCCTCGCGGGCTGCACCGAGCGGACGCGGCCGGCTTCGATGCCGATGCGTGCGAGTTCGGGCACTCCGTGGCGCTGCGGCCAGTCGGCGGGCAGCAGCCAGCGCGGCAGCCGTGCGTTGTCCAGCAGCGCGGGCGCGTTCATGCGAAACGCGCCTCCGCCGGGCCTGCGGGGGCGCTGGTTTCCATCGACAGACGGCAGGCAACGCGGACGTGCATGAATTTGACCAATCAATCAGAGCAACTGGTCAGGTTATGCAAGCGACGTGCCAGTCCGGGTGCACCGGACTGGGGAGGCGGGCTTTAGCCCGCGGCTGATGCGACTACGTTGCCTGGCGCGGCCAGAGCCGCACCGCCAGCGCGGCGGCGGCCGTGGCGGTCGCCAGCGCCGTCACGCCGGC